>JADFOI010000015.1 GCA_022562935.1 Acidobacteriota bacterium
ATGTCCGTCTATGTTTCTAGATGGAAAAAACGCGCAAACTATCTCGGCGTTTACAACTCCATTGATGAAAACCTGCACAGTAAATACCTACGCAAAACAAGAGTTTGATCCCCATCGATTGATCCATCGATCCATTTAAAACGGCTTAAACGTTGGTTCTTTTGAATCTCAATGGCTTATGGCGAACACGAAAAAATATTTATTTTCTCGCCCTTTAACATTTTGTTAACAAAAATACCCTCTAATTAACAGTCCAACGCCCCACTTTGGTTAACGTCCTCGCCCTAAGTTACTCTCCACTTGGCAGTTGTTAATCCTCCTTTTTAACGATTTGACTTCAGCCCTGTGCGGGCGATGATTTCTAAAAGAGCCCTCTTAGCTGCTCTTTTAGAAAGGAGTTTTAAGTGATGAGTACTTTTCCCTGTCCCTTGTGTGATGTGGCTTTGGAGATTGGAACGACGAAAAAGCAAAAGCCCTACATGATCTGTGAGCCCTGTGGGCTTCAGATTTTTGTGCGCTACCAAAAAGGAATCGATCGCCTGGAGGAACTTTCCGGCCGTGAGGTCTCCTTAATGGATGGCTTCGTCGTGTGTAAGAGCTGCGATGTGGCCGTTAGAAAGTCCCTCCACAGCATTCAGGAGCCGCTTTTCGGTAAGGCGGGCCTATATTGCCCTTCGTGTGAGGAGTTGCTCCTCAAAGCACCCCCCAACTGGAAGGAGAAGCGAAAAGGATAGTCCCTGGGAAACGATCATGAAGCTTTGGACCGTTAAGGAGCTTGCCACCTATCTCGCCGTTCGCCCGGCCACTATCTATCTATGGGTCAAACAGCGATCCATTCCCCACTTGGTCCTCTCCCGTGGTACTCGCAAGAGCTGCATTCGGTTCCGGCCGGATGATATTCAGGATTGGCTCAACCAAAGACAACGAGAGGTACGTTAAGGATGATCATTTCCGTTGCCAACGACATACCCTTCAGGTATCAAGGGAACCGATGCAACTTCTTCCTGGGCGGATCTGTTACCAGACGGTGTCCCGTGTTCTACCGGGAGCTCCCAAAGGAAAGGAGGTAGGTATGGGAGCCTACCGACGAGGTAAGATCTGGTATATCCGCTTCAAAGGACCCGACGGGCGCATGATCCGTCAATCAACGGGTCAGGAGTCCAAGCGACTGGCTGAGGACATCCTGAAAAAGCAAAAGATCGAGTTGGCTGAAGATAAGTTTCTGGATAAACAGGAACGCCCCAGCATGACGTTCCCAGAACTTTGCGAATGGTACTGGGAACACCACGGCCGCCACTTAAAATGGAACGGCCTTCGTGGACTGCTGAACCGGCTCAAGGGCTTCTTTAAGGATCGGCTGATTACGGCTATCACGCCTGAACTGGTCTGCGAGTACATTGCTCTAAGAAGATCCCGAGACCGGATATCCACTACAACGGCTAACAGGGACCTGCAGCTGCTTAAGTCCATGTTCAATCTGATCATCAACTACAAGCGCTGGCGAAAGGTGCTGGAGAATCCCGTTGGCTACCTGAAGCTTTTCAAGGAGAATCACGGCAGGGTCCGCTATCTGGAGCAGGATGAGATCCCAAGACTTCTGAAAGCTTGTGACAAGCATCTTAGGCCCGTTGTCATCTGTGCGCTTTACACCGGAATGCGAAAAAGTAAGATCTTCAATCTAAAATGGCGAGATGTGGATTTAAGGAGGAAAACCATCTTCCTGCTCCGAACCAAAAACGGCGAAAGCCGCCATCTTCCCATCTCAGGTGAACTCGAGAAGGTACTCTTGTCACTTCCCTCTCGCTTTGAAGGGGGCTACGTGTTTCCGAGTTACCTTCCACGGCGCAATGAAGATCTCAAATCAGGCGAAGTCAATGAACCCTTCACCGACGTGAAGAACTCATTCCACAAGGCGTTAAAGAAGGCCGGGATCGAAGACTTTCGATTCCATGATCTTCGCCACACCTTTGCCTCGCAACTGGTCATGAGCGGTGCGGATTTAAACGTGGTCCGCGAGCTACTCGGTCACAAGAGCCTTCAGATGACCTTGCGTTATGCGCACCTTTCGGTGACACACAAGCATGACTCGATTTGCCTGATTGATAAGGCTTTAGGAGGTAATATGGACTCGCTAGGTGACACACCTAGTGACACAGCCACAATATTGAGGTTTCGACGATCGTCGTAAGTAATTGAAAATTATGGCTCCCCAGGTAGGACTCGAACCTACAACCCTCCGGTTAACAGCCGGATGCTCTGCCAATTGAGCTACTGAGGAGCATTCAGGAGTAGAGTATATAGCCAAAGGACATCCTTAGGTCAAGGTGGATGCAAAGTTGCGGGGAGCCTTCAAATCCATGCGATGCAGGCCGGACATGTCATAGATCTTTGACAAAATAGCGCCCTTTAGACACAATTAGGATCTGAAACAGGTTCATTGTGTCCAATTCAAAGGGGTTTAAGGAATAATGCCCAGGAGAATTCTTATACTTCTGACGATCGTTTCTCTTTTGGGGGTCTCGCAACTAGGGGCCGCTCACCCAGGGACTGAGACTGTTGTTTTGAAGAAGGAACACCTGACGGAAAAAGACATCGTATCGTCGACCTTTTTCACCTTGGAGCAACTGACAGGCCTGGGCATTCTCGGAATCCGCATCCTCTATGAAGTGAGCGGGGCTGATACTTTCGAGGAATTTGCTCATGCTCTGCTGACCGCCCACAATCTGCGCCTGGATCGACAGCTGGTCTTGCGTTCTCTGTATGAAAGCGATCTCAAGGAAGTTATACAGGCATTCGGATACACTGAAAAGCAAGCCAAGGAAGCCATCCATCAGGCGAAAGAACAGCTCAAGGTAGTCAAGGAAACGTGGGGCAAGCGCAGTAGCTGAGGCTAGGCGGTGTTTTCGCTTTCCGGTTCTTTTTGGGAGGGTGTCTTCTTACTCTTCTTACTCTTCTTGGTAGTGTCTTTCTCCCCTTCCCGATCCACCAACTCGATAATGGCTGTCTCGACGCTATCGCCCTTGCGAAAACCTAATCGGATGATGCGTGTGAACCCCCCATTGCGATCGGCATAGCGTGGAGCTAGAGAGTCAAACAGCTTGTGCACCACCGATTTCCTTCGAATGATGGATAGGGCCCGGCGGCGAGAGTGGAGATTGTCCCGTTTGCCCAGAGTGATCATCTTCTCCGCAAAAGACCTCAGCTCTTTGGCCTTGGCAACCGTGGTGATGATTCTTTCCTTGTCCAAAAAGTCCGTCACCATGTTGCGGAACATGGCTTTTCGATGACTGGAGGTGCGATTGAGTTTTCGACCTGTCCAACGATGTCTCATACTTCTTGCTGACCTCTGTCAGTTATCAGCCTCCTTAGGCCTGGGCTTCTTCCTTGACCAACCGGCCCTTGTCATCCACCGTCATGGCAAAGGACAGACCCATGCCCGAAAGGATCTCCTTAATCTCGTTGAGGGATTTGCGGCCAAAGTTCTTTGTTTTGAGCATGTCCGCTTCACTCTTGGTCACCAGTTCCCTAATGTTTCGGATGTTGGCATTCTTCAGGCAGTTATAGGACCTCACGGAGAGCTCCAACTCTTCAACGGACTTATTGAGGTTCTCGTTGATCCCTTCCAGTTCTTCTTCCGGCTCTTCTGCTTCGTGAGGTTCCGGCTCTTCTTCAAAATTGATGAAAATATACAGCTGATCTTTGATAATCTTGGCGGCCTGGGCTACCGCTTCTTGCGGGGAAATACAGCCGTTGGTCCAGATTTCCAGATTGAGCTGGTCATAGTCGGTTAACTGACCGAACCGAGCCGCCTCAACACCGAAATCAACCTTCTTGACCGGAGAGTGGATCGAATCCAGAGGAATGTACGTAATGTCCAGGTCTTCGTCCATATTTTCGTCAGCCGGAACGTACCCGCGTCCAGGTTTCACTCTCATTTCCATTTTGAGACTTGCCTTATCATTGACGGTGGCAATAAAGATGTCTGGATCCAGGATCTCCACATCCGGATCGGGCTTGATATCCCCTGACTTGAGATCACCTTCACGCGTCGACTCCAGATAGATCGTCTTGGGGTGATTGACATTCAGTGTGATGGGAATTTTCTTCAAATTCATGATCACGTCGGTGACATCCTCCCGTACCGCGGGAATGGATGAGAATTCATGAAGAATCCCGTCGATTTTCACTGCCGTGATGGCTGCACCTTCGATAGACGAGAGTAAAACTCTGCGCATCGCATTGCCAATGGTCGTGCCAAAACCCCGCTCGAAAGGCTGGGCCTGGAAATGCGCGAAGGTCGGGGTAGCGGTCTTTGGATCACTAAAAAGCCTTTTGGGTCTTTGAAAAGGTGCCATTTATACTCTCCGATGTTGGTCTGCCTTGAAGGACGGGCTGTTGGTGTTACTTTGAATAGAGCTCGACGATCAGTGACTCCTCTATAGGCATAGTGATGTCTTCGTGCCGAGGTAATTCGAGCACCTGGCCCTTGAAATTCTCACTGTCGAGGTTCAGCCAGCTTGGAATACTACGCCCCGCCATCTCCTCGATATTACTGAGAATCAAAACATTCTCCTGACTTTTCTTACGAATGGAGATCTCCTCTCCCTTGGATACCAGACAGGAAGGGATATCCACTTTACGGCCATCCAGCAGGACGTGGCCGTGCCGTACCCACTGGCGAGCCTGGCTTCTGGAACTGGCGAATCCAAGGCGGTACACCACATTATCCAACCGACGTTCCAGCAACTGCATCAGGAGTTCGCCGGTGATTCCCTTCTTACGAGCGGCCTTCTTGAAGTAATTCCGGAATTGCCTCTCCAGGACCCCATACATCCGTTTCACCTTCTGTTTCTCGCGAAGTTGCAACCCGTAGCCCATCATCTTCCTCCGAAAACGGCCACGGCGCCCCTGCTCACCCGGCACAAAGTTCCGCTGCTCGATGGCGCACTTCTCTCCGTAACATCGCTGTCCCTTCAGGAACAACTTCATCCCCTCACGTCTACACAGTCTACAAACAGGCCCTGTATATCTTGCCAAACTATAACTCCTGACTCCTCGTTCCTGACTCCTTCTGCCTCATTTACACCCGGCGTCGTTTGGGCGGCCGGCACCCATTGTGAGGAATGGGAGTAACGTCCTTGATGGAACGGACTTCCAACCCCGCCGCCTGCAACGATCGAATGGCCGACTCACGTCCGGCACCGGGTCCTTTGATCCTCACGTCGCAATATTTCATACGGTACTGGTCACGGGCGGTCACCGCGGCCGAGTGAGCCGCTTGAGAGGCCGCAAAAGGAGTACTCTTGCGACTTCCCCGGAATCCCCGTGCGCCTGCGCTACAACTGCTGAGCACATTACCCTCCAAATCAGTGATGGTGATTCGGGTGTTATTAAAGGTTGCCTTTATGCAGGCTAATCCGTGAAGAACCGTCTTCTTTTCCTTCTTCTTGGTTGATTTCTTTTTGGCTACTCTCTTTTTGGCCATAATCGTGGACTTCTCCTTCTTTCCTACTTCCGCCTTCTGTGAATTCCAGCCTTACGCGGCCCCTTTCGAGTACGAGCATTGGTATGGGTTCTCTGACCGCGAGTGGGAAGCCCTCGACGATGACGCGACCCTCGATAACAGTTGATATCCATCAATCGCTTGATATTCAGCTGCACCTCTTTGCGGAGATCACCTTCAACCCTTCCCCCATCCTGGATAATCTTGCGAATGCGCACCGCTTCCTCTTCGGTCAGTTTCTCGATCACCGTATCGACGCTGACCTTCGCCTGATTCAAGATCGCGGTGGCACGTGTTTTCCCGATCCCATAGATGTACGTCAAGGCGATTTGGGCCCGCTTCCTATCGGGAATATTCACTCCTTCTATCCGCATAGAACCTCCGAATAACGCGTTGTGCGCACAGAGAATATACAAAAGAGCAAAGAAAACACAAGATAGTTAGAAAGGGTTAAAGTGCCCATAATGTTCATCCCTGACGCTGCTTGTGCTTAGCGATGGGACAGATCACCCGCACGACCCCCTTGCGTCGAATCACTTTGCACTTGGGACAGATTTTTTTGACCGAAGCCCGAACTTTCATTTTCCTCTAGCCCCAATTTTGCATAGGTTCTCGCCACGAAGCGAGGAAAGCGTCGACCTGAGTGCGTTGCGCCACGCGCGGGGACACCCGCTTGCGGGTCGTGCAACGCAGTCGGTGCAGCACGCCGGATGATTTCGTCAAAGCAGTAGAGTATTTATGCATAGTTCGGGCTTAAGCGCTAAGCGAACGCTCGCTCAGTTCCTCCAGTTCACTTAAGATCCATGGTCCATTTTCGGTGACGGCCACAGAATGCTCGAAGTGGGCACTGCAGCCGCCATCGGCAGTGACCGCTGTCCACTTATCCTCCAGCACCTTGATCCCGGGCCCCTGGCTGTTCACCATGGGTTCAATGGCCAACACCATTCCCTCAACCAATCTCGGTCCCTGGCCCGGTTTCCCATAGTTCGGCACTTGAGGTTCCTCATGCAGAGACACACCAATACCGTGTCCCACAAACTCCCGGACCACCGAAAATCCGTGACCTTCTACGAAAGTCTGGACGGCGGAAGAAATGTCCGATACCCGATTCCCCACAGTGACCTGTTCGATTCCTTTGTACAGCGATTCCTTCGTCACTTCCAGGAGATGTTTCAAGTCGTCGGAGACCTCCCCTACCGGAAAGGTCCAAGCCGAGTCTCCACAATATCCTTTATAGTGCACGCCCACGTCCAACCCGATGATATCCCCTTCCTTCAGAGGTTCATCGTTAGGAATTCCATGAACGATCTGATCGTTCACCGAGGCACACAGGACCGCCGGATAGCCATGATAACCCTTAAAGGCGGGTTGGGCTCCCATCTTGAGGATCAACTTTTCTGAAGCCGAGTCCAATTCGATGGTTGTTGTACCTGGCTGGACCAGGGTCCCCAAATGGTTCAACACCCGGGCCACGATCAAGTTGGCCTCTCTCATCTTCTGAAGTTCTGCCTTCCCCTTACAAATAATCATGCCGATGATTGACCCGCACTCAAATGCGGATTCCCGGCCAAACTCTCCTCGCCTGTGAGATGGGCCGAAATTCTTTCAAACACCGTTTCAGTATCCAGATTTCCATCCACTTCAAAGTAGCAACCCTTCTTCGAATAGAAATCAGTTAGCGGTTTCGTCTGCTCGCGATACACTTGTAGACGTCTCTGAACAACGTTCGGAAAATCATCCGGACGTTGGACTAACTTTGCTCCGCAAGTGTCACAGACGCCCTCCTGCCGAGGAGGCGAGAAATTAACATTGGTGATTTTACCACACTCCACGCAGTGCCGGCGCCCCGACAACCTCGTGATCACAACCTCTTCATCCACTCGAATATTGATCACCCAGATGGGCGTCTCTCCTGCAATCTCTTCCAAGAGTTCGGCCTGAGAACGATTGCGAGGGAACCCGTCCAAAATAAAGCCTGTCGAGTCCCTGAAATCCGTCATGCAGTCGCGGACCACCTGAGCCACCAGCTCGTTTGAAACCAGTTCTCCTCGTTCCATGCTTTCGCGGGCCTGGTTTCCCAGCAGCGTATCCTCTCCTGCCTTCTGTCGAAGGGCCTCACCTGTCGATAAGTATTTCATCCGAAACTTCTGGACCAATTTTGTTGTCTGGGTTCCCTTCCCAGCGCCAGGGGCACCCAACAATACGAGGATGCGGCACTCTGTCATCCCCTTCTCCCGCGAATCCTTCCTTTCTTCAGGAATCCCTCATAATGGCGCATAATCAATTGCGATTCAATCTGCTGAACCGTATCCATGGCCACACCCACCACAATGAGCAGCGAGGTCCCTCCGAAGTAAAAAGTTACGCCTAAACCGGTGGTGATGTAACCCAGCCCATACTGAACCAGGAAGTTATCAATCGCAGGCCCAATCAAAGGAATGGGCTGGACCTTAAAGCCGGTAATCAGAAACTCCGGCAAAAGACAAACCAAAACCAGATAAATGGCACCTGCGGCGGTCAGACGACTCAAAGCCCGATCAATGAACTCGGCAGTTCTCTTTCCAGGGCGGATTCCGGGAATGTATCCTCCGTACTTCCTGATGTTGTCAGCCACTTCATCGGGATTAAAGATAATGCTGACATAAAAAAAGCAGAAGAAAATGATTCCTGCGACGTAAAGCAAATTGTACAGAGGGTATCCCTGCTGCAGCTGCGTGGCCATTCCCTGCATCCAGGAAGTCTCCGGAAAGACCAGTCCCAGCGTGGAGGGAAAAGCCACAATGGAGGCTGCAAAAATCACGGGAATAACGCCTCCCGAGTTGACCTTCAGGGGCAAATGGGTGGATTGTCCACCGTACACCTTCCGTCCCACCACCCGCTTGGCGTACTGGATTGGAATGCGCCGCTGGCCCCGTTCAACAAAGACCACTGCGGCGGTCACCCCTACCATGAGTACCACCAGAAAAAGGATGCTAAAGATGCTTCGTTCACCCGTTCCCAAGGGAGGAGGCAACCCTTGACCCAGGGAAATGACCGCCGGAACCAAGCCCACCACGATGCCGGCGAAGATAATCAGCGAAATCCCGTTCCCAATACCCCGTTCGGAAATCTGTTCCCCAAGCCACATGACAAAGGCGGTCCCGGTAGTCAAAGTCAGCATGGTCATTAAGGTGAAGCTCCAGCCGGGATTGGGCACAATGGGGGGATCGGAGGCGGTCTGGGCCAGGGCCAAGGATGTGGCGAAACCTTGAAACAAACTGAGGACGACGGTTAGATAGCGCGTGTACTGGGTGATTTTCTTTCGACCCAGCTGCCCTTCCTTGGACAAGCGCTCCAGATAGGGCCACACCACGGTCAACAACTGTAGGATAATGGAGGCCGTGATGTAGGGCATGATGCCCAGAGCAAAGATGGACAGGCGCCTCAAATTCCCGCCTGAGAAAACGTCCAGAAAACCGAAAATGGTTCCCGCCTGCTGGTCGAAAAGTTGCTGCAGCGCCAATGTGTTCACCCCAGGCGTGGGGATCCAGCTGCCCATGCGGTACACAGCCAGCAGCCCAAACATAAAGAGAATACGCGTGCGCAGATCAGGGACCTTGATGATGTTGCGGATGCTTCCGGTCAAGAGGCCCTCTGCCATCAGCCCAACACCTCCACACTGCCGCCCGCCTGCTCGATTTTCGCTCGGGCAGACTCACTGAAATGATGAGCCTGCACGGTGAGCTTCTTCTCCAGTTTCCCCTGTCCCAAGACACGCAACCCAGCCTCTTTCTTTTTCACGATGCCCTTCTCCACCAGAAGCTCCGATGTGACCTTGACTCCCTCTTCCAGGCGATTTAAGGATTGCACATTCACAATGGCGTATTTCTTGGCACAGACATTGGTAAAGCCCATCTTCGGGACTCGCCGATACAGAGGCATCTGCCCGCCTTCAAACCCGGCCCGCTGGGAGTATCCGGAACGAGACTTCTGACCCTTGTGACCCCGGCCTGCGGTCTTGCCCAAACCCGATCCGGTTCCTCGCCCGACACGCTTGCGCTTTCTGTTGGCCCTCTTATGAGGGGTTAAACTATGCAACTCCAGGCTCACTCTTCTTCCCTCCCAACAATCTGAATCAGGTGGGGAATCTTGGCGACAACACCCCGTACGGCGGGGGTATCTTCGCGCTCGACCACCTGGTTGAGCTTTCTGAGCCCCAGACTGCGAACGATTCTCTTTTGATGTTCGGAGCGACCGATACTACTGCGAATATACTTGATGCGCAGGGTACTGCCTTTAGCCATCATAACTCCTCAACGGAAATTCCCCGATTCTTGGCGACTTCGGCGGGAGTGCGCAACTGGCGGAAGCCCTGGAATACGGCTTTGACGATATTAGTGGGATTGGCCGAACCCAGTGATTTGGTGACGACATCCTTAATGCCGGCCGACTCCATGACGGCACGCACGGCCCCCCCCGCAATCACACCCGTTCCTTCCTGGGCCGGCTTGATCATCACCCGCCCCGCGCCAAACCTACCTATCACCGCGTGAGGAACGGTAGACCCACTCATCGGGACTTCGATCATGTCCCGCTTGGCCTTATCGACTCCCTTCTTAATCGCTGCAGGAACTTCCTTGGCCTTACCCATTCCATACCCAACACGACCTTGTCCGTCTCCTACCACGACCAAGGCGCTAAAGCTCAGATTCTTTCCGCCCTTAACGACTTTCGTCACTCGGTTGATGGAGATGACCTGATCCTTGATTTCTCTTCCTGTGCCTTCAGTTTCCACCATAAAATTCCTAGATGCGGAGGCCCGCTTCTCGAGCAGCCTCGGCCAGGGCCTTCACACGGCCGTGATAGATATAGCCACCTCGATCGAAGACCGCCGTCTCCACTCCCTTTTCCAATGCCTGTTTGGCAATCATCTGACCCGCTAGTTTCGCTGCCGCAACATTGCCCCCGTTTTTAACTCGCTTGCCCTCCAGCTTCAACGTTGAGACGCCCGCAATCACTTCACCCTTGTCGTCATCAATCAACTGCGCATAAATATGCCTGAGGCTTCTAAAGACGCATAATCGCGGCTCTTTTCGTGTGCCACGGATCTTGCCTCGCACTCTCTTGTGAACCCGCAATCTCCTCGCTCTTCGGGTGAGTTGCTGTGCCATCAGACCCCCTTTTTGCCCACCTTCAATTTGACCACTTCGTCGGCGTAGCGGATGCCCTTTCCCTTGTAGGCATCGGGGCGGCGCAGCCGCCGAATCTCCGCCGCAACCTGCCCCACTTGCTGTTTGTCATTCCCCGTGACCACGATGCTGGCAACATGGTTGGCTATGGGTTTTTTGTCTCGATTCACCTGAATCTCAATCCCCTCACTGAAGGGAAACACCACAGGGTGGGCAAAGCCCAAACTGAGATTGAGGATCTTCCCCTTGACATCCGCTCGAAAGCCGATACCCACAAGGTCCAGGTCCTTTCTGAAACCCTCGGTGACTCCCTTAACCGCATTGGCCAGCAAAGAACGAGTCAGTCCGTGAAGGGCCTTGACTGGTTTGTCGTCACTGTCCCGATGGGCCTGGAGTTCACGATCGGTCAACTCAATTCGGATAGGAGCCGGGACAGGAGTGATCAGCGTTCCCCGAGGACCCTGAACACGGACCTGATTTTTCTCTATGGTGACCTTGACTTCTGAAGGAAGCTCGATTGTTTTTCTTCCAACTCGACTCATGATTTCCTCACTCAGTACACTTCACACAGGATCTCTCCGCCCACACCCTGTTGTTTGGCCTTCTTGCCTGTCAAAACCCCTTTCGAGGTGGAAAGGATGTTGATCCCCAGACCTCCTAAAACTACAGGAATGTCGCCCTTTCTGGTGTAGATGCGCCGACCCGGCTTACTGACCCGTTTGAGACATCGAATGATGGGATCCTTTTGCGACTGGTATTTCAGGTGGATCGTCAAAGTCGAAAAAGGCTTTGTATGATTCACGGTATGTCCAAAAATATAACCTTCTTCCTCAAGAATCCTGACGATCTCGGCCTTGGCCTTGGAAAAGGGCATCTCCACCGTTTCATCCATAGCCATCTGGGCGTTACGAATTCGAGTCAATAGGTCGGCAATCGGATCCGTCATCGACATGCTCTATTTCTCCTTAAACAGGGGTCAGTTCGCTACCAACTGGCCTTCGTGACACCGGGGATGTGCCCTGCTAGGGCCAGTTCCCGAAAACAAATTCTACACAATTGAAATTTCCGATAATAACCTCGGGCCCTACCACAGCGCTGACAGCGCGAGTAAGCCCGAACTGCAAATTTGGGGCGTTTTCGTTGCTTGGCAATCAGTGATTTTTTAGCCATTCATCCCTTCTTCGTTAGACGGCCAGGGGGCCTCGGTTCTCGGCCCGGGCAAACGGCATGCCCATCCCAGCCAACAAAAAACGTCCCTCTTCATCCCCCTGAGCACTAGTCACGATCGTAATGTTCATTCCCCGTATCCGTTCCGTTTTTCCCAGGTCCATTTCCGGGAAGATGAACTGATCCGTTATCCCCAGGGTGTAGTTGCCTTTTCCGTCAAAGGCGCTGGGTGAAAGACCTCGGAAATCACGTACCCGGGGAAGCGCAATGCTAACGAGACGATCAAAAAACTCATACAGGCGATCCCCTCGAAGTGTCACCATAACCCCAATTGGCATCCCTTGACGCAGCTTAAACGCAGCGATGGCCTTTCGGGCCTTTCGGATAATCGGTTTTTGCCCCGTGATAGCGGCCAGTTCCTCAACGGCGACGTCCAGCAGCTTGGCCTCTCGAATCGCTTCACCCAGTCCAATATTGAGTACAATTTTCACCAGTTTGGGAACGGCCATGACGTTCTTGTACTTGAATTCCTCCATCAAAGCCGGAATCATCTCTTTCTTATATTTCTCCGCCAGTCTCGGCATGGCTCTTTCGCTTCTTGTCTCTTTCTTCCTTTTCTATTTTCTACCCATCTGGACACCTGTCCAGATGGGTTCTACTTATCTATGGTCCCCCCACACTTCTTACAGGTCCGCACTTTCTGTCCATCCGAGAGAAAGGTATGCCCGATCCTGGTCGGCTTGCCACACTCCCGGCAAATCACCATCAAATTGGAGAGGTACACGGGGGACTCCTTCTCCACAACGCCCCCTTTGATATTTCGTTGAGGATTGGGGCGAGTATGCCTACGCAGCATATTGATGTTTTCCACCACAGCCCGGTTACTCCCCGGGTAAAGGCGCAAGACCTTACCCCTCTTTCCACGGTCTCTCCCCGTCAGAACCAGCACCTCATCATTTTTCTTGATGTGCAACATTTTGGTTTCGTGCTCTTTGCTTCCTGTGTCTTTCTCTTTTCTCTGTTTCTCTATTCTCTATTTTCTGTTTTCTGTTTTCTCCGCGGGAGCGCTTCAGGCTCCTTCCGCGTCACACTACCTCAGGTGCCAGCGAGACGATCTTCAGGAACCGTTTTTCCCGAAGTTCTCGAGCCACCGGCCCAAACACACGGGTTCCGATGGGCTCGTTCTGAGCATCAATGAGAACCGCGGCATTTTCGTCGAATCGAATGTACGTTCCATCCCTTCGACGAGTATTTTTTCGCATTCGCACAACCACTGCTTTGACGACGGCCCCCTTCTTTACGGTTCCCTCCGGACTGGCCTCCTTCACAGAGGCCGTGATCACATCCCCCAAACCGGCAGACAGCCCTGTATCCCCTCCCAAGGGGTGTATGCAGGACAACTTTCGAGCGCCTGAGTTGTCCGCAACCACCAGTTTGGTCTGCATTTGAATCATGTTTAGTTCCTCGCCTTCTCCAGGATCTCGGCAACAATCCAGCGCTTCCGTTTGCTCAAGGGCCGCGTTTCCTCGATCTTGACCTGATCTCCCACCTGACACTCATTCTTTTCATCATGAGCCATGAACTTTTTGCTGCGGCGGATGGTCTTCTCGTAAAAGCGATGTCTAAAGAGTCGATCCACCGAGACTACGACGGACTTTTCCATTTTGTTTGAAACCACTCGCCCGATTTTTGTGCTCCTCTTTTTTTGTGTCACGTCTTCTCTTTTTCCTTTTCCTTTTCCTTTCAGTGAGGACCGTCTTGACCCGGGCCAGGTCCCTGCGAATCTTTCGGATTTTCATGACATCCTCTAACTGCCCGGTCGCCTTTTGCAGGCGCAGGCGAAAAAGCTGCTCTGAAAAGTTTCCTGCCTCACTCTCGAGTTCCTCTGTGGTCATTTCTCTGAACTTTGCAGCTTTCATTTTACGCCGTATCGCCTCACAATCTGGGTTTTTAGCGACAGTTTCTGGGAAGCTAACCGCAGCGCCTCTCGAGCCACCTGTTCGGTCATACCATCCACTTCATAGAGAATCCTTCCCGGTCGAATCACTGCCACCCAACCCTCGGGAGCTCCTTTCCCTTTTCCCATCCGAGTTTCCGCCGGCTTTCGGGTATAGGGCTTATCAGGGAAAATTCGAATCCAGACCTTGCCACCCCGCTTTGCGTGGCGAGTAATGGCGATACGAGCAGCCTCAATCTGCCGATTCGAGATTCTTCCTGGCTCCATAGCCTTTAACCCATACTCGCCAAAATCGACAGTGTTGCCCCTAGCCGCCTTGCCCTTCAGGCGCCCCTTCTGCTGCTTTCTGTATTTCACCTTTTTAGGCATCAACATGATTAGGCGTCCCTGGCATCTCCAAAGGGTTCGAAAACATCCCCTTTATAGACCCACACCTTCACCCCGATTAATCCAAAGGTGGTAAAGGCTTCAGCAAATCCGTAGTCAATATCCGCTCTGAGTGTGTGTAAGGCCAAACGGCCGTGCAGATACCACTCAGCACGGGCTATCTCCGCCCCATTGAGTCTGCCTGCACAGCGCACCTTAATGCCTTTGCAACCAAACCTCACGGCCGTATCCACGGCTCGGCGCATAGCTCTTCTAAAGGCCACTCGCTTCTCCAACTGCTGGGCAATCGATTCTGCAACCAGCTGAGAGTCCAACTCCGGCTTGCGCACCTCCTGAATATTGATATAGACCTCGCGACCTGTGGTGGCCTGGAGATCACTCTTGAGTTTATCGATCTCACTTCCCTTGCGACCGATAATAATTCCGGGACGAGAGGTGTGTACGATGACGGTCAACTTGTTGGCCGCTCGTTCGATCTCGATACGGGAGATACCGGCGTGGTAGAAACGACGCTTCAGGTCATCCTTGATCTTCAAGTCCTCGTTAAGCAATCGCCCATACTGCTTGGTGGCAAACCACCTGGATTTCCAGGTCAGATGATAGCCTAGCCGAAATCCATAAGGATGTACCTTCTGACCCACTTATTCCTCCTCATCCTCTCCATCCGCAACCCGGATGGTGATGTGTTTCTGGTGTCTGCGTTCGCGAAAGGCGCGTCCCATGGGAGCCGGACGAATACGCCACTTCCATTTGGTGGAGCCCAAATTGACAAAGGCCTCTTTCACAAAGAGATCCTCGAGGCTCACTGTGGAAGACTTCTGCTCTGCGTTGGCAATAGCCGAACGCAGGACTTTTTCAATCGACTTTGCGGCTCCTTTATGGGAAAACTGCAAAATACCCAATGCCTCCTCAACTTTCTTGCCTCGAATGAGATCAATGACCAAACGGGCCTTCTGACAAGAACCTTTCACGTATTTTGCTGTGGCATGCGCTTCCATCTAACTCTGCTCTCCTCTATCTCAACCTGGCAGACCTCTCAGTCCTGCCGGTATGGCCCTTGAAGGTTCTCGTCGGTGAAAATTCGCCGAGTTTGTGTCCCACCATGTTTTCTGTGATGTACACGGGAATAAATTTCCTTCCATTGTGCACAGAAATCGTGTGGCCCACCATCTCCGGAATGATGGTCGATCGACGCGACCAGGTTTTGATGACGATCCTTTCATTGGTCTCGTTCAGATGCTTGATCTTCTTCAAGAGATGGTCATCCAAAAAGGGTCCCTTTTTTACTGATCTCGGCATTTCGACTCCTGACAGCTGTTACTTCTTCTTGCGCCTACGTAGAATAAACTGTTCCGTTCGTTTGTTCCTGCGGGTCCTAAAGCCCTTGGTCTTCCAGCCCCAGGGCGAGCAGGGATGGCGCCCACCTGAAGCTTTTCCTTCCCCTCCACCCATGGGATGGTCCACCGGGTTCATGGCAACGCCCCGCACCTTGGGCCTTCGACCCCGCCAACGCCGAGCTCCTGCCTTCCCGAGAGAAACATTTTCATGGTCCAGATTTCCAATCTGGCCCACCGTTGCCTTGCACAAAATGTGCACCCTTCGGACTTCTCCGGAGGGCATCTTGACCTGAGCGTAACTGCCTTCTTTGGCCATCAGCTGCGCCGCCGCACCGGCGCAGCGGGCCAACTGCCCGCCCTTTCCCCGGCGAAGTTCGATGTTATGGATAATCGTGCCCATCGGAATGTTGATGATCGGCAAACTATTCCCTGGCACAATGTCGGCGTCGGGTCCGGAGATGACCTGATCTCCAGTTTTCAATCCCTGAGGGGCTAACATGTAGCGCTTTTCCCCATCCGCGTAGTGCAACCGAGCGATACGCGCGCTGCGGTTGGGATCGTACTCAATGGCGGCGACGGTGGCCGGGATTCCATCTTTGTCCCGCCTAAAATCAATGATCCGATAATTGCGCTTGTGACCTCTTCCGCGCCGTCTGACGGAAATTCGGCCCGCGCTATTTCGCCCACTGATCCGCTTTTTCCCGTGAGTCAGGCTCTTGAGGGGCTTGATGTCGGTCAAACCCTGTTCCGTTTGAACGCTCCGGTGTCGAGTCCCTGGAGAAGTCGGCTTGTAGCGTCTAATGCCCATGATTCCTAAACACCTTCAAAAAATTCAATCGGTTTTTGTCCCCGCTTCAAAGTGACATAGGCTTTCTTCCAGCTCGGGCGTCGACCCTTAGTCCGCCCTTGTCTCTTGATCTTTCCTATGAAATTGGCGGTCCTCACCTTTTCCACCTTAACATCGAAAATCTGCTCCACTGCTTCTTTGATGTTGCGCTTGCTCGCGTCTGGGCGCACCTGAAAGGCAATGACCCTTCCTTCACTCAACTCCTTTTTGAGAGTGCTTTTTTCAGTGACATGCGGATAGCGCAGGATGTCGTGAAGACTACTCATCTCTGCAGGACCTCCTGAAGACTCAGGATTGCCCGTTTGCTGATCAGCAGGTTGCGGCAGTTGAGCAGATCATACACATTGAGGCTCAGCGTGGCCACACACTTCACGTGAGGCACATTTCGAGAGCTCAGGTAGAGATTACGATTCTCTCGATCATCCACCACCAGCACTTTATTGCCCAAGTCGAGGGTTTTCAGCACTTCCAGGAAATCCTTGGTTCGATGCGATTCCAGAGCGAAATCGTCGACCACAATCAGCTTCTGGTTCTTCAACTTATCACTCAGCACAACTTTCAAGGCACCTCGACGTTTCTTCTTGGGAAAAGCCTGTGTGTAATTTCGGGGAGTGGGCCCAAAAGTTGTCCCTCCTCCCCTCCAGATGGGGCTGCGGATGCTTCCCGCTCTGGCCCGGCCCGTTCCCTTTTGTCTCCAAGGCTTTTTCCCGCCGCCCCGCACTTGAGAACGTCCCTTGGTGGCATGGGTCCCCTTACGCTGGGCCGCCAGATAGGCTCTCACGGCCTCCCAGACCAGCGTCTCACTGGCCCTGTAGTTGAAGACCTCATCGGCCAGTTCCAACTGATCGACCACCTTGTTTTTCAGGTTCCTGACTTCTACTTCGGCCATCGTTCTTGCCACTTATTCGTCAGATTCGGTCTTCTCCGACGTCCCTTTCAAGGCTCGACTGATCGTTACATAACTACCCCGGCTGCCAGGGACGGCTCCTTTAACCACCAGCAAATTGTTTTCTCCATCGATTTCCACGACTTCGAGATTCCGGATCTTACGACGCTTGTTTCCCATTCGCCCAGGCATCTTTGTTCCCTTCATCACTCGGCTAGGATAAGCACTGGCGCCGATGGAACCTGGTGCCCGGTGAAACATGGATCCATGAGTGGCCTTGCCTCCATGAAAGCCATGGCGTTTGATCACGCCTTGAAAGCCCCGCCCAACCGTGAAACCCGAAACATCCACAAAATCATTGGGCTGAAAAACATTCTGGACCAGGATCTGATCACCCACGTTGACCTGCTCCTCTTCGCTCTCGGTAAAAGCGAATTCGGTTAAGTGACGCGTTGGCGGCACACCAGCTTTCTTGAAATGGCCCTCGGCGGGTTTGGTGAACCTTCCCTTCCTCTTCTCCACCAGACCCAGCTGGACGGAGCTGTATCCTTCCTTCTCTACAGTTTTCTTCTGCACGACAACGCAGGGTCCGGCCTGAATGACCGTCACAGGGATAGCTTTCCCTGCCTCGTTAAAAATCTGCGTCATTCCAACCTTTCTTCCCAGTAGCCCCTCTACCATCGCTTATTCCTTTTCTGTCCCGAAGGCTTTGATCTCAACATCGATGGCTGCCGGCAGATCCAGCTTCATCAACGCATCTACGGTCTGTGGTGTCGGCTCCAGGATATCCACGAGGCGTTTGTGGGTCCGGATCTCGAACTGCTCTCGCGATTTCTTGTCCACATGAGGAGAGCGCAAGACCGTGTACCGGTTGATGGATGTGGGTAACGGAATGGGACCGGATACCCGTGCCCCCGTCCGTCTGGCGATTTCCACAATCTCCTTGGCCGACCGATCCAGGACGCGGTGATCGTATGCTTGCAATCGGATTCTTATTTTCTCGTCGATCATAAGTTTCGTGCTATCGTGCTTTCGTGAGTTCGTGCTTTCGTGTTCTCAGAAAAGTACGGCCTCACTGACGATTCTCCTCTTGTCTCCTTCTCCTAGTCCACAATCTCTGAAATGGTTCCGGCCCCCACCGTGTGACCGCCTTCACGAATGGCAAAGCGCAGCCCCTTCTCCATGGCGATCGGTGTAATGAGTTCCACCTCAACGGAAACGTTGTCTCCCGGCATCACCATCTCCGTGTCTTTTGGGAGTTCCACCGAGCCCGTCACGTCCGTGGTTCGAAAATAAAACTGGGGCCGATAGCCCTTGAAAAACGGTGTGTGGCGGCCCCCTTCTTCCTTGGTCAAGATATAGGCTTCCCCTTTAAATTTCCTATGCGGGGTGATGCTTCCCGGCGCCGCTACCACCTGGCCTCGCTCCACATCATCCTTGTCCGTCCCTCGAAGCAGCAGTCCCACATTGTCTCCCGCCTGTCCTGCATCCAGCAGCTTCTTGAACATCTCCACTCCCGTGATCACTCGCTTCATGGTCTCCCGAATGCCCACGATCTCCATCTCTTCTCCCACCTTCACCTGCCCTCGATCGATTCGCCCCGTCACCACCGTTCCTCGTCCGCTGATGGTGAAGATATCCTCGATCGGCATCAAAAACGGCTTGTCGATCTCCCGCTCCGGTACCGGTATATACTCATCCACCGCGGCCAGCAATTCCAGGATCCCTTTCTCCGCCTCGCCGTCCCCTTCCAGCGCTTTTAAGGCACTCCCTCGCACGATCGGGATATCATCTCCCGGAAATTCGTACTTCGACAGCAGCTCCCGCACTTCCAGTTCCACCAGATCCAACAGCTCCGGATCATCCACCATATCCACCTTGTTCAAGAACACCACGATATTGGGCACTCCCACCTGGCGGGCCAGCAAGATATGCTCCCGGGTTTGCGGCATCGGCCCATCGGCTGCCGACACCACCAGGATCGCTCCGTCCATCTGGGCCGCTCCCGTGATCATGTTCTTCACATAATCCGCGTGTCCCGGGCAGTCCACGTGCGCATAGTGGCGGTTCTGTGTCTCGTACTCCACGTGGGCCGTGGCGATGGTGATTCCCCGCGCCTTCTCTTCCGGTGCGTTGTCGATCGAATCAAACGTCCGAACCTCGATTGACGAGTTCTCCTTCGCCAGAATCATGGTGATGGCCGCCGTCAGCGTCGTCTTTCCGTGATCCACATGCCCGATCGTTCCCACGTTCACGTGAGGTTTCGTTCGCTCAAACTTTTGTTTTGCCATAGTTTATTCTCCAGAAAAACTCGTCTGGCCTTCGCCTTCCCTGTCTCCTTTTCGTCTATCCTGACTTCCCCACTAGCTTACCCTGAGTTCGAGCCATAATTTCTTCCGAAACCTGGTTGGGGACCTTCCGATAGACATCAAAATGCATGCTGTAAGTTGCCCGTCCCTGGCTCAGAGAGCGCACCGCTGTCGCGTAGCCGAACATCTCGGACAGAGGCACAACTGCAGCAATCACCTGGCTGGCTCCCCTGGGCTCCATGTGACCGATACGACCGCGTCGACCGTTGAGATCTCCCACCACATCACCCATATATTCTTTGGGGACCACGATCTCAACTCGCATGATCGGCTCCAGAATCACGGGCTTGGCCTTCTTGGCCGCCTCTTTGAAAGCCATGGAGCCGGCGATCTTAAAAGCCAGCTCCGAGGAGTCCACTTCGTGAAAAGACCCGTCATAGAGATCGACCTGGATATCTTCCATGGCATATCCCGCCAGGACTCCGCTCTCAAGCGCTTCCTGGATGCCACTTTTAACAGCAGGGATAAACTCTCGGGGTATGGCACCACCCACAATTTTGTTTTCAAACACAAAGCCAGTGCCCGCTTCACTCGGCTCAATCTTGATCTTGACGTGGCCGTATTGGCCACGACCTCCACTTTGGCGCACATATCTACCCTCGGCTTTAGCGGGGACGGTAATGGTCTCCTTATAGGCCACTTGGGGTTTACCGACATTGGCACCGACACCAAACTCGCGCAGCAGACGATCGACGATAATTTCCAGATGCAGTTCACCCATCCCGGAAATGATGGTTTGACCCGTATCGGGATCGACATGCACCTTAAACGTGGGGTCCTCCTGCATCAGCTTCCCCATGGAAAACCCGAGCTTGTCCTGGTCTTCCCGGGTCTTGGGCTCGATGGCTACAGAGATTACAGGATCCGGAAAGTCCATAGCTTCAAGAATGACCGGATGTTTCTTGTCGCAAATCGTGTCCCCGGTTCTCACATCCTTCAGCCCCACCGCTGCGGCGATATCCCCGGAATAGACATTTTTGATTTCCTCTCGCTTATTGGCATGCATCTTGAGCAGTCGTCCGATTCGCTCATCCCGCTTCCGAGTCGAAATATAGATGCTGGAACCCGCCTTTAGTGACCCTGAATAAACTCGCAGAAACGCTAACTGCCCCACAAAAGGATCGGTCACAATCTTGAAGATCAGTGCGGAGAAGGGTTCACTATCGGCAGCCTGGCGCTCCACTTTCTCCTGAGTGTCGGGGTCGATGCCCTGTATGGGGGGTACATCAAGGGGGGAGGGGAGGCAGGTTATGATAGCGTCCAGGAGAGGTTGTACGCCTTTATTTTTAAAGGCGGCCCCACAGAGACAGGGGGTAAACTGCATATCGCAGGTGCCTTTTCGAAGCCCTTTCTGCAAGGCCTCGGCCTCGATGACTTTCCCGGAAAGGTACTGATCCAAGAGCTCATCATCGGTCTCGACCACCATTTCAACCATCTTTTCGCGCCACTCCTCGGCCTGTTGCACATACTCGTCCGGAATCTCTATCTCTGTGTATTCCGCCCCTAAGGTTTCCATCTCATAAACGATAGCTTTCATGGTGATCAAATCGATCACCCCCTCAAAATTCTCTTCCTTACCCAAGGGGATCTGTATGGGGACGGGCTTGGCAGCCAGTCGCTTCTTCATCGATTCGACGGAGCCGAAGAAATCCGCTCCACGCCGATCCATTTTGTTCATGAAGGCAATGCGCGGCACAGCATACTTGTCGGCCTGACGCCAGACGGTTTCTGACTGAGGTTCCACACCCGCAACGGCATCGAAAATAGCTACGGCACCGTCCAACACTCTTAAAGAGCGTTCCACTTCGGCTGTAAAATCCACATGCCCGGGGGTGTCGATAATGTTAATCCGGTAGTCCTTCCAGAAACAGGTGGTGGCAGCTGAGGTTATGGTAATTCCCCGCTCCTGTTCCTGAACCATCCAATCCATGGTGGCGGTTCCTTCGTGAACCTCACCCAGTTTGTAGGTGATTCCGGTGTAGTAGAGAATACGCTCGGTGGTCGTCGTCTTGCCGGCATCAATGTGGGCCATGATGCCTATATTCCGGGTTTTTTCGAGCGGATTTTCGCGTGCCACGGTCTTCTTTTCCCTAGATTCCTTGTCAGTTTTACCACCGATAATGAGCGAAAGCCTTGTTGGCTTCCGCCATGCGTCGGATGTCTTCTTTTTTTCTCACCGCATTGCCGCGATTGTTGGCGGCATCGAGTAGTTCGTTGGACAACCTTTCAGCCATGAGTTTCTCTCCCCGACCCTGGGAATAATTAATAATCCAACGGATCCCCAATGAAGTCCTGCGGCGAATGCTGACTTCAATGGGCACCTGATAGGTCGATCCTCCGACGCGACGCGATTTCGTCTCCAGAATAGGCTTGACGTTATCCAGCGCCTTCTTGAGAATTTTCATGGGGTCTTCTCCCACCTGCTTTTCGATCCGGTTCATGGCATCGTAAAAAATACCTTCCGCCACGCTTTTCTTTCCTCGCTTCATAATCTGGTTGATCACCTTGGTGGCCAACTCGCTGTGATAGACCGGATCTGGAATAACGTCTCTCTTGGGAACCGCGCTGCGTCTTGGCATTTACTGTCTCACTTCCTCCACACACACAAAAGCTGCAAAGAATCGAGTCCATGCAGCTTGAAAAATCAGTCAGTTCCTTACGCTTTGTGCCTTTTCGTTCCGTACTTGGAACGAGCGTTTTTTCGACCCTCTACACCCACGGTGTCCAGTGTTCCCCGAATCACGTGGTAGCGGACACCCGGAAGGTCTTTGACGCGGCCACCGCGAATGAGCACCATCGAGTGCTCCTGCAGATTGTGTCCAACACCTGGAATATAGGTCGTTACCTCAATTCCATTGGTTAGTCGAACACGAGCCACTTTCCGCAGTGCAGAGTTGGGCTTCTTGGGAGTCTGTGTGTAAACACGAACACAGACGCCTCTTTTCTGGGGACTGCCCTGTAGCGCAGGACTCTTTGTTTTGACCCTAATCTTTTTTCGCCCTTTGCGAACTAACTGATTAAATGTTGGCACTCCTCGTTCTCCCTAAAATAGAAAAAAATGATGCCGAGCATCATTCCCGTAAAGAAGAAACTATACTGAGCCTCACCGTTTCGCCAGACAGATACAATTCCACCCAGCAATAGAATTGCACAGTTTAACAATATTTCCACAAAACTACAAAAAAGTTTGCGGACCTTCCCACAGGTAGTTGAAGCCGCTTAGGCGGCAAGTATAGGATTGGATTTCAGGAAAGGCTCCAGATGTTCCACACACTGCTTTGGACTTACTCGATTCTTTATACCTTCCTGCTGATTTTCTACCTCCCTGTTTTTATTTACCGGGTGCTCGTTCAGGGCAAGGACCCTAACATCTTTTTCAAAAGGATCGGGGGCCCACCTCTTCGCAACTCAAGTGATCCGGCACAGCCTTCTCTATGGATTCATGCCGTCTCAGTGGGAGAGGTCAAGGCCATCGAGCCTCTGGTTGAAGCCCTGGCCTTGAAGCGTGACCAACTTTTCATTTCCACCATCACCGATACGGGTCAGAATCTGGCCAGGAGCATATTCCACGATCGCGCCTGCGTGTTCTATTTTCCCTTCGACTGGAAATGGATTTGCCGCCTCTACCTGCGCAGGGTTTCCCCGGCCTGTGTTCTGCTGGCCGAGACCGAAATTTGGCCCGGCTTTATCAGTGCTGCGGAATCGTTGGACATCCCCGTATTGCTCATTAATGGCCGGATCTCAGATCATTCCTTTCGCAGCTATCGGCGAATCCGTTTTTTCCTTCGCCCTCTTTTGCATCGCATCTCCCACTTTTGCGTGCAGACCCGACAGGATCGGGACCGTATCATTGAGCTGGGAGCGGCATTATCCCGGGTCCATCAGCTGGGTAATCTCAAATACGACTATCAACTCGCCCAGCTTCCTGAAAAGACACAGATGCTGCAAGTCATCCAGGCGGTCCTCAAACCCGACCCAGACGACCTGCTTTGGATCTGTGGCAGTACTCGAGAAGGAGAAGAACAAACTCTACTTGAAGTCTTCCAATCTCTCAGCAAAGAGTTCCCTTCCCTGCGACTGCTCCTGGCACCACGACATCCTCACCGCGTGGATGAAATCGCCAGGCTGGTGGAGGCTTGTCAGATAAGCTACTTGAGACGATCGGAACTCAATTCTCAACAGCACGACCCTCCCAAAATTCTACTGCTGGATACCATCGGTGAATTGGCTTACCTTTATCAATTGGCGGATGTGGTGTTCGTGGGAGGAAGCCTGGTTCCCACGGGAGGACACAATATAATTGAAGTGGCATACTTCTCCAAACCCATTCTCTTTGGTCCTCATATGGAGAACTTCAAGGAAATCTCCAACGCCTTCCTGGAATCCGATGCAGCCCTCCAGGTGCACTCAGGAGAGGAACTGCCTGGAAAGATCAGTGAGCTTTTGAGAAATCCCGCCGCCAGAGAGGCGCTGGGGCACAAAGCTCGTCAGGTGATTGGACACAATCAAGGAGCGGTCGGCCGCACCCTGGAGATTGTCCAAGAGTATTTGCGCGCACAGAGATAGAGAGAGAAAGAAAGAATAGATACAAGACCATTACCGATGCCCGGCTGGTCTGCGGTCTGTGGTCTGCGGTCTGTCTAATTAAATGAAGGTTTTACTCTCGAAAATTTACGGCCTGATTGTTTCCCTTCGGGTCTTTCTCTACCAAAAAGGAATCCTGCGGAAGCACCGGCTCAAACATCCGGTCATCAGCGTGGGAAACCTGACGGTGGGAGGAACAGGCAAGACTCCCCTGGTTGGCTTCCTGGCTCAAATCTTGAAGAAAGCCGGCTACCAACCGGTCATTTTGAGTCGGGGTTACAAGAGAAGCAACAAGAATGCAGTCCTTCTGGTGAGCGATGTCCGAGAGGTTTTTTGCGGTCCCGAGGAATGTGGAGATGAGCCTTATCTTCTGGCTCGGAAACTTGAAGGGGTTCCGGTGGTGGTGGGGAACAGCCGTTATCAGGCAGGGAGACTCCTGGAAGATCGGTACTCTAACCTTATTTATCTACTGGATGACGGCTACCAGCACATTCAGCTCAAACGCAATTTGAATATTCTGATCCTGGACGCTACCGACCCATTTGGCGGCCATCATCTGCTGCCGGCCGGAAGGCTGAGGGAACCCACCAAAGCGATTGCCCGAGCAGACGCCATCGTGATTACTCGTTCCCACATGTTCTCTGAGACGGAGAATCTTGAAGAACAAATTCGCCGGTGGAACCAGCGGGTACCGATCTCCTATTTCCATCATGACGTTACGGCCCTTTACGACGCCAGAACGGGAACTCGTTTCCAGCCTCGTGATTTCCTGGGAAGCTCCGTCATCGCGCTGGCCGCCATCGGGAGTCCCCACGTCTTCCTGCACGATCTGGAGCACTATCAAATGAAAATCTCCGACCGGTTTATATTCCGTGACCACCATCCCTTTAGCCAACCGGAACTCGATCGTGTCCTGAAACGCCTGGAGGAAGTGCAGGCCCGGGCCGTCGTGACCACTGAAAAGGATGCGGTTCGTCTGAAAAAACTGGACTTCCAGGAGGGTCAGATCTTCGTTCTCCAGATTGAACCTCAGCCTGAGGATCTGCAGGAATACAAAAAAGAATTTCTCAATGAGGTAAAGTTCTTACCTGAAGCACAATGAAGCAGGGAAACCGTATCTTGATTCGTGGGACAAACTGGATCGGCGATTCCGTCATGTCGCTGGCCGCCCTGCGCGAAGTGCGGCGTCTCTTTCCTCACCATCATCTCACTCTTTTGGTGCGCGACTGGGTCGCGCAGCTGTTTGAAAACCAGGGATTGGTGGATGAGATCCTTCCACTGGAAGAAACCTCATCCCATTTGCGGTCTTTTTTTCGACTCGTAGGCAAAATTCGCCACTTCGACTGCGCCCTTCTATTTCAAAACGCCTTCCAGGCGGCTCTGATGACCCGTCTGGCGGGTATTCCAGAGAGAATCGGGTACAACACGGATGGGCGGGCTCTTCTCTTGACCCGCCGCGCTCGGCCCCGAATCAAGGAATTGAATCGACATCAGATTTACTACTATTTAGATCTTCTTTACCAAACCGGCCTTTCCCCTCAGGATTATCTCAACGATCCCGACTTCAAACCCGACATCCACCTGAGTCCCACTGAAGAAGGGATCCAACAAGCAGAGCAATTACTCCGAGCAGCTGATGTTTCTGGGCAGCGCCCCCTCATTCTGATCAACCCCGGAGCTTTCTATGGATCGGCCAAGCGCTGGTTTACGGATCGCTACGCGGCACTGGCCGACCGCCTGATCGAGGCAGATCAGGCCCAGGTGGTCATCATCGGATCGGCAGGCGAACAAACCATCGCCCAGGAGATTCAGTCCCTCACCAAACAGCACCTCACGATCCTCACCGGCCAAACCGATCTACCCACCCTGATCGGGCTTTTGAGCCGATGCGACCTTTTACTCACCAACGATTCAGGACCCATGCATCTGGCTGCGGCTCTGGACACTCCACAGATCGCTATTTTAGGGTCTACGGATGAGGTTGCTACCGGTCCCTTCAGTCCAAGGGCCCAAGTGATCCACAAACATGTTGAATGCAGCCCTTGCCTTTTGCGAGAATGTCCTATCGATTTGCGTTGTTTCTCTCGAATCGAAGTAGAAGAGGTTTATGAAACCGCACGAGCTGTCCTGCACAACGGCCATTTTTCTAGATCGTGACGGAACCTTGATCGAGGAAATCGGCTATTTACAACGCCTGGAAGACATCCAGATCTATCCCGAAGCTTTTGAAGCCGTGGAGAAGATTAACCAGAGTGGAGCCCAGGCCATCGTCATCACCAACCAGTCGGCCATCGCCCGTGGCCTCATCACTCAGGAGGACCTCAAGCAGCTGCACCGCAGGATCAGTGATGCTTTTCGTCAAAAAGGGGCTCGCGTCGATGCCTACTACCACTGCCCTCATCATCCCACGGAGGGAGCGGGAGAGCATACCCGGACCTGCGACTGTCGCAAACCCCAGCCCGGACTTCTCCTTAGCGCCGCACAGGAACTGCAGCTCGACCTGGACGCCAGTCACATGATTGGCGATAAACTGCGAGACATCGAAGCGGGACACCGGGCAGGCTGTCAGTCCATCCTGGTGAAAACCGGTTATGGCCAGGAGGAACTTCTGCTGCTGGACGACGAACACGCCTCAAGTTCCTCCTCGATCAACCCTTTGCAGCGACCGGACCACGTTTCGACTAATATTCTGGAGGCGGTGAATTGGATTCTGGAGTACAACCTTGAAGAACGATCTGACACAACTCATTGAAAAATTTACCCAGCTCAAGATCCTGGTTCTGGGTGATTTTATTCTGGATGAGTTCATCTTCGGGGAAATCTCTCGCGTATCTCGCGAAGCCCCGGTGTTGATCCTCAACTATCAGAGCACCGAAACCGTTGCCGGGGGAGGTGCCAACACCGTTGCTAACGTCGCAAGCCTGGGTGCAGAAGTCATCCCACTGGGTTTTCTGGGAGACGACCCTTCAGCCGATCTCCTCTTCACCGCCTGGCCCAAAGGCATGGACAAGCGTTATGTTTTTCAAGATGCCGCGTTTCAAACCACTCGAAAGGCACGGATTCTGGCCGGCTCCTTCCACTCCTTCCGCCAACAGGTCGTGCGCATCGACTATCAGGACCCCTACCATCTTCAAGAGCATCACGAGCGGAAATTACTCGAGTCTCTCACTGAACTCGTGCCTCAGGTGGATGCGGTCATTCTGTCTGACTACAGCCTGGGGAACATCAATGAGCGAGTGCGGGAAGCGGCCCTGGCACTGGCGGCTGAGCACAGCAAACTCCTGGTTGTGGATTCACGGGACAACCCGGACATTTATAAAGGTGCCACCTCCATTACACCCAACATCACGGAAATCGAAGCAGCCCTGTCCCTCCCCATCGGCCAGGATCTATCCGCCCTCCAAGAGGTGGGCACTCGACTGGTAAAGGAGTGGCAATTGCAGGCCCTGCTGGTCACTCGAGGCAAACTCGGAATGTCGCTCTTTGTCGAAGATGGCTTTACCCACATCCCTATTTACGGAAGCGACGAGGTGGTGGACGTTACCGGAGCCGGGGATACCGTGACCGCCAGTTATTGCACGGCTCTAGCCGCTGGAGGATCGTTTGAGCAGGCAGCGCGCTTGGCCAATTACGCGGCCGGTCTGGTGGTCATGAAAAAGGGAACCGCCACCGTCTCCCCAACTGAGCTTATCCAGGCCACCCAGGAAGAAACTTGACACAGATCCGTGACTAGCAAAATTAAGCCCCTGCAGGAGATCACTACCCTCGTTGCCCAGCAACAGGAAACCGGGAAAACCGTGGTTTTTGCCAACGGTTGTTTCGATCTTCTGCATGTCGGACACATTCGCTACCTTGAAGCTGCCCGTGCTCTTGGAGATCTTCTGGTACTCGGTTTAAATGGCGACAAGTCGGTGCGCCAACTCAAGGGACCGGGACGGCCCTTGATGAGCCAGGACGAGCGCGCTGAAATTCTGGCAGCCCTGGAATGCGTGGACTACCTGGTGGTGTTTGATGATCCTACCGCCAAAGAAATTCTGGAAACGCTCAAACCCAATATTCATGCCAAAGGCACCGACTATACCCGGGAGTCGGTACCGGAAAGGGACACCGTTTTGTCCTACGGAGGCTCGATTGCCATTGTGGGGGATCCCAAGGATCATTCCACCAAGGATTTCTTAAGACAGATCGCCGAGAGAAAACCTTCCCCTGAATCCAAAACTCGCTCAGAATAAACCATGGGCCAACAGAAATTTTTGATCGTCAAACTGGGCTCGTTGGGGGATATCATCCATACCATCCCCGCTCAGCAACGGCTCGCCCAACACTTCCCCCAGGCACAGATCCATTGGCTCACGGAACCTCCCTACGATACTCTTCTGGACCATATCCCCGGTATTTCCAGGGTATGGTTGGCGGATACCAAGAAGTGGCGAAGGAACATATCCTCTCTGCCCGACGGCATTCAACTCATTCGAGCCCTTCGCCAACACCATTTTGACGCCGCCTTGGATTTTCAAGGCCTGGTCAAATCGGCCCTGCTGGCCAAGTTGTCGGGAGCAAAACGGGTCATCGGATTTGTCGCTCACCAATCCCGGGAACCTGCTGCTGGATACTTTTACTCGGAAACCGTGGTTGGCGACGACGGTTCGCGGCCTCATGTCGTTGAGATCAATCTCCAACTGGCTCGATCCCTGGGCTGCTCCAAAAATGGAGCCAGTCCTCTAATCCCCCTGGAGATTCCCTCCGAAGCGTTTGATTACGTGGACGACCAACTCAGCAAAAACAACGTTGCCAAACCGATTCTTGTCAATCCCGGGGCGGGTTGGGTGACTAAACTTTGGCCCCTGAGAAACTACGCCCAACTTCTGCTTCGCATTCATCAAGAACTGGGGCATGGGATTGTTCTCACTTACGGGCCCGGGGAAAAAGATCTGGTCCAGGAAATTCAAACCGTCACGGCACCCCATTTCGTTGCCGCTTTTCCCACCACTTTTTTACAACTAGCGGCCCTGTGCCGTCGTTCCCGCCTGCTCATCGCCGGAGATACCGGGCCACTGCACCTGGCCGTGGCTCTGGGAACCCCAACCGTGGCCATACTGGGGCCCACCTCCCCCTGGCGAAATGGGCCCTTTAATGCAAAGGACCCAATCGTCAAACGCTATCTCTTCTGCTCCAACTCCTACAAACGCACCTGTAATCAATTTATTTGTATGAATATCCCCGTTCAGGAAGTGTTCGACGCGGTGACTCGGCGCCTTGAATCATGACTTCAGTCCAGAGTATCCGTGTTCCTGCCGGCTTTGTTTTCGCTGCCATTTACCTTTACTTCTCTCAACCCCGAATCGACTTCCTGCTGGCGGGACTGGCCCTGGCCGCCGTCGGCCTGGCCTTGCGTCTCTGGGCTTCCGGACACATTGAAAAGGGGACTCGACTGGCAGCACGGGGTCCCTACCGATGGACGCGCAATCCGCTTTACTTGGGATCGTTCCTCATGGGACTCGGCTTCACCCTGGCTGCATCAAACATCTGGTTGCTGGGTCTCTTCCTTTTCCTCTTTCTTCTGATCTACATTCCCGTCATGCGACGGGAAGAAGAGGAACTCGGACAAGCTTTCGGATCCCATTACGAAGCCTACCGCCAGCGTGTATCCATGTTCGTTCCCTACCTCAAATCCCCTGCTCCCGTTGAGGACTCTGTAGGCCAGGATGGGCCCTGCAACTTTCAATGGCACCGGGTCATCTTAAATCACGAGTACAACACCGTGATCGGATTTCTGATCATTACCGCGTTGGTGTGGGTTAAAATGATATGGCAGTGAGGCGAGGTTTTCTTTTCATCTTAGTTCCCTTTGTCTTTCTGGGCGTGGTCCTTGTGGCCACACCCCAGAAAGCTCCTCTCGAATTGTTGGGAAACGGTCCACACCATTCCGTTCCTTTCCAGGAGGGAGAGAAGCTTCGATACGAGGTGAACTGGAAGCCTCTTTTTCTCACTCCCGCTTTTAAAGCCGGTGAGCTGATCTTCTCCATCCACCAGTCCGAATACAAGAAACGTCCAACCTATACCATCTCTGTATCGGCATTCTCAGAGGGTTTGCTGAGTTCCATCGTCGGCCTGAAGGTCAGGGATTACTTCGAGTCCAATATCGATCGCGAAACCTTTCGTTCCTATCGATTATTCCGGCAGATTCGCCAAAATAAGCGCAAAAGAGACTTGGAGGTCGTGTTTGACTACGACAGCGATACCATCCTGGTCCATGAAACCAATCTGGCGAAGGACCCCCCTGAGGAAGTTCACAAGAAAATTGACGGAATCCCCGGACCCATCGCCGATATCATCTCCATCTTTTATGTGGCTCGCCTCCACCTGCTTGAGCCCGGCCAGGAGTACCAGGTTCACATGAGTGAACGTGGGAAGGCCAGGCAGATCCGACTACAGGTGCAGACCCGGGAAAAGGTGCAAACCGAAATTGGCGAGTTCAATGCAGTTCGCGTCAGCACCGTGGGAGGGCTCTTCAGAGATGGAGGGGACTTCCGCATCTGGTATTCCACCGGTCCCTTTCGCTTTCCCGTTCAATTCGAAGCCGATGTGAAGTTCGGCACAGTCTACGGCAAACTGATCGGTCTGGAAACGCCGCAGGAGAGCCGCTCGATAATTCGGATCGACTGATCCCGCTGACAGCTGACAATCATGGGTTGCCTGATATAATAGGGGTTCAAGTCCGGCAAGTAGAGAGGGTGATCGCCTTTCGGGCTTGACCCGGAAGGAGGAAAGTCCGAGCACCACAGGGCAGCGTGCTTCCTAACGGGAAGGGGGGGTGACCCTACGGAAAGTGCCACAGAAAATATACCGCCTGAGACTTCTCAGGTAAGGGTGAAAAGGTGGGGTAAGAGCCCACCGCTTCGATGGTGACATCGAGGGCACGGTAAACCCCACGCGGTGCAAGGCCAAATAGGCTCCGTTGCAACCTGGCCCGGTTCATCCATCGTTCATTCGGTGGAAGCGGAGCGGGTGAGCCGCTCGAGGATTGGGGCGACCCAATTCCTAGACGAATGATCACCGCCCTGCAAAGGGATACAGAACTCGGCTTATATCTCTGCTTGCCGGAAAAACACTGACAGCTGACCGCCCGACCCCTCTAAGGGTCAGCGCAAAACTTCAAGGCTGTGCCTTTGCCCCTGTTGGCGGTGGTACAATAGCCCTCTCTCGGGTGGGGACGTAGCTCAGCTCGGAAGAGCGCCTGACTCGCACTCAGGAGGTCGAGGGTTCGAATCCCTTCGTCTCCACCACTTTAACCCCATTGTTTCCATTAAGTTACCCAGATACAAGAAAGCACCCAGGACCCGCCCAAAAGGACCTGGGTGCAGATAGGGTGCAGAAAACGCAACCAGGCTAAGTAACCCTCTCCCACTTCATCCGCTCATCCACCATCAGTCTCATCCCACTCTCGAACTTAGGCTCGACCCCCGCACCCCCGCGATGACCCTTGTTTCCAAGGCGGCGGATGAATTTTTTAGCCTTGATTGGTCACCTTTATATGATGGGTAGAATACTCCCATCCATTCTTCCGATTTCCATATGAAATCATCAGTTGACAGCAAAAAGGCCCCAAGTGATCTTTAGAATCGTTGCCGGAATGACCTCAATTGACCTGTCGATCAACCTATTGGCCAGTTTATCTTGGACCACATGCTAATTTCCTCGATTTTGTATTGCTTCTTAATACTACATATCGTAGTATCACTCCAAAGCAAATGCAATTCACTTTTCGACCCTCAAAACAGGGCACAAATCAAATATTGGGAGAGCTAGAAAGCAAGGTGATGAAGGTAGTCTGGGATAAGTGCAGCTGTACTGCCAAGGATGTACTGGATGCTCTAGAACCAGATAGAAAGCACGCTTATACAACCATAGGGACCATTCTACATAGGCTCCGTCAGAAGGGGCTTCTGACCCGTACACGCCGGGGAAAAGCCTTTTTGTATAAACCAACGATAAGCCAAGAAGAGTTTACAGAACGTATAACCCGAGACGTTCTTGTAGGTCTGTTGAAAGACGAGGAGCGTCCTATTCTCAGTACGTTTGTTGATTTGCTTTCGGATAACAAAGAACTATTGGAGGAGCTGAAAGATTTGTTGAAGCGGAAGGGATGATGAGCATTAACTCAATTCTTTACCTTCTGTCCTCTGCCATTGTCGTTAGTTTCTCTGTCGCCTGGATTGCGGCACTCACCCAGTGGCTACTATTAAAAGCTCTAAGTGCTGTGGATAAGGGTAATCTATCCCGGCGTTCAAGCAAGTTTTGGTTCACTTTGGGAGTTTTGCCCCTCAGCCTGGGAGGCTTTCTGATTCTGTTTTCGGTCGTTTTTGCCTGCTTGACCTCAGCTAGTTACCTGTATGACCACTGTCTGGAGCATCAGGGACATCCTCATTTATGTTTCAGTCACATCGCCCATAATCTCCCTGGTGGAGTTATTTTCTGGGGGATTCTCTCTTTGGCACTCGTAATGACGTTTGTATCTGGAGCCCGCGTCTATCGACAGAAACTTTTCACGCGGAGACTTGTCGCTGACGCGATGCTCTCCCAGTCTTTGTCAAACGATCACGGCCAGATTTCCGTTCTTCCGAGTGCGTTGCCAGCTGCTTTTACAGCGGGTTTGTTCGCACCTCGTCCTTATCTAACTTTTGCGGCGATGGGCAAACTCAGCCAAGAGGAGATGTCGATTGTTCTCTCACACGAACTCGAGCATGCCAGGAATAAAGACCCGCTTCGGATGTTGTTACTGCAGTTTTGTGAATCCTGGCTACCTGGAGCTCGATTGATTCGCCGAAGCTGGGAAATGAGAAGAGAAGTTGAGTGCGATAGTGCTTCGATTCGGAGTGGTTTCAAGCCAACACAGGTAGCGCAGACCATCTTAAAGCTTCAGGAAGCCCTGACTACCTTCGGCACACGAGGCACCGTCGTGTCCTATTCCCCAAGAGACACTCGCAGTTTGAAGTATAGAGTTCAGTCATTACTTTCAGCCGGGACAAAGGAGACCCCTAGTGGTCATCCTGTTTTGTGGGTTGCCATGACGATTTTTGTTACGCTTTTGTTCGGCCACGATCCCATTCATCACATACTTGAGAGTTTTCTGGGATGGCTTTCTTGAGAAGGAAGAGTATCTGGCTTCTATTTCTGCAAATTATCGCCCTCGCTGGTAGCCAAGGTCTAGCCCAGACTGAGCTGGATATGGAAAGAGCCTTGGAAATGTATATTGATCGTAATCCCAATCTACAAGCGGCGAGAGAGCAAATCGAGATGGCTCGGGGACGACTCAATCAAGCGGGGCTCCTGCCCAACCCAACTTTCAACTTCAGCCAGGAAGGCTACCCGGTCGGTCAGTCCAACGCCAGTTATTTCAACGATTCGACTCTCAATTTGTGGGCCACGCAAGAGTTGGAGTTAGGGGGTAAGCGGGGGCATCGGAAACGTGTTGCCGATTTTGATGTGCAAGCGACCGAGTCAGAACTTCAAGATTTCATCCGCTTGGGAAAGGCTGCGGTGAAAGAGGCTTTTGTCAGAACCTACGTGGCTCAGGAGAAGCTTCGTTTAGCCCAGGAACAACTGAATTCGTATTACCAAATTCAGGACATCCATCGCCAACGAGTTGAAGCAGGAGATGCCGCTGGACTCGCTCAGCTCCGGATCGATTTGGAAGAGGTTCGCTACATCAGCGCTCTAAACGAGATGGGTACCGATCAGGCTGCCGCCTGGTCGGAGTTGGCTGCTTTGATCAGCTGGGAAGAACCATCCATGGCAACCCTGCAGCTTACGATTGACACTGCTGAGCTTGATCGTTCTCAGGAAGAGTTGCAAGGTATCGCCCTGGAATCGCGACCTGACCTTGAGAGAGAGATGGCACGAGTAGCGCAAGCAGAAGAATTCGTGGATTTGCAGGAGTCACGAGCTATTCCTAATCTCACCGTGGGGGGAGGATATAACAGGGATTTTGGAACCCATTCTTTTTACCTGGCTCTGCAGCTGCCAGTGCCACTTTTTAACCGCAACCAGGGCAACATCCGAGCAGCGCTTGCCGGCGCAAGGCGAAGCGAGAACCTGCTCAGCTGGAAGAGGGTGCAAATTCGCTCTGAGGTGGAGAGAACCTTCAAAACTTACCGGCTGCAGCAGGCAAACCTACAGCGGCTGGAGCAGACCGTACTCCAAAGTGCTGTGAGGGTGGCCGAGCTGACCCAACAATCTTATCTGGAGGGCGAAGCCAGCCTACTCGAATACCTTGACGCACTGCGCGTGAAATTAGATGCGTCCCTCGGTTTTCATGACCTTCTTTTTCAGCTGGAGCGTGCACGCATCGAGTTGGAAAAAGCGGTCGGTGGTGAATTGCAATGAGTTTAAATAGGATTCGTACACTGTGGGTTCTCTGGCTTGGAATGAGTTTGATCCTCTCAGGATGTGGCTCTTCCAATCAGGATGCGGAAGCAGAGGCGGAATCAATCGCGATTACGGTCTGGACTGAACAATTCGAGCTGTTCATGGAATACCCTCAGCTTCGGGTTGGCATTCCAGCTCGGTTCGCAGCCCACTTGACGAATTTGGAGGCTTTCGAGCCAGTCGTGAAGGGCACAGTCGTTTTTGAATTTATCGGTGAGCGGGGGGTCGTGAAGAGAGTCACCGTAGAGGCGCCCATCCGACCCGGCATTTTTGTTCCAGAAGTGACCTTCGAGACTCCCGGGGAGATGACCCTTACAGTGCACATACAAGGACCTCCGTCGGGGGGGGAGATTGAAGTCAATTCCATTATGGTTTACCCGCAGGACAGTGAAGTCCCGCCAGTTGAGGAACCCGATTTTCAGGGCGATCCGATCACATACCTAAAAGAACAGCAGTGGAAGCTACCCTTTCGGGCTGAGCCGGCCGCTGAACACCTTCTGGTGGATTCCATCTCTGCTAGCGGTCGAATTCTATCGAAGCCGAATTGGGACGCTTTGATCGTACCGCCGATTGCGGGCCGGTTCTCGCCACCAGCAAATGGTCTGCCGGTTCTGGGGCAGAATGTGGATACAAGACAACTTTTAGGATGGATCGAACATCCCATACCGGCCAGCGAACAGGCGGCCATAGGGAGTGCTCAGGTACAGACCGGGCTCTCACTAGCCCAGCTTGAAGGGAGGATCGCTCAGGCGGAAGCTGGCTTCGCTGAAGCACAATCCAAACTCGAGTTGGCTCGCCAGGAGAGCAAGCGTGTCAGCAGACTCCACGCAATTCAAGCAGTTCCGGAGCGGCGTGTGGAGCTCGCCAAAAACGAGCTGGTTATTCGTGACGCGGCTCTCGAAGCGGCAAGAAAATCAGTCGAAAGTCTGAGTGCGGTGAAGGACCAGGTCAATAAACAAGGTGAGGCAGTGGGGCAGCTAGATCACCGTATTGCTTTGAGATCTCCTATTTCCGGAACATTGGTCGAGGTCAATGCCACGTCAGGGGCCCATGTGGAGTCCGATCAGACTCTTTTTCGCATCATCGATCTGTCCCGGATCTGGATCAGAGCGGATATTTTTGAAACGGTTCTTCCTAGGGTCAGAGAGATCACGGGAGCTAGTATGGAAGTGCCCGGCTTGCCTCCGTTGGAGATCACCGAGCAAAGCGGACGCTTGCTAACCATCGGTGAAGTTGTTGATCCGCAGACGAGAACGATCCCGGTCATCTGGGAACTTGCTAATCCAGATCGTCTTCTGAAAATAGGAATGTTGGTGCGAGTTCATATCCGAACCGGCGAGCAAGTCAGGACTCTGGCAGTTCCAGGGTCTGCAATCTTCCAAGAAGACAATAAGTCGGTCGTCTATGTGCATGCTGCTGGGGAAACCTTCGATCGTCGTATTGTCCAGACTGGAATAGAGGACAGAGGTTTAGTACAGATCCTGAGCGGTTTGTCACTTGGAGAACGAGTTGTTGTCGAGGGTGGATATGAGGTTGCCCTGGCGGCTCGCTCTTCGGGTCTGCCGGCTGAGGGGCACGTTCATTGAGCATTAACTGAAAACTCTTCCCTAAATGTTCAACCGAATCATCCGTTTGTCTATAGATAACCGCTCTGTTGTTTTAGCCGTAGCGCTCGTCACACTATTGATTGGAGTTTACGTAGCGCTGGAACTCCCCGTTGATGTCTTTCCCGACTTGACCGCACCGACTGTGACAGTCTTGTCCGAAGCCCACTCCATGGCTCCTGAGGAAATCGAACTACTGGTCACCTTTCCCATCGAAACAACCCTTAATGGTGCAACGGGTGTTCGCCGTGTTCGATCTGCCTCGGGTATTGGAATATCAATCGTGTGGGCTGAATTTGAGTGGGGTACGGACATCTACCGGGCGCGACAGATTGTGTCCGAAAAGCTCCAGCTCGTTTCCAACACTCTGCCCTCTGGAATCGTAGGACCAGTGATGGCCCCAATCACTTCCATCATGGGAGAAATCATGCTGGTCGGAGTGACTGGCCCTGCCGATCGATTGATGGAGATGCGGACCCTGGCCGACTGGACCATTCGTCGTCGGCTGCTGGCTGTGTCTGGAGTATCGCAGGTGATTCCCATCGGGGGAGAAGTCCGTCAATATCAGGTTCTTCTTGATCCCGAGTTGATGCGACACTACGGAGTAACGATCGATCAGGCGGTCACAGCCGTCGAAGCTTCCAGCCACAATTCGTCCGGAGGCTTCTACGTTCAGTCAGACAAGGAGTACCTGATCAGAGGAGTGGGACGAGTCCATAGTTTGGAAGAACTAAAACTAACTCCGGTAGCAATGCACGACAATGTTCCGATACGACTCACTCAAGTGGCGGAGGTCCGAATTGGGCCCAAGGTAAGGCGCGGCGCTGCTTCTGTTAACGCTCAAGAGGCTGTCATTCTTTCCATTCAAAAACAGCCGGATGCCAACACTCTGGACTTGACGGAACGCATCGATGAAGTTCTCGATGATATCGAAAGAATTCTTCCCGCCGACATCAAAATCAATCGATTCATATTCCGCCAGTCAGACTTCATCGAGGTAGCGATCGAAAACGTCCTGGAGGCCTTAAGGGATGGAGGAATCCTGGTCGCGATAATTCTGTTTATCTTCCTTTTAAACTTCAGGACCACCTTTATTTCCCTGGTGGCGATTCCGTTATCGTTGATCTTTACCGTTTTGGTACTGTACTTGTTGGGAGCAACTATCAATACGATGACCCTGGGTGGACTGGCGATCGCCATTGGGGTTCTGGTCGATGACGCCATCATTGGTGTCGAGAATGTGTTTCGGCGACTTCGCGAAAATCGTCAAAAGCCACAGGAACATCGCAAAGCGGCCATAGATGTGATCTTTGAGGCATCCTGCGAAGTACGCCGTCCCATTCTATTTGCTACTTTCATTGTGATTGTCGTATTTGTGCCTCTGTTTGCTCTCAGCGGCCTTGAGGGCAGAATGCTGAGTCCTCTTGGCATCTCCTACATCATTTCGATATTCGCGTCCCTGTTGGTGGCGATCACGATTACCCCGGCCATGTGTGTTTATTTGCTTTCCAACTCACGGGTATTGGAAAGGGAGGAAGAGAGTTGGGTCGTTCGAAAGCTGAAGGCCCTCTATGATCCGATCCTCCGCTATTCGATCCATCGGCCGATGGCGGTGGTGATGCTGTGCTTGGTCATGCTGTTGGCAGCGCTGGCATGCGTTCCTTTTATGGGTAGGACCTTTTTGCCGGAATTTAACGAGGGCTCGCTGACGATCAATATGGTGACTGCTCCGGGAACCTCGCTGCAAGCCTCAGACCGTTTGGGGAGGGTAGCGGAAGAACTTCTTCTGTCGAATCCGGAAATCATCTCAACGGCGCGTCGCACTGGGCGAGCAGAACTGGATGAGCATGCTCAGGAAGTCAACGCCGCCGAATTGGATGTCCGTTTTGAACTGAAAGATCGAGACCGGGAAACCTTTCTGTCTGATATACGCAACCAGGCAGCTCTTTTGCCAGGAACGCAGGTGAGTATTGGCCAACCTCTCAGTCACCGAATCGATCACATGCTTTCGGGCACACGTGCTGCCATTGCTGTCAAGTTGTTTGGTCCCGACCTGCTTCGTCTTCGCAGCTTAGCAGAGCAGATTCGTCAGGCCATGGAACCGATTGAGGGAGTCGTGGACCTGCAGGTCGAACAGCAAATCCATATTCCTCAGACTCGGATCCACTTCAATCGGGAAGCTCTAGGCAAGTACGGGCTTTCCATCGATGATGTGGCTCGCGCTGTTGATGTGGGGCTTGCCGGTGAGGTTGTAGGTTTGATCATGGAAGAACAGAAGGCATTTGAACTGCTCGTCCGCTTTAACAAGGACCATCGGTCCAATTTAGAGCAAATTCGACAAGCCAAGATCAATACCCCTTCCGGGACCGCCATCCCCTTGATGCTAGTGGCCGATATAGACCTTGACTCTGGACCGAACTTTATTAGCCGCGAGAATGTACAGCGGAAGATCGTCATCCAAGCCAATGTTGCCGGGCGAGATTTACGCAGCACGGTCAATGATATTCGGACGGCTGTCGAGAACAGGGTTAAGCTTCCTGAAGGTTACTACGTGGTCTATGGTGGGCAGTTTGAGAGTGAGCAGAAAGCCTCAAGAGTGATCGGTGTCCTCTCGGTGATCGCGGTTCTGGGGGTCTTTTGTATTCTCTTTATGGCCTTTGGGAGTGTGCGGTTAGCTACTTTGATGATGGCCAATCTTCCTCTGGCTTTGATCGGCGGGATCGTGGCTGTCTTTGCGGGAGGGGGCGTGTTAAGCGTTGCCTCGATGGTGGGTTTTGTGACTCTTCTCGGAATCGCCACCCGTAATGGAATTCTTTTGGTCTCACGCTACCACACCCTATTGACGGAGGGAAAGTCGCTGACAGATGCGATCTACCTGGGGTCGATGGAGCGATTGAGCCCGATCTTGATGACGGCCTTAACCACCGGCTTGGCACTCATCCCGCTAGCGCTGGCTGGCCATGAACCTGGGAATGAGATTCAATCTCCGTTGGCAATCGTAGTGCTGGGAGGATTACTGTCCTCGACTTTCTTGAATATGGTGGCCATACCTGCATTGTGTTTGCGATTTTATCCAAAGCAGGCGTCTTTACCTGATGTCTCAGCAGAATAGCACAGACTTAGACTAGACTCCGCCAGTTTCTTCTCCAGAGGTGGATGAATTTTGATGTGAGCCATAGTGGATAGGATCGTCCCGAAACTTCTTAAGGCTTAAATATAGAACTGGGACAGGCTGATTACGGCAGGCCTTTGGCCACGTTTCGCTGACCGTTTATAGGGCCGGAGGTGTTGTACTGCCCAGGATACTTATTGTTGGGCCGCACAATATTAGATATCCAACATGACTTATTATCTCATTAAAATATTCTTATCCGCTTTCTTAATCGTCGTCATTTCAGAGACTTCCAAGCGAACCACTCTTTTAGGGGGCCTTTTGGCGTCTCTCCCTCTTGTTTCAATACTGGGATTATCATGGCTTTACATTGACACCAAGAACACAGAAAAAGTAGCTCAATTGGCCACCAGCATCTTTTGGATGGTCCTTCCCTCCCTTTCCCTTTTCGTGGTACTCCCAATTCTCCTTAAAACCAAATTGAGTTTCTTGGCTGGCCTATCAATTTCATTGGTAATTATGTCGATTTGTTATCTTCTGATGATTTTGATCCTGAATAAGGTGGGTATTAGACTTTGATGTGCGGCCCGACAAAGCATTGAAGGGTACACTCACAGAATTGTTCTTTGAAGAACTCAAACGCCTGGTGCTCACGAACTAAATATTCGATCAGGCTATGGTAGGCAAACGCATCCCATCCATTCTACCTATACCTACCATAAACCTTGGAGAAACAACACAAGGGACGGTCTAACCATGCAAGCCTGATTTTCTACCGCATTTCTACCTAGTCCGAATAACGAACACCAATTTGGTCGGTGATCCCCGGAAGTGTCGTCCAGTTATCGTCCAGTCAGAAAGCTATAGGATATCGGTAGAAATCATTTATTCAGAGCGGCGAAAACCCAGTAACCAAACGGTTTTCTATAGGTTTTCGTTAGATTTCACCTGCACCACCCACAGGACTTAAAATCCTGTGAGGGTTTCCCTCGTGAGGGTTCGAGTCCCTCCCCGGGCACGCTCCTGACGCGGGTTTTAGC
>JADFOI010000016.1 GCA_022562935.1 Acidobacteriota bacterium
GGGACATCAATTGCTGGATACCGAAGATGATGTAGCCGTCGGCGTCCACGCCGAATACGAGGCCCGTGTCGCGACTGATTACGTCGGAGCGCAACATACGTTCGGTTAGTTCATTTGTCCGAATCGCCTCAGGAACCGAGCTTGTCTTCCGAAAAACGACGTACTCGTCAGTCGAATGCACATCCGGTTCGCCGGGTTGGCTGACCACTCTGTGTATCTCGACCGAGCTGGATGAGCGTCCGCTGCTATCGCTGTCGATTTTGTGGCTAACCTTCGACAATCGAATCTGTCTATCGGACAAATCCATCTCGATGGTTGTGAAAAGTATCCAGAATGATCTCAAAAGTATCGTCGCTTCCAAGCGAATCGTCCCGAGCCCTCTCTTTGGCGATGATTTTTTCGGGTTCAGAATCGTAACAGACCACGCCAAAGTAAATAGCCGTGTTGGTGTAAATAATCTTGACCTCGGTTTTTTCGGTGGCCGGCTCGCCTTCCCTGGGATCACGCTGGAGAAAATCAGAGGTGGCTGGCACCTGACGCCATATCGCCTCATCCAGATTGCCATCCAGAACCGGTGACTCCTCGACCCGGATGGCTCGAACCACTTTCCCTTGAGACTCTTGGGGTGGTGCGCCTAGAAGGACGGACTGCGAGAAACAGCTCACCCACAAGCCGATGAGGAAAAGAGCCATGGGCTCGGTGCACGGCGTCCTGGTCATTAAGTGAGTCCCTCTGGAGTAGATCTTTGGCACACCCATCTGGGTTTTGTACGTCATACCGGCTCATCGAGTTCCGAAATCTGTGGAGAAATCCCATTTTTATAGGTGCGGCGTGGGCGTTATACTCACTAGGAGCCTGTCCGAGTAATAGGTGGGGTCGCGCGGATGGGGCTTGCGTGGGCAGGTTGAGGAGCGAGGAGGAGGCGATGCAGGGACATCGGCGACGACAAGCGACGAAGAGATGCACCGCAACCCCCGTCCGCCCAAAGGGTTACGGCGGCACCGGGTCATCTACGGTGTTGGCGCTCCTCGACAATGTCCAGACATTGCCTGCGTCGCGCCGCCTGGTATCTGACCCGGCGGCGCCTGTAACGCGACCTCACCTATTACTCGGACAGGCTCCTCAGTCCCCGCCCCTATTCCCAAAAGGGCCTCCAGTACTTATAAATGAAGAGTCGGCAGAGGTGCTGTATATATTTCTTCTGTTCCGTGAGTGTGAGCTTGCTTTGGCCGAACTGGCGGTCTTTGAAGTGAATGGGAATTTCCTCAATGCGATGCAAGTTACACTTAACCATCAACTCTAAACCAATCTTGTAACCTATCGGATTCAGCTCGTAAGCTGATTCAAAGGTTTTGCGGGGAAGCGCGAAAAAGCCGGACATTGGATCCTTTACCGAGGTCAAGGGACGGGCGAGCAGTGTCGCGATTCGGCTGTTCAGCCAGCGGAAAAAACCCCAGGAGGCCTCAGTCAGGCCTCCTGGGGTATAACGGGAGCCCATCACGAAATCTGCACCCTTCTCAATCGCAACCAGCATCTCCGGGATTTTCTCAGGGGGATGACTGAGATCGGCGTCCATAACCACAAGAACGTCACCACGAGCCAATTTGAGTCCCTCCAGTACGGCCCGGCTTAGACCTCGTTCTTCCTTTCGCACCACGAGTGTAATCCAGTCCCTGTCCATTGACGAGACCAGCTCTTGGGTGCCGTCCTGACTGTCGTCGTCCATAATCAGCAGCTGGAGAGATAAGTGGTGCTTCTGTCGAACCTCCTCCAGTCGTTCAGTGAGCAGAGGAAGGTTTTCGACTTCTTTATAGGTCGGTACGATTACCGAGACGGAACGCCTTGAGCGCCCTTGTTGGAATTCCTGCAAAGCTTCCTCCACTCCTTAGTGAACTTTCTCCGTTTCCTTCAGCAGCAGGTTCAGTTTCTGCCGGGCTCCCGGGTGGTTGGGACGACGTTCCAAGGCTGCTCGATAGTTTTCGATGGCCTCTGGTATTCTCTCCTGAGCGTTTCTCACCAGACCCAGGTAATAGTAAGACTGAGCAAATTGAGGGTTAATCTCAATGGCCTGTGATAGACGCAGTGATGCTTCTTCTGTTCGCCCAGCCTTGGCCAGAGCCAATCCCATGTTGGCATGGGCTTCGACATTCTTGGGTTCGATTTTCAGTGCCCTGAAAAAATGTGCTATCGCTTGATTCAGCCGGTCTGTTGCCATCAAGGCAAGCCCCAGATTGTTGAGGTGATTGTAAGAATCAGGTGCAATCTCGAGAGCCCGATGATACCTATCCATAGCCTCCTCATAGCGTTCCTGGGCTGCCAACACCAAGCCCATGTTGCCGTAAGCTGGTGCATAGTTTGGATCAACCTCCAGGGCCTGGGAGAAGAGTAGGGCGGCTTCACGAAACTTTCCCTGTCTTAGCCCCACGAGTCCCAGATTGTTGAGCGCATCGACGGAGTCCGGATTAAGCTTCAAGGTTTGAGTAAATCGCTCTACTGCTTCATCAAGTCTTTCCTGTTCCAGCAGCACCAATCCTAGATGATTGTAGGCTGGAGCGTACTTCGGGCCGATCTTGATAGCCTCCAGGAATCGTTGCTGAGCTTGTGCAAACTCCAATTTCTTCATCGCTTCCAGTCCCAGGACATCGTGAGCTACAGAATTGTTGGGATTCACTATGAGAACATGCTCAAACAGTGCGGTGGTATTGCGCCAGTAGCTGAGCTGCACCCGGGAAAGAACTGACAACGGCATCAGCATACACAGGGCAGCTATTGCCAACCACTCTCTTTTGAAACGCAACCTTCGCATCATGTCCGTTGCACCCCAGACCGCTATAATGAAAAGACCGATGAAAGGAACGTAGGCGAAACGGTCAGCCATAGAGTGCGCTCCGACCTGGATGAGACCATTGACCGGGACCATGGTCCCCAGATACCACAACCATCCCACCACCAGATAGCGATACCTTTGATCTTGCCACCATACGACCAGGGAAATTCCCAGCAGCACCAGTGCCGCCAAAACCACCGGCCATGCTTCCAGGGAGCTTCCCGGATGGGGATAAAAAACCACCAGATCCATCGGCCACACCATCTTTTTCAGATAAAGCCCATAGGCCAGGACGGCGTTACCCACTCGAGTCCCCAGTGGCAGCCACTCCCATGACGGGAGAGCTCCAGCCTGTGACTGCGCCTTAATCGCCACCACACAGGCCGCTGCCACCGGAATAAACAGCGGCAGCTTCTCTGCTGCCAATTTGGGCAAGCGTTCCCAAAACTCCTTGGGGTCTTTGCCCAGCCTTCCCAGCGGCCAGTAGTCCAGCAGCAGCAGGACACAGGGCAGCGTTACCAGCATGGGCTTGGCCATCAAGCCCAGCACAAAGATGCCCATCATGCCCAGATAGCGCTCCCAGCCTGGCTTTCTTACATAGCCCACATAGGCGAGCAGGGTCAGCAGCCAAAACATTGTGCTCAGCACAGTCTTACGCTGCGACACCCAGGCCACCGACTCCACGTTGAGCGGGTGCAAGGCAAACAGGGCTGCCACCAATGCGCTGCGCCACACCGCTCCCGTCATCTGCTGAAGTACTACGAACAAAAGGAGCACATTAGCGATATGAAGAAGTAGGTTGGTGACATGATGGCCGGCCGGGTTCAAGCCGAAAAGCTGGGTGTCCAGCATGTGAGACAGCCAAGTCAGGGGATGCCAAAAGGCCGCCTCCATCGCTGTCAGGGACCACAGGACATTGTCCCAGCTTAAGCCCCGCTGGATCTGAGGGTAGTCGGTAAGGTAAAGGTCGTCATCGATATTAACAAATTCGAACTGCCAAACGGTGCCGTACGCGATGAGAACAACCCCAACCAGGAGGAGGACCACCACGGATTTTCTGCCTGCCAGGTTCACAGAGTTCTCAAGAGTATTCACGGGTTAACCTTCTCGAGCAAAAGTGCCAGGCGTTGCCGGGCTTCCTGGTTGTTTGGATTCAGTTGCAGGGCTTTACGGAAGGAGGCGATGGCGTTCTCAATACTTCCTTGATCCGTTCTCACCACACCCAGATTGAAATGTGCATCCCCAAAGTCAGGCTCAATCTCAATGACCTTTGAAAAGTGTCGAGCGGCCCTCTCCAGATCACCCTCTTCCATGAACATCTTTCCCAGGTTGTTATGGGTTAGATAAGAGTAGGGAGCCAGTTCCAGAGCGCGGTGATAGTGGGTCATAGCCTCCTCTGAATGTCCTTGCAGATCCAGTGCCGCACCTAAATTGTTGTAAGCCCTAGCCTGATCGGGATTGAGGAGAAGGGATTGGGAAAAATACGAGATGGCCTTCTCGACCTGCCCATTTCCCAACAAGAGTGTCCCCAGATTGTTGAGGGCTTCGAAGAGTTGCGGATCAATCTCCAGAGCCTTGGAAAAATGTTGGATGGCCTTCTCCCCATCTCCCTGTGCCATTCGTATGATCCCCAGGTTGTTGTGGGCATCGGCAAGGTTCGGGTTGATGTCCAAGGCTTCGGAGAAATAACGGGCAGCCCCATCGAGGTGTCCTTTTTGTTTCAGAGCGAGTCCCAGGTTGTACAGGACTTCAGGACTTTCGGGCTTGATTTCCAAGGCGATGGAAAGTTGCTCCATACCTTTATCAATTTCACCGGCTTCCAGAAAAACGGTTCCCAGGTTATTGTGAGCTAGATAGTTGTCTTCAGTGGATTGAATCGCATGTTCGAACAAGGTCACGCTGTTTTGCCAATGGGCGAGCTGCAGCCGAGTGCTGATCGAGAGCCCTAGAAGCAGCAATACACTTGCGGCGATCCCCCACCCCTTTTTGACTTGAGAGCCATCCACCCATTGTGTACAACCCCAGACCAGTAGAATGAATAAACCGATCAGGGGTACATACATGTAGCGGTCTGCCATGGAGTGTCGCCCCACTTGGATCAAACCACTCACAGGCAACAAGGTGCCCAGGTACCAGAGCCATCCCACCAAGAGATAGGGGAATGAGGGTGTCCCCCACAACACCAGGAGGGAGAGGGTGCCGACCACCAAAATGGCCAGAATGACCTGCCCTACCGGCAGGGAGGCCTCTGGATGGGGATAGAACACCGCCAGGTCCGTGGGCCAGACCACCTTGCCCAAATAGGCCACGAAGGAGGTCAGGGCGTTGCCGAGGCGAGCAGTCAGGGAGATCTGCTGTAGAGAAGGCAAGGCTCCCAGCAGATGCTGGGCATGGATGGCCAGAATCCCACTGGCCACGGCTAGGGCAAAAAGCGGCGTTTTTTCCAGCAACAGCGTGGGCCCTTTTTGCCGAAACTCGCTCCAGGAAAGGCCCAGTCGGCCTAGAGGCCAATAGTCCAACAGCAGCAACACGCAGGGGAGCGTGACCAGCATGGGCTTGGCCATCAGTCCCAAAACAAAGAGGACAACGACCCACAAATAACGCTGCCAGTGGGGTTTTCTCACATAGTGGACATAGGCACCCAGGGTGAGGAGCCAAAACAGCGTGCTCAGCACGTTCTTGCGTTCCGCTACCCAGGCCACAGATTCCACATTGAGGGGGTGGAGAGCGAACAACGCCGCCACCAAGAAACTACGCCACAGGGCGCCGGTCCACCGCTGAAGCAACCCGAAGAGGAGGAGAACATTGAATGTGTGGAGCAACAAGCTCATGAGATGATGGCCGCCAGGGTTCAATCCAAAAAGCTCATAATCGAGCATGTGGGACCACCAAGTAAGGGGATGCCAAAATCCCGCCTCCAGCGCGGTCAAGGCCCAAGCAAGGTTTGCCCAGCTCAGGCCCTTCTGGATTTGAGGATTATGGGTAACGTAGAGGTCATCATCCAGGCCCACGAACTGATGGTCCTTGACCGGGAGATAGACGATGAGGGTAGCCACGATCAAGAGCATTCCGGCCACCCATTTCGAGTGTTGACGAAAGAAGGTCAGAGTATTCATTCCCTGGACCGAAGCCGATTGAGATTTTCCTGAGCCTCTCGGTAGTTAGGATGAATCGTTACGGCCTTCAGAAAGTGATGGACCGCCTGCTGAAAATCGCCTTTTTGGGCCAGTGCTGTTCCCAGATTGTTATGTGCCTCAGCGTGATTGGGGTTGAGTTGAAGGGCCTTCCGGTAAGCATCAATGGCCTCATCCACCTTTCCTTCTCTTTTGAGCAGAACGCCCAGATTCACGTACGCTTCCAAGTAATCAGGATTCGCTTCCACGGCCGCCAACAAATGGACCTTGGCATCACTGAAATCAGCCGTCTTGAGCAGTTCTGTCCCTAGATTGTAGTGGGCTTCGGCGAAACCCGGACGAAGCTCCAGCGCTTTCCTGAACAACTCGATGGCCTTGGCTCTATTTCCTTTGTCGAGCATTGCGTTTCCCAGGTTTTTGTAAGCCTTCGGAAAGTTGGGATTGAGGAGCAAAGCTTGAGAAAAGTGATCGATGGCCTCATCCACTCGTCCAGCACCCAGAACGGCGAGCCCCAGATTATTGTGGGCTGCATAGGAGTCCGGCCGGATCGCAAGAGCTTGTTGATAGTGCTGGATCCCCTCGTCCAATCTGCCCTGCCACGAGAGAGCCAAACCGAGATTGTTGTGGGCGTCGGCATAGGCGGGATAAATGGAGAGTGCCCGAGTCAGATGCTCGACGGCTTTTTCGAGTTGTTTTTCCTTCGTGAACTCAATCCCCAGGGCATTGTGAGCGACTTGATTGTTGGAGGTAACCACCAGAACATGCTCAAAGAGCGCACGGGTACTTTGCCAGTAGCTCAACTGCACTCGGGTGAGAACGGCCAATGCCAACAGCAAGCACAGACCCGTGACTGCTACCCATGCTTTTGGGAGGTGCAGAGTCTGTGCCAACTCGGCTGCCCCCCAGACCAGAATGATGAACAGACCCATCAAAGGGACGTAGGCAAATCGATCGGCCATGGCGTGCCCACCGACCTGAATGAGACCACTGACCGGAACCAGCGTGCCTAAATACCAGAGCCAACCCACCACCAGATAGGGAGACTTTCGACCTCGGCACCAGAGGCCCAGGGAGAGGCCCCCCAAGAGCAGGGCCGCCAAAGCCACTGGCCCTGCTCCCAGGGAGCTTCCCGGATGGGGATAAAAAACCGCCAGATCCATCGGCCACACCATCTTTTTCAGATAAAGCCCATAGGACAGGACGGCGTTGGCCACTCGAGTCCCCAGCGACAGTCCTTCCCATGACGAGAGCGCTCCAGCCTGTGATTGCGCCTCAATCGCCACCACACTCACCGCTGCCACAGGAATAAACAGCGGCAGCTTTTCTGCTGCCAATTTGGGCAAGCGTTCCCAAAACTCCTTGGAGTCTTTGCCCAGCCTTCCCAGCGGCCAATAGTCCAGCAGCAGCAGAACGCAGGGCAGGGTCACCAGCATGGGCTTGGCCATCAATCCAAGCACAAAGATTCCCATCATGCCCAGATAACGCTGCCAGCCCGGCATTTTTACATACCCCACATAGGCGAGAAGGGTGAGCAGCCAAAACAGCGTGCTCAGCACATTCTTACGCTCTGCCACCCAGGCCACCGACTCCACATTGAGCGGGTGGAGGGCAAACAAGGCGGCTACCATGGCACTGGGCCATAGGGCCCCGGTCATTCGGTGAAGCACCCAAAAGAAAAGTACAACGTTGGCCAGGTGAAAGAGCAGGTTGGTGAGATGATGACCGGCTGGGTTTAAACCGAAAAGCTGATAGTCCAGGATGTGGGACAGCCAGGTCAGCGGGTGCCAAAAGGCCGCCTCCATTGTCGTCATTGCCCACACCACGCTGTCCCACCCTAAACCCTGTTGGACCTGCGACACCTCCGTGACATATAAATTGTCGTCGTAGTTGATGAAGGGATAGTCCTTGACGGGCGCGTACACCAATACCACAACGGTGATAAGCAGGAATATCGCCAGTCCTTTTTGGCTTCGCAAGGGCAGGCGAATAAACTCGATGTCCATTGTCTCTCATAGTTTAAGAAATTTCACTGAGCGAGGTCGAGTGGGGCGAGGAGTTCAGGAGGAAGTTTAGGGACAGGCCCAGAATTTGCCCGGAGAGTCCCGGAGTTCAAGGAGAACTTTTGGGGGTGGCACCGAATTCCCCTAACTAACGGAAGCGGAAAGTGATTTGGCGATCAGAAAGTTCTCCTCTCCCACGGGCACGCCGTCTCGATAATAGGCAAAGTGTGTGGGATGGGGGCGAAGGCGGGAACCGGGTGTAATGATCCCGATGAGGTTCAGAGGGTCAGCAGCTGAGATTCGGAGAACTTCTCCTGTAGGTTGGCTGCGCCTGATGGCTCTCAGGGCATCGAGCGCCTCTGGAAGGGCGAACTGTTCACCAACAAATCCGGAGACAAACCTTCCCCTCCGTAACCGTCCCTGAGCCTCCATAGTCCGGTAAATTTTCAGCAGATCACGCCAGGCAAAGGTGAGGCTCTCCCGAGCCAATAGGTCACGAAAGACCACGCCCCAGCGTTTCAAGAGTTGTCGAGCCACCAAGTTGAGAATTCGGGGATGGGAGTTCGGGGACGGGCCCAAGAATTTCCCCTGAATTTGGGACCTGTCCCCGAACTCCCCAGAATTCCCCTCGATTCCGGGTAAGTCCAGAAGAGTCCAACGACCCATGGATCCTTTGAGAGTTCGACGGTGGGACCTGCGGGAGGCTCGGTGTAGGAATCCACGTTTCCGATTGGGATCGATGAGGAAGCGAAGACTGTCGAAACCATCGGCCGTGGCCAAGCCTGCAGCCACCAATTCCCATAATCCCTCTTCGACTTCCAGTGGAAGTCTTCCGGTGGTTCTCACCAGATCCTCAAAGAAACAGGCCCCCCAGCGCTGGAGTTGTTCTAGGACTTCGTGAGCGGGATGGGAGAGATTCGGCTGCTCAACTTGTTGGGCAGACGGATCCAGCTTCCCGCTTTCAAGGTTGCGAAGCAGAAAAAAGTCGGGCATCTCCATCCGCTTGAAGAAAGCCACCGGTGCCAGGCGCGAGGGCCGAATCCCGCGGGGCGATGAATAGGGCCTTTCTTCCATACCTTCCGTTTCCAGGGTTGAAGGTACGGACAACCGACCCCAGGCGAATTCTCCCGAGAGGCATAATCGATCCAGGAGTTCAGGAACATACCCGCTGATTCGGCTGGGCAGAAGGAACTCCTCCCAGGCTGCGGCCGCGGCCTCAAAACCCTGTAGTTGATCCAATACGATGGAGAGTCCTTGCTCGCCGTGTAACTGAGTACCGGAGGGCAGGTGCTGCCAGGTAATGAGAAATCGCATAAACTCGGCCGGAGAGACCGGTTCAATCTCGCGACGCAAACGCCCCAAGGTGAGGCGATGGATTCGAGCCAAAAGCCTTCGATCACACCACTCCAGTTCATCGGCCGAGGTCCGATAGGATCCTGAAAGAATCTGACCCTCCCTTTGCAGCCCTTGCAGAGCGGCTTCAAGGGCGCACCGGGGGAGATTCAAGAGTCGACATAACTCTCCCAGGGTGGTCGGACCTGAGGATTGCAAGCGACATCGAACCAATTCACGTATGGCTGGTTCCACCTCCAAATTCCTATCCTTCTCCCACAGGACCCTTTCGGGAAGGTCAGGTGTTTGAACCATTTGTCGCTCTGAGTAGACGGATTTGATCAGGTTCATCCTTTCCGTTGCGAACCAGAGAGCCACCGGCTCTTTGGGCTGTTGATTTTCCTCTTCAACCAGAGATTCAACGATCACACGCCCGGCCCTACGTTGCTTCACCAATTGTTCGAGCAGATTTCGGCTGCGCTCAACTTCAGAATCTGTGAGCACTCCCAGGGTCAGAAGAGCATCGTGCAATTCGTCGGCATTTTCCATGGGAGGCCAGACATCCTGGGCCACCTGCTCAATGGCCTCAGCGTCCAATACACCGAGTTCTCGGGCCGGCCCGGACAAAGTTCTCCGGGTCTGGACGGCTCGAGCGCGACGTTCCTCCAGAGGGGCATCGTCCAGGAAAGCGTATGCATTGGCGTTGAGAATCTCATGGCTGAATGGAGAGGGCTCCCGGGTGTCCACGGCTACGCATTGGATTTGTCCACCTTCAATCCTGCTCAAAATCTCAATGAGACCGTCCACGTCCATGGCTTCATTCACGCAGTCTCGAATGGTTTCGAAAACCAGCGGATGGTCAGGCACCACAATGTCCCCCTGAATATTTTCCAGACAGGCCGCCTGTTCCGGAAAAATGGACGCCAGAAGATCATCAGAACGGATTCGTTGAAGGGGAGGTGGAACTTTTCTACCCTGCAAGAAACGGAGAATGGCCAGGGCACGACTCGCATTCCAGCGCCAACGAGTTCCGAAAAGAGGAGCGGCCAAAACTGCCTGGATCAGAACCTCGCGTACGCTATGTGAAGACAAGAAAGTAAAAATACTGTCCAAAGGAAAGCTGTGCTGATCACTCAGAGAGATGAGGATGCCGTTTTCTGTGGCCGCTGCCTGAAGCTCAAAATTGAAGGAGCGGCAAAAGCGTTTACGCAAGGCCAGACCCCAGGCTCTGTTGATTCGGCTGCCAAAGGGAGCGTGCAAAACAAGCTGCATCCCTCCTGATTCGTCAAAGAAACGCTCAGCCACGACACAGTTCTGAGTGGGCAGTGCCCCCAGAGCCGTCTTTCCAGCCAGCACATAGTGGGCGGCCTGTTCGGCTCCGCGGTCATCGAGGCCGCATTCTCGTTTGAGCCACTGCTGGGCCTTTTCCTCGCCGAGAGCCACAATCTGCTCTCGAACTTCCGAGAAGGCCTCAGAGAGTTCATCGGACCGTGCGGGTGCTTCACCTCGCCAGAAGGGAACGGTGGGAGGAGCTCCGCCGGCATTCTCCACCCGCACCACCCCAGTTTCGATTCGGCGGATGCGCCAGGAGGTGTTTCCCAACAGAAAGATGTCCCCCTGCATACTCTCTATTGCAAAATCCTCATCCAGAGTCCCCACCAAAGTCTCTTCAGGGTCGGCTTTCACCAGATAATCGGCACGGTCGGGAATGGCTCCTCCTGAGGTGATGGCGGCCAGCCGAGCCCCGCGCCGGGCCCGAATCTTCCCGTTGATGCGGTCACGGTGCAAATACGCTCCTCGACGACCGTGACGGGTGGAGATTCCTTCGGCCAGCATCGTCACAACGGCATCAAATTCACTGCGAAGAAGAGAAGAGTAGGGAGCCGCTCTGCGAAAGACCTTGAACAGTTCTTCCTCCTCCCACTCCCGGCTCGCTGCGGCGGCTACGATCTGTTGGGCAAGAATATCCAAAGGAGCGGGAGGGATTCGGATCTGATCCAATTGTCCACTCCTGATGGAACGGACCAGTGCCGCGCACTCGAGAAGTTCATCTCGCGTTGTGGCAAAGATCCGGCCTTTGGGGATACTTCCCTTCCAGTGGCCGGAACGTCCAATGCGCTGCAGGGCAAGGGATATCCAACGCGTGGAACCGAGTTGGCAAACCAGGTCAACAGAACCGATGTCGATCCCCAGTTCCAGTGATGCTGTGGCCACGACCGCCTTGACTTCGCCGGTCTTGAGCCGCTCTTCCGTCTCCAGACGGATCTCTCTCGACAGGCTTCCATGATGAGCGGCAATGGAGTCGTCTTCGAATCGTTCCGCCAGGTGGTAGGCCACCTTTTCAGCCAGACGGCGAGTGTTCACGAAGATGAGTGTGGTACGGTGTTGGCGGATCAGTTGCGAGAGCCGGTCATAGATTTCCTCCCACATTTTGTTGCTTGCCACTGCCCCCAGCTCGTCATGGGGAACCTCTACGGCCAGTTCCATGTGACGCTGGTGTCCCAGGTCGAGGACCGTGGCAGAGCGATCAACTCCGGTCAGGAAGCGGGCAATCGCTTCAATCGGTTTCTGGGTGGCCGAAAGTCCAATACGCTGTAGGGGTTGACCCGTCAGGTCTTCGAGTCTTTCCAGGGAAAGGCTCAAGTGGGAGCCGCGTTTGTCCCTGGCCAATGCATGGATCTCGTCCACAATGACGGTGGTCACCGTCTGCAGCATTCTCTGCCCGCTCTCACTGGTCAGGAGAATGAACAGGGATTCAGGAGTGGTGACGAGAATGTGGGGAGGTTGTCGGATCATGCGCTGGCGCTCTCTCCCCGGGGTGTCGCCCGTGCGCACCAGGGTGCGGATTTCTGGAATTTCCAGTTGCATCTGGCTGGCTACTGCTCGAATCTGCTGCAGGGGTTCCAGTAAATTCTTGCGAACGTCGTTAGCCAGCGCCTTGAGGGGAGAAAGATAAAGGATTTGCGTGGTATTGGAGAGGTGGCCTCGGATGCCCTGTTGAACCAGACGGTCGATAGCACACAAGAAGGCCGCCAGTGTTTTTCCGGAGCCGGTGGGAGAAGCGATCAAAACGTGATCACCCTTTTGGATGACCGGCCAGCCCATCCTTTGCGGCTCGGTGGCCTCACCGAATCGCTGCTTGAACCATGTGGATAGGGCAGGGTGAAAATGAGCTTCCCCAGGATCTCGTGTGACCCCACTCGTCTTTTTCATCCCGGGAGCAACTATACTACAGGCTCCTTGCTAGCGGGCTTGCGTTAGGAGAGGGGGTACTACACAGCGGGGAGGGTAAGGAAAACATGGGGACAGAGGGTGCTCTGTCCCCAAATGAACACTTCCAGGCTAAGGCACAAACAACTCAACCTCAACCCGGCGGTTATCGCTCTGGCCCTGAGGAGTCGCGTTATCGGCAATGGGTTGGGTCTCGCCGGCACTCTGGGTTTCAATCCGGCCCTCGTCAATGTTCTGCTCCCGCACCAGATAGGCCTTGACTGCATCTGCCCGGCGCAGGCCCACACCTTCATTGACTTCCTCGCTCCCTCGGTCGTCCGTGTGTCCCGTCAACGTGGCCCTCAGCTGCGGATTCTGCCGTATCTTGAGCGCAATTTCATCCAACTGGGCTTTGGCCACATTATTGGGGAGATTCCCCTCCATATGTATGACGATCTTCTCACTCACCGAGAACGATTTGGTGTCGCTGGCGGCAACGCCGCGATCATCTTCAACGGTCACGGCAACACTATGCCGGCCTCCAGCCAGTCCGCTGGTATTAATCTGCATCCGAGACGAAGACTCGGGACGCCTTTGACCATCCAGAGTCCAAGCGTAGGTCAGAGGATCATTTTCCGGATCGCTGGCCTGGGCGCTTGCCCCTACGGTATCCCCGGCATAAACGTCGGTCTTATCAAGGGTTAACGCTACACTCGGACCCGTATTGGGCCTGGGATCAATGGTGACCGTGAATTCGCAATTGGCCGTCATTCCGTCGGTATCTCTGACGGTTACCCCGACTCGGTGATCGCCCACTGGGCGATTGATCGTTCCAAACTCAAACGAGGGCTGGTTATTGGTTACCGCTCGGCCATCCACTGTCCAGGAGTAAGTCAGGGAGTCATTATTGGGATCAGAAGCAGTAACCTGTAGGCGCCTGGATTGGCCCTCAGTGACAAGCATATTAGAGGGTTCACAGGATACGGTGGGTGCCATTGTATTCTTCCCAACCGTCAGATCTACTTCACAAATGGCCACGTGCTGCTTTTTGTCTTCCACCTCCAGGCTGACGGTGTATGTTCCTGGGCTCAGCGAAGTCGAATCGAAAACAGCCGATCCATTTTGAGCCACCAATCTTCCCTGGTCGGCGGACCAGGAAAAGGTGAGTTGATCGTTCCGATCCGGATCCGTCGCGTTAGATTGTATCGTTGTCGACTCTCCTTCGGTCAAGGAGGTCTGGTCGGCGACGCAATTGAGTATAGGAGGGCGATTTGCACAACCTCCAGCCGCTAACAACACTACTATACTGCCCAGTAGCAGAGGTAATCTTAGTTTACGCATTCTCTTGTCTCCTCTCAAGAAATGAGCTTAAGTGTAACATCGACCTGGATTATACACTATCTTAGGATCTCCCCATGTAAGCTTTTGGTCGTTTTTGCACAAACTGAACTTTCGATCAATGGCCTATTCAAGGGGCTCAAACCGTGCAGCAAAGATAGTAACAGTTTCCTGGCCTCGAAGAAACCGTTTTATTTGGCTCTTGCAGTCTTTGTCCTGGACTCGATACCATGAAAAGGATGAAGTGGAAATCGATACTCGGGTCTTTGGGGGCGAGATCCCTTGGTCTGGTGCTTTTGGTGGCTGCCGGGGCCAAGGTCATGGAACCGGGGGCCTTTGCTGAGCAAATCCGTCTGGAGCAATTGGACTTCTTGTTCTCGGTTCGAATCGTCACACTCATTGCTCTGGCCCTGGAAGTGGGACTGGGAACGGTGCTGATCCTGGGGCTCCGCCGACTTTGGGTTCTGTTTCCGACCACCCTACTGGTGAGCTTTTTCCTGTTTCTAACCGGCCGTAATTATTGGCTGGTCCTCAACGGACTGAGGGATGAAGACGCCGCCTGCGGTTGTTTCGGAAGTCTGATCGAGCGCACGCCAGGAGAGGCTTTTTGGCAGGATCTGTTCCTGTTGCTCGTTCCTCTGTCGCTGGCCTATATAGGCCGGCAGGTGAGCCATCGAGGTTTTCCCTGGCGCCGCCTGCTTGCGGCCGGCTTGCTGGTCATTGGCGTCACGGTTTATGTTGGAGGGAACTCTGACCTCCAATTCGTGGAGATGGCTGCTGAAATTGCCGATGAAAGCGGTGAAGAGCGCTTTGTCAAGACCGATGACTATGTGCTGGTCCTGGAAGGCTCGGACGTCCCGGAAGCAGAGATATACGATTCTCAATCAGTGACCTTCCTTGTTTTGAGTCCGCAGCTTCCCGCTGCCGTCGTTTTGAAACTGAGAACCAGTAGCGTGGAAACGATAGCTGGGGAGATGATTTTCCGCGGAGACGATGGATCCATCCTCCTCTCATCGGACGCTGTCTATCATCCAGAGGGGGAATTTGAGGTGGATGGAGAGGGGATTTCCTTTACCGTGCAGGGTGTCCAGCTGCGCTTGAAGAGCAGCCCCTGAACGCCGGCCGGAGGCCGGCGGAAATTCAAAATTCCAAATTCAAAATCCCAAACAAATTTCAAATTTCAAGCCTAACCTGGAACCTGGAACCTGGAACCGTTAAACTTACTGCCAGATTATGGCGGGGAAGAAGAAGCACACCAATCGTTTGAGTGATCAGAGCAGTCCCTATCTTCTCCAGCATGCCCACAACCCGGTGGACTGGTATTCCTGGGGTGAAGAAGCTCTGAATGCAGCGCGAGCGCAGGACAAGCCCATTTTGCTCAGTGTAGGCTACGCAGCCTGCCATTGGTGTCATGTCATGGAGCAGCAATCCTTTGAGAATGAAGAAATCGCCCAGTTGATGAACGAAAATTTCATCAATATCAAGGTGGATCGCGAAGAACGGCCCGATCTGGACGCCATCTATATGAACTTTGTGCAGATGGCAACCGGAAGCGGCGGATGGCCACTGACCGTCTTTTTGAGCCCCAATCAGGTCCCTTTCTATGGGGGCACCTATTTTCCTCCCGAGGACTCTCAGGGGCGACCCGGATTTAAGCGAGTGTTGAGAAGTGTCGCTGAAACTTATCGGACTCGGCGCAGCGAATTAGAGGAGAACCGGGAAGAAATCATCCAAAGATTGGGCCAGATGACTCTAGGGAAAGGCCGTGAGCAGCTGGAGAAAGGGCTTTTGGATCAGTCTTATACCCAGGTTCTCCATCGATTCGACAGCCAGCACGGCGGGTTTGGAGGCGCTCCCAAATTTCCCAGCACCATGATCCTGGGGTTCTTGCTTCGTTACTACCAGAGAACGGGCACCGAAAAGGCGCTTGAGATGGTCCGGCTCAGTCTTGATGAGATGGCTCGGGGTGGAATTTACGATCAGTTAGGTGGAGGCTTTCATCGATACACTGTGGATGAGCGTTGGCTGGTCCCCCACTTCGAGAAAATGCTGTACGACAACGCTCTGTTGTCCCGACTTTACCTGGAGGCCTATCAAGTCACTGGTGATTCCTATTACCGTGAAATTGTGGAGGAGACGCTGGAATACGTCCAACGCGAGATGATGGATCCCTCTGGGGGGTTTTATTCATCCCAGGACGCTGACAGCGAGGGAGAGGAGGGAAAGTTTTATGTTTGGACTCCCGCCCAGGTGGAAGCCGTCCTGGGCAGAGAAGATGCCTCAATCTTCAACCCATACTTTGATGTGACGGATTCTGGAAACTTCGAAGGGAAAAGCATTTTGCACCACCGCATGACGTTGGGCGAGTTGAGTCAGTCCCGCGGAAAATCTGGAGAGGAACTTAAAGGATTTCTGGACCAGGCTCGTCGAAAGCTCCTCGAGGCCCGACAAGAGCGAGTCAAACCGTCACTGGATGACAAGGTGCTGACGGCCTGGAATGGGATGATGCTCACCAGTTTTGCCGAGGCTGCGTTTGTTTTAAACGATTCCAAGTTTTTAGAGATTGCTGTGAAAAACGCGGAATTCTTGGCTTCAGCGGTCATGGTGGAGGGACGGTTACTGCGCAGCTGGAGACAGGGAAGGGCACATCTCAACGGATATTTGGAAGACTACGCCTTGGTCATTGAGGGATGGTTGACGACTTACCAGGCAACCGGGGACATGCGCTGGTTGGACCACGCTTGTCGTCTTATGGAGCGCCAATTCGAGCTCTTTCAGGATGAGGAGGGGAATGACTTTTACTTCACCTCCTCCGATCACGAGACACTCTTGATTCGGCAAAAGGAATACCAGGACAATGCAACGCCCGCCGGCGCCGGCGTCACTTGCCTGAATCTCCTTCGTTTGTCGGTTCTGTTGGGAAAGAAGGAGTATCGGGAACTGGCCCAGAGCATGCTTCATCAGGTATCGGGAGGACTCTCGCAGTTTTCCTCTGTCTTTGGATATTGGCTGCAAGCATTGGAGTTTTTCTTGAGTCCGGCTCAGGAAATTGCCGTGTTAGGCAAGGCCTCTGAACGGGAAGCCCTGCTTCAGCCGGTGCGGGAGAGATTTCTCCCCAACAAGGTGCTGGCGTTTCTGCAGGAGCCCGATTCAGAGTTGGTCCAAAAGATCCCGCTGTTGGACGGGAAGACCGCCATCGATGATCGAGCCACGGTCTATGTTTGCCGGAACTATGCCTGTCAGGAACCTGCCACTACGGTGGAAGGGCTGGAACGGGTGCTAGCCCGTATTTCTCACACCCGTTCTACTGCATCGGCGCAATAATCCGGCGTGCTGCACCGACTGTGCGACCCGCAAAAGAGCGGGTACCCCCGACCCGCAAGCGGGTGCTCCCGGCCTCCTCAACGTACTCGTAGGGGTCACTCGTGGCAATCCCCATTAGCAAATGTCAGGGTATTGATGGAGCGAGACACTGAGTTTCTCCAGGGCTTGAGCTCGGTGGGAGATCTGGTTTTTTTCTTCGACCGTCATTTGGGCAAAGGTTTTTCCAAGAGGAGGGTAGTAGAAGATCGGATCGTAACCGAACCCGTGAGTGCCTCTGGGTTCCTGAGCCAGCTCTCCCTGAACTTCGCCCGTCACTTCGATCACGTCCTCAGGCAGAAGGAGACAGATAGCCGATACAAAACGCGCACTTCTTGAGGAAGGACCGGGACGGGAGTCCAATATCCGCAGGAGCTTTTCGATACGTTCCTTGTCGGTAGGAGCAAAGCGAGCGGAATGTACCCCCGGTTTGCCGCCCAGAGCATCCACCACGAGTCCTGAGTCTTCAGCCAGTGTGGGGAGCCCAGTCAGTTGGTGATAGTGCTCAGCTTTGAGACGCGCGTTTTCGGCGAAAGTCGTACCTGATTCAAGGGCTTCGGGAAGATCGTCTCGTCCCAGCAGAAACTCGAATTCGATGTTGAAGAGTGAGAGGGCCGAGCAAATCTCCCGGACCTTTCCCTTATTTTGGGTTGCCAGAAGGAATCGCAACTTGCTGGTCGGAATCACTTTGAAACAGGCCTGTTAAATTTTCGAGTTGCTCTTCGAGAACAAGTCGCTGCTGCACAATCAGGTCTTGGATGCCGCTTTTGGCCAGATCTAGAAGTGCTTCCAGGTGAGATTGTGAAAAAGGCTTTTCCTCAGCTGTTCCCTGGATTTCAACAAAGAGACCCTGACCGGTCATGACCACATTCATGTCCACTTCGGCTGCAACATCTTCTTCATAGGCGAGATCCAGATAGGGCTCTCCGCCAATAATACCTACGCTTACGGCTGCTACATAGTCTAAGAGAGCAGGCTGATCCAGGCTCCCATCTTCCTGAAGTTTGGCCATGGCTAGTGCCAGGGCTACGAAGGCCCCCGTGATGGAGGCTGTTCGGGTCCCCCCGTCGGCCTGAATGACGTCACAATCCAACCAGATGGTCCTTTCCTTCAAAGCATGCATATCGACAACGGAACGAAGTGATCGGCCGATCAGTCGTTGAATTTCCTGGGTTCGCCCGGAAGGTTTTCCCCTGGTAGAATCTCGAGTCATTCTTGTTCCCGTCGAACGGGGTATCATGCCGTATTCGGAAGTCACCCAGCCTTTCTTACTGCCCCGCAAAAAGGAAGGGACCTTTTCTTCAACGCTGGCCGTGCAGATAACTCGGGTGTCTCCGCATTCAATGAGTGCCGAACCTTCTGCATGCTTACTGTAGGCAGGTGTAATGGTCACCGTGCGCATGTGGTTCGGTAGACGCTGATCACCTCGATCGGGCATTTTGGATATTCTACATAAAGGGTTCCCGAATGGAAACATGTCCGGCCAGAGTGGAGCGTTCCCGCCCTTCAACCAAGAATCTGATCTGTCTGATTTCCTGGATGTTTTCAATCAGCGATCGAGTCATCGAGTAGAGGGCGGAAAGCTCGGCTGCTACACCCCCGACTGCCGGGTAAATGATCTCCTGCGACAGATCCACAAGCGCGGTTCCGTCCTCTAGTAAATAAACCTGTCGCAGTTTGGCCCGTTCAGAAAAGACTTGGAAGCCCTCCTTTGTGGAGGGACCTTTGAGGACTTCATGAATGATCTGACGGGCGGTGAGAATAATATTTTCGGTCAGGAATATGGATCGTGTCTCCACAGTCAGCAGGTCGGGATAGGGAGCCATGACCCCGGGCTGATAAAAGTACAGCTTAATGGTCAGATCGCCGGAGTTGCGTGCCTCTAATGCGCTGGATTCGACATCGAGCCTATTCTGATCGACGTTGCTCACATTCTCCTGATGCTGACGCTCGATGTTGTAGAGGTAAAGCGTCACCATGACAACCAGGGAAACCAATGCCAATGCGATAAGGATGGTTCGGTGTTCCTTCGTGACCTTGCTCATTCTGGAGCGGAGGATGTTCTTTTGTGTATTCACTCCAGGTTCCTTCCCTGCAGAAAGGCATTCACTGCGGAAGTTATGGTGCGGGCGACCTGCTCCTGAAACTCCATTGAGCTGAGTTTCCGATAGTCCTCAGGATTGGTCAAAAAACCCATTTCGATCAGTACTGCCGGTGCCCCGACGGGAGCCAGGCCAGCCAGAGGAATTTCGGCCACCCTGTTTTCGACTCCCCAAAGCAGATTGAGTTCTTCCTGAAGTAACTCCGCAAGTTCACGGCTTGAGCTGAGATATGTTCTTTGGCCTTCTTCCCAACGGACCAGCTTGTCGCTTTCCTCAAATGTTCGCGAGGGTGGTCGTCTTGGCGAAAAAAATGATGCGCCCTCCTGGTGGAGCTCGATCATCACTGGTTCTTTATCTTGTGAGTACTTGTGCAGGTAGACCACAGGCCCACGTGTTCTGGGAGACGGTGAGCCTCCCACATGAATGCTGAGATAGACCTGGGAGCGATAATAATTTCCTACCGACCCTCTCTGCTCAACCGCTAATTCCACATCTCGAGTACGAGTCAGCATGCCTTTATGCCCGCTTTCCGCGAGCAAGTTCCCGATGCGTCTGGCAATTCGCAGAGTCAAGTGTTTTTCTGCGATTCCTTCCGGGGAGTTCACTCCAAAATCTCCTCCTCCATGGCCGGGATCGATGGTGATGACATTGCCCAGCACTGGCGGGGAAGGAGGGAGTGTCGATCCCACAGAAAGGCTCTGCTCCGGAGAATCGGGCTCGCTGTCAGAACCCAAATTCGACATGTTGGGGGGACCGTAAATATCAACGACCTTTCTGACCGGAGCCGTCAGGGTCAGTTGTCGAAAGTTGTTGTAAAGATCCCCTTTTTGAATGCGAAAGGTTCCGTAAAGATTGCTGGAGTCGAAGTCCACGGAAGAAACCAGGCGACGATCTGGGGGAATTGCGGAAAACTCCGGCCGAACCAGGAACTGGCCAAAAGTGACCTGAATGTAATCCTTGAATTCTCGGACTTGAATGGGAGCATTGAGACTGGATTGAAAAACCACTCTTACACGATCCGGATAGTTGCTCACTTTGACCTGGACTGGGTTTTCCGCCAGTGCCTCTACCCGATACCGCATGTCAGACACCTTACTAAACCTGCGGTTGACCAACAGGGGCAAGGCTTTGGACAAGAAGTCTTCACTCACATACCAGTTGTTGGGTGCTCTTTTCCAAGCGGGTGCTGCCAAAAGGATGTACTGGGCTTCAAACCTTACCAGGGGGCGCCCATTCACCAATTGTAAGTTGCCACGGGAACCTGTAATCGTTAAGACCTCCCCATTTTCCATCAGCTCTAACCCAACAATATCGGCGAAGTCTTTCAGTGGGTAATAGGTCTGACGTCCCCGTTGGTAGGAGTTGATGGTACGTTTGTTCTGGCCTATCCAGACTTCAAGATCTCCAGATACGGCGGCCCCCTGAGGTGAGAACGGGGCACCCACCGTGAAGGGGAGGGCCAGGCAAAACACACAGCAGCCAGCCAGCCAGTACCTCAGAAGCCGAATCGTGAAGAGTCTAGAATCCATCAGTTGGAATTATAGCAGTCAGAACGTGCTTCGCGCGCGTTCTTCAGGTTTCAAGTTCCAAGTTCCAGGTCAGGTTTGGAATTTGGAATTTGGGATTTTGAATTTCCGGCCTCCGGCCGGCGATTTGGAATTTGGAGTTTTGAATTTTGAATTTCAGCCGGTCTGCCGGCTGTTGTCAGGCGCTGAGACGGGAGCTTTCCACTTGGAGAAGATCCGGTTCCTTGACCTTGCGGCACAGCGTGGGATCGCGTACCAGGGCCGTTGCCAGGTCGGTGTGCAAAGCATGACCGGCCTTGTGAGCCTTAATGTGGCCAATGAGGGGATAGCCGCACAGGGAGATGTCACCAATGAGATCCAGCGTCTTATGCCGGACAAATTCATCTGGAGAGCGCAACGGTCCATTCATGATTTCCGTCTCGCTCAAAACCACAGCATTCTCGAAGGATCCGCCTCGGATCAGTCCCTTTCTACGCAGTTCCTCGACTTCCGAACGGAAACCGAAAGTTCTCGCGAAAGCGATCTCTTTGGCGTATGCCTCGGAGGTCATTTCCAGGTCCAGGACCTGATGCCCGATGGCGGGATGGGCAAAATCGATTTCATAGGAGATGCGAAAAGTTGAAGAGGGTTCAATCGAGATAAATTTACTCCCCTCCTGCAAACGAAAAGTTTTTTGGACCTTCAGAAAGGTCCGATCCTTCTCTTGTGTCTGAATCCCCGCCTTCTGGACCATCTCCACAAAGGGAAGTGCAGAACCATCCAGGATGGGAACTTCCAGTGAACTGATATCAAGGTACAGGTTGTCGAGACCGAGACCGTACAGTGCCGACAGGACGTGTTCCACGGTCGAGAGCATCACGCCCTTCTTCATCAACGTCGTTGCCAGGACAACACGGGAGACCCGTTCGCGCAACGCCTCGATTTCAAACCCTTGAAGATCCACGCGTCTGAAGACGATTCCGGTGTCCGCAGGTGCAGGGTTCAATTCCAAGGATACCTGGCAGCCTGTGTGAAGGCCGATTCCGGAAATTTGAACCGAATTTTGGATGGTTGCTTGCATCGGAGCCGTCTCAGTAAAAATACTCGTTTATTGTCAATACGAGAAACCTTATACGCAAGAATTGAGCCAAAGATCAAAACAGAGCACACATGGACACTTACGGTGATCATGCGCTCTGGGGTGTAACGGTTTGACACAAAACTGTTGCTTAAAAGATACAGTCTGAGCGCCCTTCAGGCGCGTTCCAGGTTCCAGGTTCCAGGTTCCAGTTTGGAATTTGGAACTTTGAATTTGTTTGGGATTTTGAATTTGGGATTTTGAATTTCCGCTGACCGGGGTCAGCGGTTTGTTATTTCTTCACCACCGGTTCAAGGAAGTATTCGGGAGGGATATTCCCATTAAAGGTAATCTCTTCGATGAAAATCTGTCTGGACATCTCCCCGTCCGTGTAGTGGTCGCTGCGCAACGGGGTGTGCACTCCCTGAATGGTATGCCAATTTGTGAATTCTGTTTCCTCCTTTAGACGAACCCCTACGCTGTTGATGATGTGAGTTTCCGTTTTCAAAGGCAAATGGCTCTGCAGGTCAAAGAAGATCACAATCGACTTGTTGGCGGCATCCAGAAAGTCCACGGCTTCGTACTCGCCTGAACCGGAAACTTCATCCGGTCCGTAATAGAAAAGACTCATGCCCTCTTCATCCACACGATCTCTCAGGAGAATATCTATGTCTCCCTGGACACTCTTTTCAAAGTCCTTGATCTCTTCTTCAGGGATGTCTTCCACTGAGTTTTTACCCTCCAGGATCCACCCTTTGCCGATTTCCAGATTGTAGATCTGCACTTGTCGACGCTTATCCTTCCCTAATTGGAAGCGCCACTTGATGGGTTTAAAGACGGTCCAGTCCATGAAGGGAGTGAAATTCCTGCGGCCCCTTTTGTCGAAGATAAAGTATCGGCCAACTTTGTGATAATTCTTGATCTCCAGGTAGTTTTTCCCTCCCATCGCCTCAATAGCGGCCGCGATGACCTCATGGGCTTTGGAGGGCTGCTCGGCCCAGACAGCTGACAGCTGACAGCTGACAACTGACAACAGAACTGAGGCTAGTAGAGACTTTCTCATGTCGTTAAATGCAGTATAGGCTAGAAGTTATACTCGGTCCATCGCAAGCCACAGAGCACAGCCGGAAGACCGGCTGAAATTCAAAATTCAAAATTCCAAACCTGACCTGGGACCTGAAACCTGGAACCTGGATCGCGCGCGTAGCGCGCTTAGTTTCCAATATACTTTGCGTAAAGGGCACGGGCCTCGGTGAAGTCGTCGGTTCCTCGAATGATGGAGCGTCCATCGGTAAATAGGACAATCTCATATCCGTCGACTCGAATTTTCAGCAAGTATTCGTTGAGGTCGATCTGGGCACTCTTATCCAGACGTTTGGAGATCTTCTGGAAATCCGAGCGGGTTGGCCGGGGAGGAGAAATTTGAACCGCATTGCGGCCGCATAGACGTGTAAGCCTTTTGTGTTCCTGTCCTTCCAGAAAATGGAATTGATGCTTCCCGCAACACCGGCACTGCTGATTGCGGGCCTTCTCGGCGGTGATCGTTTGCCAGGTCCCGGTCCAGACGTCAATCTGGAGAATCTCTTGAGGAGGATACTCTCCAACTAAGAGTTTCAGGCTCTGGGCAACCTGAAAGGCTGCGATGACATGCACGATTGGAGCAAGGATACCGGCGGTGTCACAGGTTTCTGTAGTTCCCACATCCGTCGGCTGCTCAAACAGACATTGAAGACAGGCGGAACGATTGGCCTGGAAGGCAAAGGCCACTCCATAACTTCCCACGCAAGCTCCATAGATCCACGGAACTTCCTTCTTGACCGCAAAGTCATTGATCAGAAAACGGGTTTCAAAGTTGTCCGTCCCATCCACGATAAGGTCACTGTCTCGGCACAATCTGTCGATATTCTCCCAGGTGACGTCCTCGATCACTCCCTCGACTTCGACATCGGAATTGATGGCACGGAGCTTTCTTTCGGCAACGGCTGCCTTGGGAAGTCCCTGGTGAGCATCCTTCTCAGTAAAGAGACTCTGTCGCTGAAGATTGCTCTCTTCCACAAAGTCGCGGTCGATCAGTGTCAACTTACCGATCCCAGCCCTCGTCAACATCTCTGAACTGACCGTACCCAGGGCTCCACAGCCGACGAGTACAACTTTGGATGCCTTAATCCGTTTCTGTCCCGCTTCTCCGATTGCAGAAAAAAGAATCTGGCGGGAGTATCGATCGGTCATGGTTTGATTGTATCACCGTGGGAAAGCACCTGGGCACCCGCTGTGTCGAGATCGAATACCCGGAAACCAGCCCGGGTGTCTTGTGCCGAAAGAGTTTCCAGCATCCAGCCTCCGATCTCTTCCTCGTGATCATCAACCAGTGCAATGACGGCTGAGCCAGAGCCGCTGATGGAAATCCCCAGGAGCGAGGCGGATAGCTCAGGGTCAAGATTTTCGAGGTCGAGTAGTTGTTGGATACCTGGAACCAGTTGTGCGCGAAACGACTGATGGAGACGGTCAGAAGTGGCTTCACGCAGCAGGTCCTTACGCCCGCTGTTTAACGCGTGAATCAGCAGAGCGCAGCGCTGCACATTGTGGGTCGCATCTTGAAGAGAATACTTCTTGGGCAGAATGGCCCGGGCCTCGCGTGTGGAGATGGTTGCCTCAGGAATCGCCAGGACAAACCGGCAGGATAAGGCAGAGAGAAGCTTTTCTGCCTGCATTCGGTCATCGCTGGCCCACGACAAAACCCAACCTCCCAGCAGGCTGGCGGACAGGTTGTCAGGATGGCCCTCGAGCGGATAGGCGACCTGGAAGATCTGTTCGGTGTCGAAAGCAGAACCACTGACCGTTTCCGCTATTTTTATGCCCGCAATAATGGCGGCTGCACTGCTTCCCAGTCCCCGCTTGAGTGGGACGGGATTGTCCATACGGATTCGCAGCCCGGGCGGTTGGACCCCCAGAAGCAAAAAGGCTTCATGCAAGGACCGGGAAATCAGATTATCCTTTTCTGAAAAAGAGGAGCCGGAATCGGCTCCTTGGACCCACTCGATCTGTTTCCCATCCGTGGGCTCCACCTGTACGGTCAAATAGAGACTTAAAGCCGCAGAAACGGTATCAAAACCGGAGCCCAGATTGCTGGTGCTGGCTGGAACACGCACGGAGAAGGGCTCAATTACCTTCGTCATTATTCTGTTGTCCGTTGTCAGTTGTCCGTTGCCACCTGTTCGTTTTCCCCCGTAGCCTTGCGAATAATCTCCCTCAGCATTTGCCGCTCGGGAGAAAGGCCAGTCCAGGCAGTAAATTGAAGAGCTGCCTGTTCGACGAACATTTCCATACCCGAAATGGTTTTCAATCCTCGGCGGCACGCCAACTCCAGCAAGTGAGTTTGCTCGGGGCGATAGACCAGGTCATAGATCAGTTCAAAGTCAAGCTGATCGCTCGTTAAGGGAGAATCCTGGATATTGGGGAACTGCCCAACAGGAGTAGCATTAACGCAGAGATCTGCAGCCATGGGTAAATCAGAAAACAAAGTATAGCGGCAACCATACTGTTTGGCGAAGTGGGACACCTTATCCCGATTCCGTCCAACCACGGTCACCTCCATTCCCTGGTCCTGAAGAGCTTTCACCACAGTGTGGGCAACTCCGCCATTGCCCAAAACCAGCGCTGTCTTGCCCTGCAAGGAGCCGTGTGTCTTGAGTGCATGGAGAAAGCCCGGATAGTCGGTATTTAGACCCTCCCATTGGGAGTTCCTTTTCACCAAGGTGTTCAGGGAATCAACGGGAGACGTCTTCTGCTGGACGACTTTCAGGACGTCGGTTTTAAAGGGTAGGGTTACACTAAATCCCTGGAAGCAAAGTCGGCTCTTCTCGATGTAGTCAAACCAGACCCCAACATCGTCCAGTGGAAAAGGAAGGTAGATCTTTTCCAATTGGTGGTGTTGAAAGAGCTGGTTGTGGATATCCGGAGACAGCGAGTGTACGATCGGATTTCCCATCAAACCATAGAACAGGGGAGGACTCGTCCAGTCGGGCAGCTGGTAGCATTCCAAGGCTTTCTCTAAGGTGAGTTGACCGGGGGCCACCTTACTGTTCTCGTTTTCCGCCACGTAAGTCCAGCTGTTTCCCAAGAATCCTCCCAGCAAGCGGGAGGGCTGACCCAAATCTCCCATCCCTAAGATGACGCAGGGAGTGGCTTCCAACGCAGATTCCATCCATTTCAGCAATGTGGCCAGTTGTTGTGTGGTGGTGACGGAGACGGCCAGCTTGATCACATCCCCGCCTGTTTCTCTCATGCTCTGCAATCGAGAGGGCAAATCTTCGGGGAAATGGTCAAAGCAATGGTAGGATCGGACGATGCGAGTGGAGGAGGGCAGGGCGGGACTTTCCTGGACATCGTGCTCCAGATCCGCCCATGCAAAGCCTGAGTGGGCAGCCTTTTGCAGCAGGTCCAGCCGATCTTGCTCCGTGCCTCGGTAATGGCCTCCCTCCCGCGAGGGACGGCAAGTGGCGATGAAGTCCGTGCCCTGATCCGGTTGAACTGAGGGTACTTGTGGCTCGGCCAGGTAATCTAGGCGAACCTCAATATAAGGAACCTGCCCCGTGTATTGGGCGATTTTCTGAGTTAAGGCGGCAAAGGAGGGATCTGCCAGCGTGAGGCAAAGATTTATCATTCAGCCGAGCTTGATCCGCACCCGTTCAAGATGCTTTTTCCGTGTTGATCAGTGCACTCAAGTCCTTGCGGCGCCTTCGTAGAATTCGTATGGGGCGTCGAGAGGCGTGGCGTTTGCGGTGTTTGATGCTCTCGTCGATCTGGCTCCAGAATTTTTTAAAGTACTGGATCATGGAGACGATGGCCAGCACCACCACCACCCACAGGAAAACGATGCCAGTAGTGTTGAAAATGCTATCAGGATAACGCCATCCCAGGATCAGACAGCCCACACAGACCACCTGACTGGCCATTTTTGATTTTCCGAGTTTGGAGGCATCGATGGTGAATCCTTCAGCTGAGGCAATGCTTCGCAGGCCCGTGACGGCAAATTCTCTGCCCACGATGATCACCACCATCCAGGCCGGGGCGATACCCAGTTCAACCAGGGAGATGAAGGCAGCGGATATCAACAGCTTATCGGCGATCGGGTCCAGGAGCTTGCCGAGTGTCGTCACTTGCTTTCGCTTGCGAGCGAAATAACCATCCAGATAATCAGTCAGAGCCGCGATGATAAAGACAATGAACCCCAGGATCTCACGGTCTGCAAAGCGTCCGGTCAACAGGACAACGACCAGCAAAGGAATCAGAAAAATCCGAGTTACGGTCAAGGAGTTTGGAAGATTCATGACTTTTGAGGCCACTTTAACACAAGGAAGTAGAAGACAGAAGCCAGAATACAGGAGTCGGAGCGCCCTTCGGGCGCGTTCCAGGTTCCAGCGCTCTTCGCGCGCAGAGAATAGAAAATAGAAAAAAGGATCCGGTCAGCTGTCAATGGTCTGTTGTCTGTCCTCTGTGCTCAGTCCTCAGCACTCAGTCCTCAGTCCTTTCTTCCTGGTGGTCAGGGGGGCAGGGGGCCGACCCCACGACAGCACGACCACACGACCGCACGACTGCACAGCACACCATTGGTATAATCGAAGTGTGTTGGAGGAAAAACTCGATACTCTTCCCGATAAGCCGGGGGTCTATCTCTTCAAAGGCCCAAGCCGGGAAGTGATCTACATTGGCAAGGCCAAGAGTCTCAAGCATCGTGTCCGTTCCTATTTCCAACTCTCTCGCAATCTCGATGAGAAAACCGAGATCCTGAGAGACCATATCCAGGACCTGGATTACATCATCACCGATAATGAACTGGAAGCTCTTTGCCTAGAGAGTAACCTGGTCAAGAAGCAACAGCCCAAATTTAACGTCAGACTCAAGGATGACAAAGCTTTCCTGCACATCAAAGTCACCGTCAATGAACCTTATCCACAGGTGCTTTTGACTCGCAGAGTTCTGGAAGACGGAGCCCTGTACTTCGGTCCCGTTCTGCCTGCTTCATTGGCACGCAACACCATCAAAATCATCAACCGCCATTTCCTGCTGCGGACCTGTACTCTGGATATTGACGGAGACCTTGACCGGCCCTGCCTTGAATACCACATCAAGCGCTGCCTGGCTCCCTGTGTTCGGGGACTCTGCACTCAGGAGGAGTACGCTCAGGCCGTCAAAGATGTGATCCTATTCCTGGAAGGGAAGAACGAGAAGCTGATTCGCAGCCTGACCCAGAAGATGGTGCAGGCCTCGGAAAAGCAGCATTACGAAGCCGCCGCTTTCCATCGCGATCGGATCGGGATGCTACGGGATTTGACCCAAAGACAAAAGGCCATCCAGGGTGGAAAGGACGATGTTGATGTATTTGCCTACTACCGGGAAGGACCCCGGGTGGCACTGCAGCTGTTTACGCTGCGAGCTGGAAAAATGGTCGGCAAACGTGAGTTCTACTGGGAAGATCTGGGTTTTTTCCAGCCCGCCCAATTCTTGAGGGATGCCCTACAGCAGTACTATCTCACTGCAGGCTTCATCCCCCGCCAGATATACCTCTCAGTCGCAATTGAAGATCAGGCATTGATGAGTCAATGGTTGAGTCAGAAACTTCAAGAGCAGGGCAAGGGCCGGCGTGTGCGCATCCTGGTGCCCCAGAGAGGAAAGAAACACGACTTGGTCCTTCTGGTGGAAAAGAACGCCAAAAATGCCTTCGAGATACGTTTTAAGATCCTCAAATCTCAAAGGCAGAAGCTCCTGGAAGATTTACAGGTGGCACTGGATCTCCCCGAGATTCCCCGGTGGATCGAAGCCTTTGATGTCTCCAATATACAGGGCGCAGAAGGTGTAGCTGCATTGGTCGTGTGCGAAAAGGGCGTCATGAAGAGGAGTCAATATAGGAGATTCAAGATCAAAACGGTCCAGGGGCCGGATGACTGTCGTTCCATCTATGAAGTGGTTCACCGGCGCTATCGCAGAAGGCTGGCGGATCAAGCTTCTTTGCCCGATCTCATTCTGATTGACGGTGGAAAGGGCCAGCTGCACTCTGCTTACCAGGCCCTGTCGAAATTAGGAATCGAAGATGTTCCGTTGGCCAGCATCGCCAAACGCGAAGAAATCCTCTTTGTTCAGGGTCAGGAAGGTTCACTTGTTTTGCCGCGTACCTCTCTCGTGCTTCATTTGATCCAGGAGATTCGGGATGAGGCCCATCGTTTTGCCGTCACCTATCACCGGAAACGCCGTTCATTACGTGATTTCCACTCAGAGCTGGACCAGATCGCGGGCATCGGTGAAAAGCGGAAAAAGCGGCTTTTGCGCAATTTTGGGAGTGTGGCCCAGATCCGCCGCGCCAGCGTGGAGGAGTTGGTGCCGTTTGTGGGAGAAAAACTGGCCCGGGAGGTTAAGAAAAAGCTGACCGCCTGACCGCCGGACCATAGGCCTCCGGATGGTAAAAAGGGGCAAAGGCAGCGATTAGGGCAATCACGAATGAATGTTTTCGGGTCAGGATATCCTGAGTCAGGACTCCCCAGGTCCCTTGCCTGTTTCCCACCTCCTTTTGGTTGGTGAGACGATCCATGACGATTCCCAGCTCGATCCCGCGATCGATGACCGGATCGGCAATGGAAGAGGGGACATAGAGTCCACCCCCGTGTCCGTGAAAGCCCATGTAGCCGTCCGACACATAGGCCCAACTTTCCAGGAAGGCCTGACGCCGCGGCCCTTGTGAATCAATCACATGGAATCCACCTTCCAGCCCTATGTAAAAGTTGGCCTCAGCCTTCTCTTTTTTTAATTGCAGGGCCAGGTTTTCGGCACGGCCACGAGCACCTTCCATCAGGTCGGAAACACTCAGAGGCATGTGGGGTGTCCCAATGGAAATGTCGTAGCTGTGGAAGCTGACCTCCTCCTCAGGATCGCTGAGAATTTTGGTGGCAAAAACCTGCCAAGCCTCTTTGACAGCCTCTACTTTGGGACCACGTGTGCTTCCTATGGCGATCTTCATCCAAGTTTATTCTATCCTTGTCCTCTGACAGACGCCAGCGCGCTTCGCGCAGTGCGCTCGCGCGTTCGTGCTGTGGTGCTGTAGTGCTGTGGTCTGTGCACTTCGTGCACTTCGTGCTGTCGTGCCGGTCAGAGGTCTGTGGTCTGCGGTCAGGTGGTCAGCTCTTCATGAGCTTCATCAGCTTCGAGTGAATCTTACCGTTGGTGGCCAGCAGCTCAGGGTCGTAAATCGTGCAGGGGGAGCCGTCGAAGGCCGTCACACGTCCCCCTGCCTCTTCCACCATCAGGCGACCGGCAGCAATGTCCCAGCAATTCAAGCTCAATTCCCAGAATCCATCGAACCGCCCGCAAGCCACGTAACAGAGATCCAGCGCTGCTGAACCATCGCGGCGAAGCGCCCGGGAGTGAAAGATGATGCGATCGAACAGCTCCAGATTTTTCTCGATTTCGGTCTGATCATAGGAAAATCCGGTGCACAGTAAGCTGTCCACCAACTGATCTTCGATGGAGACCTGTATGGGCTGGCCGTTTAAAGTCGCACCCTCGCCCTTTCTTGCTACAAATAACTCTTCGGTGACGGGATCGTACACCACACCCAGAGACAACTGTCCTTCCCACTCCACGGCGATGGAAACGCAGAAAAACCGGTAACCATTGGCGTAATTGGTGGTTCCATCCAAGGGATCAACGATCCACCTGCAGGGGCCACTCCCGGTCTGCTTGCCGCCCTCTTCAGCCAGAATCTCATGATCGGGGAAATCCAGACGGATCCGATCGACGATGATCTTTTCAGCCTTCAGGTCCATTTCGGTCACCAGATCGATGCGGCCCTTCTTGGAGACTCGAAAGTCGGTCCGCAAATGGGAGAGGAGCATCTTCCCCGCTTCAAGGGCGGCCTCCTGGGCCACTGAAAGCACCTTGGACAAGCTTTTTGTCTTCACGTCCATTACTTTTCCTTGATGAGCAGTGCAACGGCCTGGACAGCCAGGCCCTCTCGGCGGCCGATGGGTCCCTTTCCCTCCATGGTGGTGGCCTTGATGCCGATCTGGTCGGGTTGGAGATGCAGAGTGCGGGCTAGATTGGCTTTCATGGCTTCGATGTGAGGATAAATCCTGGGTTCTTCGGCGATCACCGTCAAATCGACGTTCCCCACCGAGAAACCCTTTCCTCGAACCAGCCGGTACACCTTCTCCAGAAGCAAGAGACTGGAGATTTCCCGGTATCTTGGATCGGTATTGGGGAAATAACTGCCGATGTCCTTGAGTCCGGCTGCTCCCAGTAGGGCGTCCATGATGGCGTGCAGAAGGGCATCCGCATCGGAATGACCCTTCAAGCCGCGATCATGAGGGATCACCACGCCTCCCAGAACCAGGGTCTGGCCTTCCTCGAAGGAGTGGAAGTCGAAACCGGTCCCCACCCGAAACTCTGGCCTCATTTCCGAGCTCACAAATCCTCCTTGCAGGTGACTTTGAGGTTGGATCTCTCTCCAGCCACCACATGAACCGGAGAACCCAGCCGTTCCACCAGTGCTGCTTCATCGGTTCCATAGAAGCCATCCTGGATGGCCTGTTGGAAGGCCCTTTTCAAGAGTTTGATCTCGAAACCCTGAGGGGTCTGAACCAGGCTCAGGCCTTCACGGTCCAGCGTGCGAACAATGCGTCCATCGGAAACCTCTTTCAAGGTGTCTCTCACAGGAAGAACCGGTACACATGCTTCATGCTGACGGGTCTGTTCAATCACACTGGAGATGAGCTCAGAGGAAGTGAAGGGACGAGCGGCGTCGTGAACCAATACCATCTCGATGTCCTCTCCGAGGCGGTTGAGGCCCTGATAAACCGAGTCCTGGCGCCGGGGACCACCCGTCTCCAAAATCAACCGGTCCCGGTAGGATAGGGATCGCACTTGATTCTCCACCTCCTCTTCCCAGCCCTTGGGAAGCACAATGACCGCCACCTCAAAGAAGGAAGAGAAGTGTTCCAAGGCATGGAGGAAAAGAGGCTTCCCTTCGAGCGGAATAAACTGCTTGGGAATGTCCGACCCGAATCGAGATCCGCTGCCGGCGGCTGCCAGAACAAGACCAATCAAAGATGTGTCACCCGCTCCTGCTCGTCCTCTAATGACTGCTAAGTTATTGACAGATCGATTGTAGCGCGTTTGTAGAGAGGGTGTCCAGAGAAGCGCAGACAACCGCTGACAGCCGTCAGCGGAAATTCAAAATCCAAAACTTCAAATCCCAAACAAATCCAAAATTCAAAATCCCAAACCTGAAACGCGCGCGAAGCGCGCTGGAACTTGGAACCTTGAACCTAAAAAAAGGGGACAGCCTGAGCTGTCCCCTTTTTTTCAGAATACTGACCGTAGTCAATTCTTAGAACAGAATCTTCAGCGCGAACTGGATTTGCCGCGACGTGCCCGTGGTACTCGTGATCTGGCCGGCGCTTGGATCAGGAACTGGGTCTCCGTTTCTATCTATAGAGGTAAAAACGTCCATCCCGGGCTGGCTGAAGTTAGCACGGTTGAATAGATTGAAAAACTCGGCCTTAAACTGAAGCGATGTCTCTTCGTGCAGGGTGAAACTCTTGGCCACTCCAAAATCGAAGGTGGCTTGTCCCGGAGAAATCAGGGTGTTTCTCGCCACATTGCCGAAGAACCCTCGCGGAGCCAACGTGAAGGCATTCACATCATAGTAGGCATTGGGGTCACGACCATCGCTCAATACGGGATTGTTGCTGGCTCCCGGTTTCAGTTCCGGCCTCTGCGACAGCTCAAACTGCTGGCTCTCGGCCACGTCAAATGGGAGATTGAAGGAGCTTGCGGGACCGGTGGCCAGGGTCACAATACCGTTGATCTGCCAGCCTGCCGCAATGATCCCGGCAGCACCCGAAGGATTAAAGGGCAGATCATAGGTAAAGTTGGCCGAGAAGGTATGGGCAACGTGGTTTCCACTCAACCCATGCGAGGTGCTCTTATCGTCCGGATCGGGAACAGACCAGCCACTAAACTCATCTCGGCCACCGTTGTTGTCAGAGTGACCCGTATTGGAGGAGTCGTCAATTCCCTTGGAGAAGTTGTAGGCGAACTGGAATTGAAGATTCGAGCTGAAACGCCTGCTCAATCCAAGCCTGAGGGCGTTATAGGAGGAGTTGCCATCCCACAGTTCCATACGGACCCCGCCGAAGAGTGGGTTTCTTTTCGGTAAGGTGCCACTCCCACCCGGGAACCTAGCGCCAACTTCAAAGGCACAAGAACCATCAGGAGCATATGTTTGGCAGAACGGGAAATAGGTTCGACCGTTGAACTCCGGTCCCGGCCCATTGGGAAATTGGCTGGCATCGTACTTGACGGGGACCGCCAAATTGGCGTCGTTGGTCAGACGGGGGAGCTTTCGTCCCAGAGAGCCCTGGTAGGCGATCGTGAAGACCGTGTTGGGCATGATCTCCTGTTGGATGTTCAAGCTGAATTGCATGATATAAGGCTGCTTGACATCACCCATGGCCCAAAGAGCTGGAACGGCGCTGGCTCCGCTATAGGGGTCCTCGTTTGGACCAATAGGGGGGAAGGGAGGTGTGAAGGGATTGGCAGCGCGTTGAGAAACACGCTCTGCGAAAGGTGGGTTGAAAACTGAAGAGGAACCCCACAAGTAAGAGGTCAACTGATCGTGAAACAGACCAAATCCACCTCGAACGGCAGTCTTGCCATTACCAAAGGGGTCCCAGGCAAACCCGATGCGGGGAGAGAAGTTTTTCAAGGAAGGGTTCGGGAAAAGGGGATTCCCCAGGTGTAATTCGGTATCAAGAATGTGTACCAGATTGCCAATACGCCCTTCGATTTCAGGTCGGCCAACACTTTCGCCCGTCCCGACTTCGGTAGGGGAGGTGATAAATTCGTAGCGCAGGCCGAGATTGAGGGTGAGCCGGGGTGAGAACTTCCAATCGTCTTGAAGATAGAATCCAAATAGGTTTTGCCGCATTCCAGCAACGTATTTAGCAGTTCTGAAGCCATCGAAGATCAACGGTTCTCCCCGCACAAAATTCAGGACGGAAGTGAAGACGTAAAACCCGTTAGTCCGCACGCCGACAGAGCCATTGAACTGCATGCGGCTGAAGTTGGCACCCATTTTCAGAAAATGACTGCCTTTGGTCCAACTCAGATCATCGGAGTAGGAGAAATTGTTGGGAATCTGGAAAAGTCCAAGGAAGTTCCCAAACGAGGATAATCCTCCTCCGACGAAACGACCGATAAGAGGAATAGTCTGATTGCTGAAACGGAGACTAGGATCGACATCAACGGTTTCCACCCCAGTTTGATTAGCCTTGGAGCGCGTATAGCCAACGCGAAGCTCGTTGATTACATTGGGTGAGAAGATATGCTTTTCCGAGAGGGTCAGGTACTGGTAACGGTACTCGAATACGAGAGCTGACTGCAGTGACTCAAATTGCTGCTTGTCGGACTGATCCAGAGTGTAGCGAGCGAAAAAGGTATCGGAGTCGGAAAACTGATGGTCCAGTCGGACCGTATAGAGCTCCTGATCCACAGGAAAGTTCTCAGGACTAAAATGCTCGGCGAGCCCGCCGCCCAAATCTCGGCCGTTGGCCAGGGGAATAAGGTCCAGGTAGGGTTGCATTCGCGGAGACACTTCCCCCGATATGGGTCGCCTGAGGATAGGATTGAATCCCGTCAGTTGTCCGTCGCGAGCCTCCTGGCTAGGGACATTTTGGAGTTGGGTTTCTAGTAACCTCTGTCGCATCGCTTCGAAATTGCCAAAGATAAAGGTCTTATCCTTCACAATGGGACCGCCCAGAGAAAAGCCAAACTGGTTGCGTATGAAGTGCGGAACCTTACTTCGCTCCAAAGGGTTGGTTGGATCGCGGTCAAAGAAGTTACGGGCATCCAGTGCGCTGTTGCGGTGGAACTCATAGATGGACCCATGCAGCTGGTTGGTGCCTGACTTGGTCACGGCAGTGATGACGCCTCCTGTAAAACGGCCGTACTCGGCACTGAAGGCCCCCGTGATCACCTTGAATTCCTTGACCGATTCAACTCCGGCCACAACCGCGTTGGCGCCGGCAGGGACGGTTCCCCTGCTGCCCCGAATATCGGTTCCATCCAAAAGAAAAGTGGTCTGGTGAATCCGAGTGCCCGCCAGCGATAGGGGGATTCCTTCGTTGCCTGCCTGACCTCGTCCGATCTTCGTGGAGGTTACCACCCCCTCCTGCAGGAGGGCCAGTTGGACAACATCTCGTCCGTTGAGCGGCAAGTCTCGAATCTTCTTAGCGTCGATCAGTCCGGCGGTCACGGCGCTGCTGGTCTCCACCAGTGCGGCTTCTCCGGTGACCACAACTCTTTCTGTGAGTGCACCTATCCCAAGCGTGAAATTCACGACTGCCTCGCTACCGATGGTCAGGTTAATGGGCCGGCGAACTTCGGTGGAAAATCCGGTCAGTTCCGCCTGCACTTCGTAGGGTCCCACGGGAAGCAGCGGCAGCCGGTATCGACCTTCGTCATCACTGATGGCCGTCCGCGACTGATTGGTTTCTATACTGGTTGCTGTTACGGTGACACCCGGAAGTACAGCTTGCGATTGGTCCTGCACCACTCCCAGGATGCTCCCCGTCGTGCCTTGGGCCAAGGGACCGGCAACGAGCCCGATCAAAACCAATACACAGAGAGAAAATTGAAGAGAAATAAGTTGGATCTTATTCATTTTGCTGGTTCCCCTTTTGAGAAATGAATCGTTTTCAAAAAAAAGTTTCCTATTTCTAATTCAACGCCACGAAATTGTCAAATACTTTTTGTTGATGTTCTGGAGATATTTTTTGAAAATATGTGTTCCGTAGATAACTGTCATCAACACAGTAAGCACAGTAAGCAATAACCGTGCCTGAAACTCTATCATCCAGCGATGACTATATTATCCTGCGTTTTATCAACAGGTTACAGAAATCTCTAACAGATCCCCTTAAAGTTTGAAATTCAAAAATATGAACATTTAGTCCAAGAAATTGAATTACAATGCCCAGCAGACCACAGACCGCAGACAACCGCTGACAGGCTGAAAGCCGTCAGCGGAAATTCAAGATCCAAAACTCCAAATCCTAAACCATTCAAAATTCCAAACCTGGAAGGCGCGCGAAGCGCGCTCCGCGCGCTACACGGCTACTCTCTCGACTCGACTTCCGATGGAAGTGAATACTTCATAGGGAGAGGTGCCCAGGGCCTTGGCCCATGCGCTAGCCGAGATAGGAGAATCGGCCTCATCTTCCAGCAACAGGACCTCTTCGCCTGCTGTAAGGTCGGGGAGGTCGGTCAAATCAACGCTGATCAGGTCCATACTGATCTGACCCAGCACGGGGACAAACTCTCCCCGAATTTTCACCTGACTTCGGTTGGAAAGGAGTCGGTTGTAACCGTCCGCGTATCCGACCGGCAGAACACCGATGAGACTGTCTCGCTGGGTGACGAAGGTCCCATAGTAACCGATGGGTTCTCCCTTAGGGACTTGCCGGATGGTCAGGGTGCGAGTCTTCCACTGAAGAATGGGTCGGACAAAGTCCAGGGCCGGGCAGGGTGAGATACCGTAAAGCATCAGGCCGAGGCGAACCGCGTCCAGTTGAGCTTCTGGAAACTGAAGACCTGCGCTGTTGCTGATATGCCGCGGGTAGGGCAGGTCCGAAGTGGCCTCCTGAAAGCGCTTCAATTGGAGTTGGGTGAAATCCGGGTCCTGATCGGAGCTGGCAAAATGCGAGAACAAACCGGTAATTTGCGCGGTTAACCCCGTCACCAGGGCCTTGGCCTCCTGCCAGGGTACGCCCAATCGCGTCATCCCGGTATCGATTTTGACCTCCACCTTCACGTCGTCCGGAGGAGTTCGGTCATCAAACAGTGCGGCCGTCAAATCATGCTCGCGAAAGGCCTGTTCCTCTCCCTTCAGGCAGCCGTGCAGCACCAGGATCTTCCCCTCGGGGACATATTTTCTGAGTTCGACCCCTTCTTCGAGCGTAGCCACCGTGAAATCATGAATTCCACAATCAGTCAGGCCCTTGGAAACGTGTTGGATCCCGTGGCCGTAGGCATTGGCTTTGACCACAGCGATGATGCGGGTTGAAGGGGAAAGATGGGTTCGAATTGCGGCAACGTTTTCCTGGAGTCGGGATCGGGATACCTCAACCCAAGAACGTTTCATTTGAGTTCGCTGGCCAGATTTTCAAACTTGGTCCACTGATCAATAAAGGCCAGCTTGACTACTCCAGTGGGTCCGTTGCGTTGCTTCCCGATAATGAGTTGGACGATCCCTTCATCCTCAAAATTCTCATCCTTGTTATAGAGGTCTTCTCGGTAGAGGAAGAGGACCACGTCCGCATCCTGTTCGATCGATCCTGATTCGCGCAGGTCGGAGAGCTGAGGACGGTGGTCGCCCCTTCTTTGCTCCGGAGCACGGCTTAGCTGAGAGCAGGCGATCAGGGGAATGTTGAGTTCCTTGGCCAGACCCTTAAGGGATCGACTGATGGTGGAGATCTCCTGCTGGCGGTTTTCATAACGCACTCGGCTGCTGGCCGAGGTCCCCGACATGAGCTGTAGATAATCGACAATCAGCAAGTCCAATCCGTGTTCCGCCTTCAAGCGGCGGGCCTTGGAGCGCATTTCGATAATCGATATTCCCGGAGTATCGTCAATAAAAATAGGCGCTCGAGCCAACTTACTCATGGTCTTGGCCAGGCGCTTCCAGTCTTCCTTAGACAGGTAGCCACTGCGCACCTTGTGACTGTCGACTCGAGCTTCCGAACACAACATCCGGGTGACCAGTTGCTGGGCCGCCATTTCCAGGCTGAAGATACCTACGACTTTTTCCTTTTCCATGGCGGCATTCTGGGCAATATTCAGAACAAAGCTGGTTTTTCCCAGGCCAGGGCGAGCTGCCACAATGGTAAGTTCGGCGGCTATCAACCCGGAGGTGAGATTGTCCAACTGGTGGAAACCCGTAGGGATGCCTGAGATGAGCTCTTTTCGCTGGTAGAGTGACTCGATGTTCGCGTAGCTTTCGGTGAGCAAATCCTGGAGTTGGACGAATCCGCCCTGAATTTTGTCCTGGCTGATATCGAAGATCGATTTTTCTGCTCGTTCAAGCAGGTCCAGAGGGTCTTCCTCATTCGAGAATCCTCGAACCAGAATTTCATTGGCAGAATGGATCAGCTTCCGGAGAAGTGCCTTTTCTTTGACGATGCGGGCATAGTGCATCACGCTGGAGACTCTGGGAACGCCGTCCAGCAAGGAGGCGATATAAGCGACCCCACCCATGGATTCCAATTCCTTTCGTTTCTGCAGCTCCTCTCTCAGCGTCAATGAGTCTATGGTTCGAGCACCAGAAGAGAGGTGCTCCATAGAGGAAAAAATGTTTCGATGGTTTTGCAGGTAGAAATCCGCTGTCGTCAAGACCTGCGAGGTTTGGTCAAAGAGGGCATTATCCAGCAGAATTGCGCCCAGGACCGCGCGCTCCGCCTCGAGGCTGTGAGGTAGGCTTTTCTCGACCGTCACATCAGTCTGCATAGATAGACGTACCCGTAGGGGTCAGCCGGTGGCTGACCCGAACCGCATGAGTGGCACATTCTTTACCCATTCTTTTCGGATTCGGCACCTGAGGTGCCTCCCACATTCCGGAGGTCTTTGCAATCCTGACGGTCCCGGCCGAGCCACCCGTGGCGAGCCACCGGCTCGTCCCTACCCTTCTTGGTAGCTGGAACCTATGAATCATCGCGGACTAGGAAAGAATACCGCAAAAGTCCTTTTGAGGAAACGGGGGATATTAGTTCGTCGTAGCTGCAGGCTTTAGAGGGTGTTGCAAGAGTCGGATGACCCAGGTTTCTTGTGTAGGGGAGCACGGCCGTGCGCCCCTACAGGCCTTAATCAAAATCAAGTGGGGTTTTGCGACGCCCTCTTTAACCTGCGGGCCTTACTTCTCTTCTTCTTCTTCTTCTTTTCCTTCTTGTTCTTCTGTCGCTTCTTCCGATGTCTCTTCTGATGGCTGTTCTTCCGTTTCTGCTTCTGCTTCTCCTTCTACTGTTTCTGTTGCTTCGACTGCGGCGGCGGTTTCCTCTTCTGGCTCTTCTTCTCGTTGTCGGCTCTCGGCTTCTTCCTCAGGCGGCCGGTCTTCCGGTTCTGGAGAAATGACCCTCTTGGTTGCCATCGACTGTTTCATTTCTTTGAGTCTCGCTTCCAATTCGGCAACGATCGCATCGCTTTCTTTGTCCTTCTTCTTGATCTTGCTCACCGGCTCGTCACCTTCCATCAGGATGGAAAGCAGAAGTTCGGCCGTCACCTCGCTGTGAGGCCGGACCTCGATTCTGTAATTGCCAATGCTTTTAATGGGTTGGTTGAGAATAATCTTTCGACGATCCAGCTGTATGCCAGTGGTTTTGAGAAGTTCGGCAATATCCTTGGAAGTCACGGACCCGAAGAGCGTTCCGGTCTCGCCTGATTTTCGACTGAGCATCAGATGCAATTGGTTGAGTTCTTGTGTGAGCAGCTCGGCTTCTTCCTGGTACTTGGATTCTTTTTTAGCCATGGCCAGTCGTTGCTGGTCAATCATCTTTCTGTTTCCGGGTGTTGCGGGAATAGCTAAACTCTTTGGAATCAGATAATTTCGACCATAGCCATCGGCCACTCTAACCACTGTTCCTCTTTTGCCCAGTTCAAACACGTCGTCGATCAGAATGACTTCCATAGCGCTTATTCCTCTCACTTCTCGGACCGTTGAAAGGCCGACACGGCCTCAGGGACCAGGACAGAAATTGAATTCCGTGAACATTCGCCAGCGGATCAGTCGGGGATGTAGGGGAGCAGGGCTACCTGTCGTGCCCGCTTGATAGCCCTGGACAGCTTTCTCTGGTGTGTACTGCACACTCCGGAAATCCGGCTGGGGGTGATCTTGGAACCTTCAGGCACAAACGAACTCAGTATCTTCACATCTTTGAAGTCGATGTAATCGACCTTGTCCGAGCAGAATTTGCAGTACCTTCTTTGCTTCCTCACTGCTCGTTTCCTGCCGCTACCGTGACGGTTTTCTTGTTTTTGATACCCTTGGCTGGTCCACTTCGTTCCTT
>JADFOI010000017.1 GCA_022562935.1 Acidobacteriota bacterium
AGCGGGTGCTGACCCGGTCCAGGGGATGACCTGGGCCTCTACTTTGGGAGGATGAACCATGATGTGGGTGGTGGAAGTCTGATCTCCCAAAGTTCCCGTGACCGTCACCTGGCAGTTGGTCTCCACCTCACCGGCTGTGAACACCACGTTGGCTGTGTTGTGCTCATCCGTGGTGACTCGAGGACCCGCCAGAACCCCACAACCTTCGGGTTCCAGGGTCAGCTGGACCTCACTACCGGCTTGGGCATTGATTCCTACCCGTACGGTCTGAGTGTGATGTAGTCCACTCCCCTCCGGTACCCGGACCCCGAACCGAGTCGGTTGCGAGGCTTCTTGGCAGCCAACGGCACCCAAAAGAGCTCCCACCAGTAAGATCAGAGCGGATCGTTTGTCTCGCATGAGAAACCTCCTCTCACTTTGAATGATCTTTGCTCGATGTTAAACCCGCAGAAGAGCAGGCGCAAGAGAAATCGAGCGGCCCTGGAAGGAGGGTTCTCTTAGGGAATCGAGTCCAGTACTTCGATCCTGACTTCCTGGCCGCTGAAGTTTGGGGACAGTCCCAGAATTCTAGCGTAAATATCTGAATTCAAAGGAGGATAATTGGGGCTGGCACCAAACTCCCCCATCCCGCTTCGTAACGAGAACCTATGCATACTCGTCTGTCTCCTGTCTCCTCACCTCTGAATGCCTTTCCTCGCAGTCATCTGTTTCCAACCGTTAGCTATTCCTTCCTACGTGTCAGGTGGTCAGGCGGTCAGGCGGTCAGCTTTTTCTCGTAGATTTTCTTGCTGGAGCGTTATAGCAAACAGGAGGTGATGAAGCATGGACACGGCTCGAGGGTATAGCCTCCTAGAGGTGATGTTGGTGTGTGCGTTAATCGGCTCCGGCTCCACTCTGGGACTTTCCATTTTGAACGGAATAGCCGAGCAACACAGGCTTCATCTGGCTGGGGAATCCTTCCTGTCCGCAGTGATGGCGGCTCGATTTCAGGCAGTTGCCAAGAACCTGGCCATCCAGGTACTGGTGCACGCAAGCGGCAAAAAGTTCGGGGTGGCGGTGAAGGACTCGGAACCGCAATTCTGGCAAGATCTTCCTGCCGGAGTTGAGTTTTCCAAAACGCCCCGGAAGCCACCCGGCTTCTACTCTCGAGGGTACGCGTCTCCGGCGGGAACATTCATACTGGAAAACAGCCGCGGTCAGATTCGCGTGGTGGTTTCCCTGAGCGGGAGGGTGCGATGGGAAAGGATCCGTTAGTGTCTCGCTCCATAAATACAATGACGTTTACTGATGGGGCTTGCGAGGCGAGGTCAAGGAGCGAGGAGAAGGCGATGCAGAGACATCGGCGACGACGAGAGACACAGAGATCGTCCGCAACCTCCAGCAGCGGCTTCACGCTGATCGAAGTCATGGTTTCCTTGGTCTTTCTTATGGTGACGTCGATGGCACTGCTGCAAGGCCTTGAACTGGCCTTCCGTCACTATTCGCTGGCTCAGAACCGTTGGAAGGCCACCGTTGAACTCTGGAATCGGATTGAAGAGCTTCGAGCCACTCATTCCCCACGGGGAGAACCCTTTCAAATCATTCCTGACTCCCGCCCTCTCTATCGAACATTACTCACCGATCCGAGGCTTGGAGAGCACTCCGGTTGGGAGGTCCTGAATAGTGAAAAATAAGGGTGCGAGAACTGCGGGCTATAGTAAGGGCCATACTCTCGTTGAGACGATGATAGCCTCATCGATCTCGATCATCGTCCTGGCGGGCTTCTTTTCCACAATCGGAGTGTTTCAAACTGAGTCTTCAAATCTCAGCCTCTTGTTGGAGCGCGATGCCAACCTCTGGCTGGCTCCCCTGCTCCTCTCCCGTTGGATCATACCCGCTGGAAATAACCGCTGGGATCAAGCCTGGTCGGGGGTCACGATAGACACTGATCGCCTCGAACTCAAGAGTGATATCGATGGCCCCGGGGGGTTCCCCGACTCGAAGCTTTCCAGCAGTTTTGAAGCACTGGTGCTTCGATCGTCGAACTCCAACTTGCGGGTGCAAAGCAACAGAGGCTCCTTTCAACCGTTGATCAAAAATATTGTTGATTTTAAGGTCGATTCCAAAGAGAGCGGACTGCTTTCCATCCGCCTCAGCGCGGTCACCGATCGTCCCCTCTCAATGTTCGAGAAGGATCTTCCTGAGTCCACTGAGCTGCTGTTTTTCCTGCGTAACTACCGCTCCAATCTTTTCCCGGAGAATCCCTAGCCCGAATGATGCATAGGTTCTCGTCACGAAGAGACGAAAGCGCCGACCTACCTGTCAGGGCGCGTGACCCGCAAGCGGGTCGGGGGTACCCGCGCTTGCGGGTGGCACAGTCAGTGCAGCACGCCGGATCATTGCGCCGATGCAGCAGAGGGGATGTGAGAAATGCGGGCTAGGGGCTTCAGCCTTCTGACCAGTATGATGCTGATTCTGTTCATGATCTCCTTTTCACTGTTTCTGCACTTAAGGATCAGAACCCAATGGCAAATGGCCGCCGATGTGGAGTCCCAACTCTACAGCCTGGTGCTGGCCGAGAATGGCATCGAATACGCTCGGACCTTACTCCCCCACATGGAGCTCAATCTCCTCCTGGCAGGGCTGGACGGGACATTCTCTGAGACTCACTCTTCTGAATGGCGCAACCCCATGTCCTTCGCTGAGGCCCTGCGTGTGGATCCATCCACCTGGAAGCCTCCTCATGATGATGGTTTGCCCTTTTACGACGGTCAACCGTTGCTCCCCGGGGGACATCGGGGGGCAGGAGAAGGTTACTTTTTCTTGAAATTCTCCAATAACCCTGAGGAAAGCCCGGAACACGACGAAGACCACATCATATTGGTCAGAAGCATGGGCATTGTTCCTACCTCGGCACAAAACTTCTTTTTTCCCCATCTCAAGAACAGCGTGGCCCTGCTGGAGGCTCGCTTTCGCCAGGAGCGAGCCTTTTCCTTACCCAGTCCACTCACCCTTTTGGGTCATTCAGGGTCCTTCCAGTGGGAGGGAGCACACTTCAGCATTGAGGGTAAAGAAACATTCGCCATTACCCTCCTCTCGATCTCCCCATCCACTCTCTACACCGACCTTGTGGGTTCCCTCTCTGGGTCACAACAGCAGTCGATTCGAGGTCACGGAGCTCATCCCTCGATTCGAGAGGTCAGCCCTCAGGACCTGAACGAGCCCATGGCCCAGCACCTGCTCAATCCCGGATTCTGGCATCATTTCCTGGTTCAACTGCCCAAATTTACCGATAATCTGCCCCATGGGATTGTCTTCTTGCCCGAAGGGGGAGTCTTCGATAAACCTCTGTCCGGGATCCTCGTTGCTCAAAGGGACTTGATTCTCGGCAATGGAGCTCAGATCAGAGGTCTTTTGTTGCATCTGGGACAAGGCAAACTGACTCTCAGGGAACAATCTCAGGTAATCGGGGGCATCTGGATGTCCAATTTCGGCACAACGGGCGAAAAGCTGAAATTGGGGCCCATTGCTCTACAGGTTTCCGATTACGCGGCCATTCGCTATGACCAGGCCGCTATTGGAGAAGCCTTGACCCTTCTCCCTCCCACCCAATTGGGCTGGCGGATCCTGTTCCCGGAGACAGTGGAATAGGGTATAATGTGGGCATGATTAGAGTCATGCTTCTCGTGTTGCTTCTCGTCCCTACCTGGATCTTTGCACAGGAAAACAAAGAGACGAAAGAGCCTACTCTTGCCGAGCTGGCACGCCAGGAAAGAGAGCGCCGAGCCCAGTTGAAAGAAATTCTCATCATTACCAACGCCAACTTGAAAAGGGTGGGAGGAAGTTTTGTGAGTACCGCCACAGGCCCTGAGGCTAAGACTGCGGCTACAGAGGGCGAAGAGGGAGCCGAAGCTGGAGAGAATAGCTCTGAGAAGGCGGAAACAGATCCAGCGGATTGGGAAGGACGCTTTACTGAAACGCGGCTCAACCTGAAAAACGCCGTCAATCGAGATCTTGTCCTCCAGCTCAAGATGAATGACCTTCGGAACCAGTATTTGAGTGGCAGCGGTACGAGTCAAGCCAGAATCCAACAACAGTTGCTGGAAACCCAGCAAGAAATTGAAATGAACGCAACAGACGTTCGATCAGCCCGGCAAGCGATGGACACACTTCAAGGCAAGGCCCAAAAGGAAGGTGTTTCCAACGATCAGATTATCGGCCTGGTCGGTGAACTTCCCCCGGATACCTCCATCTTCACTAAACCCGATCAATAGGGACTCTCTGGGCTAGATGCAGGGTCACGATCCCACCGGTGAGAGCATATTGTCCCCGGGGAGTAAAGCCAACTTCCCGAATCAGTTTCTCAAGTGTTTTTGGATCAGGGAACTCCTTGACCGATTGGGGAAGATACGCATAGGGCCCCAGTTTTCCGGAGAGACATTGCCCGACCTTGGGCAAGATCCAGCGGACATACCCAGAATATAGTTGCCTGAAGACGGGAATCTGAGGCTGAGAAAATTCCAGCACCGCTAACATACCTCCCAGCCGCAGCACACGGTACATTTCCTCCAGACCACTGGTGTAATCTTCCAGATTCCTCAAGCCAAAGGCTATGGTGACTGCGTCAAAAGAATGTGCTGGGAAGGGGAGTAGCAAGGCGTCCCCTTCCACAAACCGCACACTGCTTCCCATTTTTTCCTTTCCCAGAACCAGCATGGGATGACAAAAATCGCATCCCAGCACTCGTGCCTTGGCGGACAATTCCAGTGCCAAGTCCCCGGTGCCTGTGCACAAATCCAGAACGACTGCTTGGCTGGGTAGGAAGGGAGACAATCTCTGGACGGTCACTCGTCGCCATCGACGATCCAGAGAGAACGACAGCAATCGATTCAGCAGATCATAACGATGTGCGATCGATGCAAACATGAGCCTGATTTGGCGGGACTCTTTGTTCACCACTTGCTAAGTACTCACTTTCATAAATACGGTGAACGTTTGCGGATGGGGCTTGCGAGGCGAGGTCGCGAAGAGAGGAGGAGTCGATGCGCCTCGATCTGGGCTCCGTCGCGCTCCCAACAAACGTTCACCGTATTTATGAAAGGGAGTACTTAGAGGCCCACCCCATCAGTTCCGTGCGATCTCTTCCCATGCCTGGATCAAGACGTCATTTTCAATCCCTGCGGTAACCCGAGTCTTCCCAATGTCCTCGAGCAGGACAAAGACGATCTGGTCATTCTGGCGTTTTTTGTCGCACTTCATGGCTTCCAGAATTCCCTGTGTGGGAACCAGATCAACGGGCGGGAGTTCACCAATACGGCGGATGGCACGCGAAATTCTTTGACTGTTGGATTCATCCAGATAGCCTTTCATGAAGGAAAGACGAGTCTCCGCCAGCATTCCCCAGGCGATGGCTTCCCCGTGTATCAATCCTTGAAATTCCGTGGCACCCTCCAGGGCATGGCCAAAGGTATGCCCAAAATTAAGAATTCTGCGCAGACCTTGCTCTTTCTCGTCACTCGAGGTGATCTCAGCCTTGATTTCGCAACAACGGCTGATGAGCTTCTCTAAAACATCGGGTTTCCTCTTCTGGATCTCTTCCAGGTGACTCTCAAAAAATTCGAAAAACTCAGAATCGCAGATGAGACCATATTTCACCACCTCATACAGTCCCGACTGAAACTCTCTTGGGGGAAGGCTGGCCAGGGTGTTTGTATCGATGCACACCAGACGGGGTTGATAGAAAGCCCCGATCATGTTCTTTCCCAGTCGATGATTGACCCCGGTTTTTCCGCCCACTGAGCTATCTACCTGGGAGAGCAGTGTGGTGGGAATTTGTAAATAAGGGACACCTCTCAGAAAGGTGGCTGCCACAAACCCCACGATATCCCCGGTGACGCCCCCACCCATGGCAAGCAGCGTCGAGGATCGGTCGGCTCGTTGGGTGATCAAGGCGGTATAGATATCTTCAACCGTCTCTAGACTTTTGTGTGCTTCACCGTCTGGAATGAAAATCTCGGTGACCTGGTAGCCGTTTTCGGAGAGCCTTTGGAGAAGACCTTTCCCGAACAGTCGAGAAACAGAGGGATTAGAAATCAGGAAAATCCGCTTCCCCGTTTTGAACTGTTCAAGAAATTGGTGGAATTGATCGAGAAGGCCAGCTCCTATGAGAATATCGTAACTTCTTTTTCCTAACTCAACACGAACAGTTCTCACACTCCTACGTCAACACTCCCTCAAGCGGACTACTGGCTGTGGCATAGAGCTTTTTGGGAATTCGTCCTGCCCGAAAGGCTAAACGTCCTGACTCGACGGCAAGTTTCATCGCTCTGGCCATACTCACGGCATCCTTCGCTCCTGCAATTCCCGTATTCATCAGCACGCCGGCAACGCCCAATTCCATGGTAATGGTTGCATCCGAGGCTGTTCCCACGCCCGCATCCACGATAACGGGAACAGAAACGGTCTCCAGAATAATGCGCAGGTTGTTCGGATTTTGAACCCCCAACCCTGAGCCAATAGGCGCCCCCAGCGGCATCACTGCAGCGGCACCCGCTTCCTCGAGCTTCTTGCAAATGACCGGATCATCGTTGGTGTAAGGCAGAACAACGAAATCTTCCTTGACCAGTACTCGGGTTGCTTCCAGCAGTCCTTCGTTGTCGGGGAAAAGGGTTCGCTCATCTCCGATGACCTCAAGCTTGATCAGATCGGACAGGCCGGCTTCCCGACCCAACCGGGCACAGCGGATGGCATCTTGCGCCGTATAGCAACCTGCAGTATTGGGTAACAGCGTGAACCTGTCTCGATCGATATAGTCCAGTAGGGATTCCTTGCTCTTATCCGTTAAGTTCACCCTTCTGACGGCGACGGTGACAACGTCCGCCCCACTCGCCTCCAAGGCCTGTTGCATCACCTCAAAGCTCTCGTACTTGCCTGTTCCGACGATCAATCGAGAGCGAAATTTCCGTCCAGCAATCACTAGATCATCAGACATTTCTCTTCCTCTCCTCCACCCACGAAATGGACGATTTCGATTCGATCTCCTGAGCCTAAAGTCTGGTCAGACCACCGATCCCGGCTAATAATCTGCCCGTTCAGTTCCACTGCGACCTGCCTCCCCTCGAGTTCCAAATCCAGGATCAGGTCATCAACGGTCCATGTCGTCAACACCTGAGTTTGCTTTCCGTTCACGATTATCTCAGTTTTCTCGGCCATAGTGAAACATCAGTTTATTATATACGAGAGGGAGAACAGGACACAGGAGGAAGCTGAAGACTGACCGCAGACCACAGACCACAGCCGGCAGACCGGCTGAAATTCAAAATCAAAAATCCCAAATCCCAAACAAATTCAAGTTCCGAAATTCAAAACGAATGTTTTTCTGCGCTCGAAGCGCGTACGACAGCACGACAGCTGGAAGGCACGAAAGCTGGAAATTGGAACTTGGAACGCGGGCGAAGCCCGCCAGTTAGAAGAAGACCTTTAAGGCAAACTGAATCTCACGGGCATCGAAGGCTTGAGTGGATTTGCCGAAGAAGGAGCCATTCAGGTTGATATTGGGGAGATAGAGGTTCACGCGGTTGAACAGGTTGAAAAATTCAGCCCTGAACTGCAGCCGAGAGTCTTCAGACATCGGGAGTCGGAAATTCTTCAAGAGTGACAGATCCAAGGTCCGAAAGGCGGGTCCCGTAAAGGTGTTTTTACCCAGATTGCCACTGCTTCCGGGGGCGGGAGAAGGAAAATCACTGGTCTGGAATACACCATTGATAAACTCGGAGGTACTGGGAGTGTCACTGAACGTGTTCCCAAAGGAAGGCGTGTCGGGACGATCTCCTTCCTGTGCGTCAGCATTGTAGTCTCCTGCCGGAAACCTTCCCCCGTTGACCACACCAAAGGGCAATCCACTCTGAATGGCAAGGATTCCACCGAGCTGCCATCCACCCAGTATTTGGCCCAACGCTCCCGACTGATCCCTCATGAAGGGTATCTCCCACAGGAAGTTGGTTACGAAACGGTGGCGAATATCGAAGGCGGATCGTCCATAGTCCAGCCCAATGTTCAAGGGATCACTGAAATAGGTCCGAAAAGACTGTCCAACCAAACCCCCTGAGTTCTCGCCAGCACCAAAGAAGTCGGACCCGTAGTCCATAGCCTTCCCGAAGGTATAGGCAATCTGAAAGGCGAGTCCCTGGCTGAAGCGTTTGCTGAGCTGCATATTCACGCCGTGGTAATTGGAGGTCACACGATTCTGTCTCAGGTTGAAACTGTCAAATGAGGCGTTGAGCCTGTTCTCACTCATATCTCCGGCAAAGCGTCCCAGTGGGTCGGCATCCCCCAGAAGGTCTCCCGTGAATCGGTTGGGATCCCCAAAAAAGGGAAGCTTACGTCCCAGGGTTCCCTGATAATTGATCTCAACAACCGTATTCCAGACAAGCTGCCGTTGAATACCCAGGAAAAGGTTCTGCATATAGGAATCCCTCAGGCTCGGGTCCACGACACGCAGTCTTGTTCTCACACCCTGGATACCCCCGTTTTCATCCAGACCCAGATCAGCTCCAGGAATCACAGTGCCACTAAAACCCCCAAAGGGGTCATTGGGGTCGGATCCCAGGAAGGGCTGTATCTGGTCTCCAAAAAAAGGAGAAAGCTGGGCCCGGCCGTAGAAGGGCGGGTTGAAGCGAGCATTGCCAATAATATTGAAAAAGAGCTTCTCGTAGAATACGCCGTACCCCCCACGCAAAACGGTCTTGCCATCCCCCAGGAAGTCCCAGGCGAATCCGATGCGAGGAGCGAAGTTGTTCAAGTCACTCTTGTAGAGTTCATCCACCACCCCCACTTTGGCGTTGGCGATGCGCTCGAAATACCCTCCTGTATCGGGAAAAATAATATTGGCCAATCTTCCCTGTTCTTCCGTGATGGGTCGGAAGTACTCCCAGCGAATTCCCAAATTGAGTGTCAGGCGGGGATGCAACTTCCAGTCGTCCTGGATAAACCAACCCACTTCCGTGCTTCTCCAGGAACGTGGTGTATCGGTCAAGGCCCCCGTTAAGGGATCCACTCCGGCTTGAAGCATGAAAGGCGCATCGTTGGCGAAATCAAACACTCCTTGATAGATGAAGAAGGGGCGCGACCTATCCCCAAAATTGCCATTTTCATGGAGTCTTCTCACATCGATACCGGTACGGAACCAGTGGTTCCCTCGATTGATGGAGACGATGTCCTGCCACTGGAAGGTGTGGCGCTTGAAAAACTGAGGCACCACAAAGAGAGATCCGAAGGCAGCGGGAAATCCATTCACCCCTCCAGCTCCCTGAATACCCGCGGGGCCGTCAATGATGATGGCGGGGACCTCCGGGTTGCTGCCGGGAACAACTCCCGACCTGAGGTAGAGGTAGCCAACGCGAGCTTCATTGACCAGAGTCGGTGAAAATTCATGGACCAAGGTAAGGTTGGCACTTTGATTCATCCCTACTTCGTCGTCTCCGAAAGCGCTTCGGCTGGTGGCATCCGGCACCCGAAAATCGGTGGCAAAATAGCGTCCGAAGAAGAGATCCCGGCCCTCGTTGAACACACTATCCAGACGAAGGCTGAACTGGTCAAAGTCATCGGCGGAACTGGCAAAGGTATCAACTTCTCCGAGCACGGGTAAATCCGCCGGAGGCATGGCTGGATCTATGAAAGACACTGATGCAGGATCCAGGTCGGCTGTGGTCTGAATGTTTCGGGTGGGTGCAGGGCCGGGAAAACTCCCGAACAACTGAGCCGCAATGCTGGAGGGGTTGTTGGTGATCACCCACTGACGAAACTCGGGAGTCTCCACCACAATGCGTTGCGACTCGCCCCCTCTTCGCCTGAAGCCCTCGTAAGAGCCAAAAAAGAAGAGCCGATCCCCGACCACGGGGCCACCGAAGGTGAATCCAAACTGATTTTGAATCAGCGGCGCCTTATTCTTCTTTCCGGTCGTGGGATCAAGAGGATCGGGTATCCAGGGATCGAACACTTCTCCCGCATCCAGAGCCACGTTTCGGTGAAATTCCCACACGCTGCCGTGAAACTGGTTGCTTCCCGACTTGGTCACCACATTGATCACGGAACCGGAATGAGTGCCGAATTCCGCTGAAAAGTTATTGCGAATGACTCGAAATTCCTGGACCGCCTCCACCGTGGGAGTCACCACAGGAACTCCGCTCACACTTTCGTCGTTATTGGTCTGCCCATCCAGTGTGAAATTATTGCCTCGAAATCGGCTGCCAGCAGCGAAAAATGCACTCGATCCCTCTGCATTGGCGATAGAGGACATGGCCGGAATCACTCCAGGCTGCAGAGTGGCCAGGGAATAAACGTTGCGTCCGTTCAGAGGCAGGTCCCGAAGGCGCCGGTGATCCACCAGCGAAGAGAGCTGGGAGTCTTCGGTATCTAGCAGGGTTCTGCGGTCTCTCACCACCACAATCTCGCTGATGGCCCCCAGGGAAAGGGGCAAATCGACGGTGCGAATCTCTCCGATGGTCAGCACCACTCCGAAGTTCACAAGGGTCTTGAACCCCGCCAACTTGGCTTCAACCTCATAACTGCCGGGCTGAAGGACCGGAACTCGGTAGATCCCGGAGTCGTTGGTGGTGGCCGTTCGAGCGGTGTTGGTGGCTTCATTACGAATCACCACGGAGACTCCAGGAAGCGTTCCTCCGCTGCTGTCTGTGGCGACCCCCATGAGGGTGCCCGTACCCGTCTGGGCGCGAATCGGAAACACCCAAAACAAAAGGATCAATACGGATAAAGGCCAGACCACTACTGTCTGGCGTGCGAATTTCTTACTCATCCAGCTTCCTCTCGGTTAGAATTCCACCTGCCCCGGTCAACCTCCAAGGAAACTCCCTCTGCTGGGAATCGCGGCTCCTGCTCCAGACTCCACGTCGTCGGACCAGCCAGATCCACCCGAGGCGTCTTCGGCATAACTTTTGCATTGCCAGAAGCATTCGCTGAACACAGCGAGGCTGAACGCACCCAACGATGCTTAGTTATCACAGCCATATGACAAGCCCGACCCAACTGAGAACGCAGTCCTCCCCTGCGTAAAGTCCTTTGAAAGCCACGGAATTTGGCGGGTTGATGGAAAGATGTTATGGCTCAATCGCTCTACCCTATTTTTGGGGAGGTCAAGGCTTGTTCTGCAATCGTTTTGCCAACAAGTCCCTCGACTCGCCGCTAAGATTCTATCAACATGGGTAGGGTAGGATTGTGACGGACATCACCAGAACAAATACCTTGCAAAATAGTCCCCAATCCCTCTAAACCCTCCGGAAAGGAGATCGACCTCCCCACTTTCATCCCTATAACTTCCGATATTTCCAGGATTTACAGAACATGAACTTCGATCTTTCAGGGTAACCTGACATCATTGAGAAGAATTCAATAAGATTCGGCACGCTTCTCACGGGGTAGAAGCTGTTCTACACGGGGACCTTGCAGTGACATTGATTGTTTTTTACGGACTGGCGGCAACCGCTGTAACAGCTGCTATTCTGGTGGTTCTCATGAGCCGGGTTGTTTACAGTGCATTGGCTCTGATTGTCTGCTTTGGAGCCACAGCCGGGCTGTTCTTCCAACTCGGAGCACAGTTCATCGCGGCCGTCCAGGTCATCGTTTATGCGGGGGCCATCATGGTCCTCTTTCTCTTCGTGATCATGCTGTTGGATCCCGCATCGGAAGTGTTTCTCCCCAGTCGCTTGAAGAGAGTTCCTGTTTTCGCACTGGCCTGTGCGGTGTTGTTCACCCTGGTACTCTTAGAGGCTGCGGATCGCTGGGCCGCCGCTCAAGTTTTTACCGACTCAATTGCAGGCACCGAGAGGTCCTCCGGGCCGGGTGGAGAAATCGAGACCCTTGCCCACTCCCTCTTTCGGGATTACTTACTACCCTTTGAAGTCACTTCAATTCTCATCCTGGTAGCTGTCCTGGGAGCGGTTGTTCTAACCAGACAACACCACGAAACAGAATGATCTCAGCAACCCATTATCTGACTCTAGCAGCGATCTTGTTTGCCATTGGAACCGTGGGGGTGATCACTCGGCGAAACGTGATCACCATGTTCATGTGTGTGGAGTTAATGCTCAATGCGGTGAATTTGACTTTCATCACCTTCTCTCGTTTCCTGGACCAGATCGATGGCCAGATCTTTGTTCTTTTCGTCATGACGGTCGCCGCGGCAGAGGCAGCTGTGGGTTTGGCACTGATTGTCGTCCTTTCTCGCCACACCGGCACACTTGATGTGGATCAAGCGAACACGATGAAGTGGTGAGTGGTGCTGGAACACTTCTGGATTCTAATTCTATTCCCTCTGGTCGGTGCCGCAATGAATGGTATTCTGGGCCGGCGTTTCCCTCACCCCGTGATCGCCTGGCTCTCCTGCTCAACTGTTGCCTTGAGCTTTCTGGTGGCATTACTCTCCTTTTACAACTTCATTCGACTACCCGAAGACCAGCGCATTCTTACCCATCACCTTTTCACTTGGATCCAGTCGGGCAACTTCATTTCTGAATTCTCCTTTCTTCTGGACCCTCTCTCCATGGTGATGATCCTCGTGGTCACAGGGGTAGGGTTTCTCATCCACATCTACTCCCTGGGCTACATGGCGGGCCAGAGTGGATACTACCGCTATTTCGCTTACTTGAATCTCTTCATTTTTATGATGAGCGTGCTTGTCCTTGCCGACAACTATCTTCTGATGTTTGTCGGTTGGGAAGGCGTGGGCCTGTGCTCTTACCTTCTCATCGGATACTCCTTCGAGAAGAGAACTGCAGGAGACGCTGCAAAAAAAGCTTTTATCCTCAACCGAATCGGAGACGTTGGTTTTCTCATCGGAGTCTTTTTGATCTTCCGCACCTTTGAAAGCGTTCAGTACCTCACTGTATTTCAAGCAGTCTCGGAACAATTCGCGGTGATGGGAACGGAGTTTGGGGTCTTGGGAGCCATTACCCTGTTGCTGTTCATCGGGGCCACGGGTAAGAGTGCACAGATTCCTTTGTACGTCTGGCTCCCGGACGCGATGGAGGGCCCCACACCTGTGAGTGCCCTGATTCATGCCGCCACCATGGTCACAGCCGGCGTCTATATGATCGCTCGTTCGGCCCCACTCTACAGCCGCGCTCCCGAAACGCTTTTCATCATTGCCGTCGTGGGTATCAGCACGGCTTTATTGGCCGCACTCATCGCCACCGTCCAGAGAGACATCAAGAAAGTCCTCGCTTACTCAACCATAAGCCAACTGGGCTATATGTTTTTGGCGATGGGTGTGGGAGCCTTCGGTGCCGGCGTCTTCCATTTGCTGACCCACGCTTTCTTTAAGGCACTCCTTTTTCTGGGCTCTGGGAGTGTGATTATGGCACTTCATCATGAACAGGATCTTTTCAAAATGGGAGGGTTGCGCAAATACTTGCCAGTGACTTTCTACACCATGTGGATGGGTGCTCTTGCCATTGCAGGTGTGCCTTTGTTTTCAGGATTCTTTTCCAAAGATGCCATTCTCTGGAAGACCTTCGCGGCTGGAAACGAAGCCCTTTGGCTGATGGGAGTGGTGGTGGCAGGATTGACCGCCTTTTACGTGTCTCGCCTTATGTTTCTCACCTTTCACGGAGGGGAGCGATCGGAGAAGCACCATCAGGGCGCTCCTGATCCTTCGCCCAAGGAGCCCTCCTGGTCTGTCACCCTGCCTTTGATCATTCTGGCCGGGTTCTCCCTATTGGCTGGGTACATTGGGCTCCCCAGCTATTTGGGAAACAATCGGCTGGAGGAATTTCTGGCGCCTTCCTTCCGCTTTCAATTTAGCGGGCAAGCGGCCTCAGCCATGGAACACGCACACCTTACAGAGGTCATCCTCACCTTAGTCACGCTTGCAGTGGCCTTCTTAGGTTTCGCCCTGGCCTATCACTTTTACATCAAAAACCCACAAGTTGCGGAGCGCTTGGCCAACCGCTTTCCCTGGCTCTATTCCTTGCTCCGGAGAAAGTTCTTTTTAGACGAAATATACGATTGGTTGATAGTAGGACCGGTGCAGCGGATTTCCCGCACCATCCTCTGGAAGGGTATGGATGTACATGTTATTGATGGACTGGTTCATGGGACCGCATCCCTGATGCAGGCATGGAGCCACAGGGTGAAACGCATCCAGAGTGGTTACGCGCGCCTCTATGCGACCTGGATCCTGGGTGGAGCCCTTCTCATCCTTTTCTATTACTACTGGATCTCCCCATAGATCATGTTTGGAACGGAATTACAGTTAACCCTCTTACTCTTGATACCCGGCTTTGGGGCCTTGGTGATTGCTTTCGTTCCCAGCAGGAAGATTCACTTGCTCAGAGGCACATCTCTGTTCTTCACTTCCCTCACCTTCCTCTATTCTCTGCTGTTTTTCACTCACTTTGACCCCGGGGCCGAGACCATGCAGTTTGTCCAGAAGGTGCCCTGGCTGAATGTCGGAGTTCTCCACATCCACTATCACGTGGGGATGGACGGCATCAGTCTTTTCCTGGTGATTTTGACCACATTTCTGATGCCTCTAACCATACTGGCAAGCTGGGGCATTGAGAAGAAAGTAAGACCCTACATGTTTTTCATGCTTCTGTTGGAAGTGGGCATGATTGGGGTTTTTGTGTCGCTTGATCTGATCCTCTTCTACATCTTTTGGGAGATCACGCTCATTCCTATGTACTTTCTGATCGGTGTGTGGGGGGGAAAGCGTCGCGTCTATGCAGCGGTTAAGTTTTTTATTTACACCATGGCTGGATCCTTACTCATGTTGGCCGCAATCCTCACCCTTTACTTTTTTAATGAAGCCCAGAACTTTGACCTGGTGGAAATCACCCAGAGGCTCTCGCTGAATCAAATCATACTGCCCTTTCCCGTCGAACTTCTACTCTTTCTGGCCTTCTTCTTAGCATTCGCCGTTAAAGTACCCATTTTCCCTTTTCATACCTGGCTTCCGGATGCGCACGTTGAAGCACCTACGGCAGCCTCGGTCATTCTTGCCGGCGTGATGCTCAAGATGGGCACTTACGGTCTTCTCCGTTTCTGCCTGCCGATGTTTCCCAGCGCATCCGCCGCCTTGGCCCCGGCTATCTCCCTTTTAGCCATTGTGGGCATTATCTATGGTGCCTTGGTGGCTTTGGTCCAAACCGATGTCAAGAAACTTGTTGCCTACTCTTCGGTTAGCCATATGGGCTTTGTTGTTTTAGGGATTTTTGCCTTCAACCTCCAGTCCATTGAGGGTGCGACTTTTCAAATGTTGAGCCACGGGCTCTCTACAGGCGCCCTCTTCTTACTGGTGGGGATGCTTTACGATCGTCGCCACACCCATCTGATCCAGGATTTCGGTGGCTTAGCCCATGTCATGCCCCGCCTTGCAGCATTTTTTATGTTCATCATGTTGAGCAGCATTGGGCTTCCGGGCCTGAACGGATTTGTCGGAGAGTTTCTGATTTTGCAGGGCACTTTCCTGGAGCATGCCGGACGTGCCGCCTTTGCCGCCTCCGGCATCGTGCTTTCGGCGATATACATGTTGTGGGTCTATCAACGAGTTTTCATGGGAGCTGTCCAGAACGATCAAAACCGTACTCTGACGGATCTCAATTTCCGGGAAACCGTCATCCTGGTGCCCATAGTCCTTCTGGTGGTGTGGATGGGACTTCATCCCAGCACGTTTTTGCGCAGGATGGACACCTCCGTTCAAAAGGTGGTGGATCGGATCGAGCAGGTTCGCGAACCTCAAATTTACCGGGTGGAGTACCGTGGACATTAACTACACAGCTATTTTGCCCGAGATCATGCTCTCCCTGGTGGGTATCTGCATTATGCTCCTGATTCCCTTTGTTCCCAGGGAGCGGCAGACACATCTCGGATACCTTGCCCTGGCGGGTATCGTCCTGGCATTTTTCGGTGTCGCTATGGGATGGGGCCAGACCGACTTGGCCTTTTCTGAAATGATCTTTCAGGATGACTTCGGCCAATTCAGCAAGATTTTTTTCCTGTTCGTAAGCACGGTGATCCTCTTGATCTCGATGAATTACCTGGAACAGGAAAAACTGTTTCAGGGCGAGTTCTTTGTTCTGCTACTCTTCGCTACCGTCGGTATGCTGTTCATGGCTACAAGCGCCGATCTCATTATGACTTTTCTGGGCCTGGAGGTCCTCTCCATCTCGACCTATATCCTGGCAGGTTTCAAGGAACGAGAAAGGAAATCGAGCGAAGCGGCCTGGAAGTATTTCTTACTAGGTGCCTTCTCCACCGCCTTCCTTCTGTACGGAATTGCCTTCGTTTACGGAGCAACCGGATCGACCAAGTATTTGCAGATCGCTGAGGCCATCCAGGCCTCACCCGACTACTCACTCATACTCTTTGTAGGATTGGGTCTCATGATGGTGGGTTTTGGTTTCAAGGTCGCCCTGGCTCCTTTCCATGCTTGGACACCGGATGTGTACGAAGGCGCTCCAATTCCCATTACGGCCCTCCTGGCCGTGGCTTCAAAGGGGGCTGCCTTGCTCGCCCTTGTCCGCATTCTCTATCAGGTCTTTCCGGACCTCAGCCAACAATGGCAAGCCATCTTATGGCCAATGGCCGTGATGACCATGGCCATTGGCAACATCGCTGCGCTGACGCAATCCAACATCAAGCGAATGCTGGCCTACTCTTCCATTGCTCATGCCGGCTACCTGCTGGTGGGACTCACCGCCCACAATCCTTTGGCCACCCAAGGCATTCTTTTTTACCTGGTGGCTTATGCCTTTATGACCTTGGGAGCTTTGATCGTGGTACAGATCGTGGGGCGTCGGGAAGAACAACATACCACGATCGAGGACTACAACGGCATTGGCTATCGATATCCGTTCCTGGGAATCGCACTATCAGTCTTCTTGATTTCCCTGGCTGGAATCCCTGCCACGGCCGGCTTTATGGGCAAGCTGTTTGTTTTTTCCGCCGCGGTGCAGAGCCAGATGTACGGGTTGGTGGTCATCGCTCTTGTGACTTCGGCAATAGGTCTTTACTATTACCTCAGGGTGATCGTATCGATGTACATGGGCGAGTTTAAGACAGAGAAGATTCCCATCACCATTTCCATGCCGCTGCGCATCATTCTCACCCTTTTGGTGTTGGGAACCCTTTACCTGGGAATCTTACCGGGAAGCCTACTAAACCTGGCAGAGGAGGCAGCGAGCTTTTGAAAGAAGCGAAGAGAAAACTGGAGGACGAGTTAAGGAAGCTGGGTCGAGAATTAAAAGAGGAAATCCCGAGGGCCCTGAAAACCGCTGCGGACATGGGAGACCTGAGTGAAAACGCGGAATATCAGGCGGCTAAGGAAAGACAGTCTTTTCTTCAAGCCAGGCTGGCCCAGCTGCGGGAGCGCCTGGCCACACTCTCCATGGTCGATCTCAGCAAAATCCCCACCGACAAGGTTTCCTATGGTTCAAAGGTGGTGCTTTTGGATTTGGACACCGATAAGGAGGTGACCTACAAATTGGTGAGCAGCGAAGAATCGAACGTCAAGGAAGGACTGATCTCAACCGCCTCTCCGATCGGACAGAGCCTCATGGGACGCGAAGAAGGAGATGAGGTGCAGATCCAAACCCCGGGTGGAATCAAAAACTACGAGATCGTCCAGTTCACCACCCTTCACGATTCTTAGGGCTCACCCCCACAAAGATCACCGTATTTATGGAACGAGACACTTACTCGTTCAGTTCCCCCGTCGTGCTCTGCTGATAGAGGCTTGAACCGGAGGCGAAATCATTCTCCAGGCGTCGCTTGAGGACAACGTGGGTTCCATAGATGCTCTCAATCGTGCGGACTTCCGCCAGCGAACCATCGGGCGATTCAAGCAGGATCAAGCGAGCCGCTTTTCCGGGAGCTATCCACTGAACATCCAACAAGGTCTGCCCTTCCGAAACATCGTTGGTGAGCATCCCCACCTGCCGCCACTCCCTAGAACCCTGAGACCAGAGAGAAGCCCCACTGAGACCCCATACCATCATCACGATTAGAAATCTCCGTAACATAAAGCTCATCATACGCCACGGAGCTGAAAAAAAACCACTTTTCACAGCTGATCGTAGCGAGGCGGTGGAGAGGGGTGTGGATACAACCCGCGGGACCCGCAAACGTACTCCCTGCAGTACGTTCAGTACCTGGCTTCATAGATATGGTGTGAGAAATGTGGGTTTGAGACATGCAGTTGGTGTAAAATAGAGATGACATGAAGGAAGCCTTTCGCCAATTCCTCAGACAGAAACGCCATCATTTCATTTGGGCCTCTTATGCCCTACTGATACTGGCCGTAGCCGTCCTGGGAATGGTAGGAGGCTTACTGTTCGGGTATGCCATCGACCTGCCTGAAGTGGAACAGCTCGAGCAAGAACGGCCCAATATTGTCTCCTATGTTTACTCTGAAGACGGCCGAGTTTTGGGCCAGTTTGCCCTGGAGAAAAGGATCCTGCTCACTTACGAGCAGATTCCTGAAAACCTGAAGAACGCGATTTTAGCCGCCGAGGATGCTGATTTCTTCCGGCATTCCGGGATCGACTTTCGGCGACTCTTCGTCACCCTGGTGCGGGACATCCTGCTGAGCGAGAGAAAGGGTGCCTCAACCCTGACCATGCAGTTGAGCAAACTCCTCTTTACCGGGTCCGAGAAAACGATTGAGCGCAAAATCAAGGATATGCTTTTTGCCCTGGAAATTGAGCAAAACTACTCCAAAGAGCAGATTTTCACATTTTACTGTAATCAGATTTATATGGGCCACGGAACCTATGGTATCGCCTCTGCTGCAGACTTTTACTTCAACAAGTCCCTCGATAGATTTACACTGGCGGAAAGTGCGCTGCTGGCAGGTATTATCCAGGTCCCCGGACGGCACTCCCCCATCAACCATCCAGATGATGCGACCAGGCGCCGAAACTCGGTCTTACGACAGATGTACGACAAGGGCTTTATCACTGCACGCGCCCTGCACGAGGCTCAGGCTGAGCCCCTCTTGGTTCGTGGGAAGAACTATGATCAGAGCCCGGCTCCCTATTTTATCGAGTGGGTTCGACAATACTTGGAGAGAAACTACTCCACGGAGCAGATTTGGGAAGGCGGGCTGAGAATCTATACCACCCTCAACTACGAAATACAGGTGGCGGCTCGCAGGACTCTTCGGGAAGGACTAAAGAGGTTCGACAAGGAGACCCATAAAGGGGCTGGCTTCATCGAAAATATCTTGGAACAGGGTCAGGATCTGGACACCTATGTTCATCCTGAGTGGCGGCAGATTTTTTACGAGGGCCAGATCGTTCATGGCTTGGTGATGGAATCCACCCCCGAGGAGGCCCTCGTAAAATTAGGGAGTTTTACCGCTCGAATTGAACCCGAGGATATGGCTTGGACTGAGCAGAAACAAGTGGACCAGGTTCTTAAACCAGGAGATGTGGCTGCCTTTTTCATTCAAGAGATCCAGCGAGCGGAGAAAACGATCGAGGCGACCTTGGATCGGATCCCGGAAGTCCAAGGAGCATTAATCACCATTGACAACAAGACTGGCGCCATCAGGGCCATGGTGGGTGGCTTTGATTTCCAGTACAGTGAATTTAATCGGGCAACACAGGCCATGCGTCAGCCCGGATCACTTTTCAAGCCCTTTACTTACGTGTCCCTCATGGAAGAGGGTTACTCTCCTTTTGAACACGTTTTGGATGCTCCCGTGAGTTATCGTGAGGGACCCGGCCGCATCTACGCTCCTGAGAATTCTGACCAAGATTTCAGGGGATTAATGACCATCCGCGATGCTTTCGCCTTCTCCCGAAATGTGCCCACGATTCGATTGGCCAACGCGCTTGGGATCGACAAAGTGATTGAGGTCGCTTACCGGTTCGGCATTCAACGTGAACTCCCTCCTTATCTCCCCGTTGCCTTGGGTGCAGGAGAACTCACATTGCAGGAAATCACATCAGCCTTTACTGTATTTCCCCACAATGGAGTACGAGCACACCCTCATTTCATTAAGCGCGTGGAGGACTACCATGGCGTGACCCTGATGGAGCATCAAAATCAGTTTGACCAGGTCATTTCTCCCGAAACGGCAGGGAAAATGCTTTATTTACTGCGCAGTGTCGTGGAGCGCGGGACCGCTCGCCGAGCTCAGTCGCTGGAACGCCCCCTGGGAGGAAAAACCGGGACTACGAACGATTCGACCGACAGCTGGTTTGTCGGTTTCACCCCGCAGATCACTACAGGCGTATGGGCTGGGTATGATGAAAAGAAGTCCCTTGGGAAAAGGGTCTATGGCGCCACCTTAGCTCTGCCGATCTGGATTGATTTTATGGAAGACATCTCCGAGACGATGCCGATCGAGGACTTCGAAGCCAGCTATACACCCCTGGATATCACCCTGGCCCAAAGACACAGTGTGGGAGTGAAAGGGGAAGAGGTCGTACAGAAGCCCTGGAGTGTGGAGGACATCCCACCGCCCCAACCATTCTGAAGAGATTAGGGACAGGCCCCCGGGGGCCTGTCCCTAATCTCTTCAGGTCAATTCTTTCGATCAATCACAAAGTCGGCAAAATTCAGCAAGGACTCGCGGTAAATGGAGTCCGGAAAATCCAGTAGGACCGTCTTGGCCTTCCCTGCGTATTCCTCAGCAAGGTTCTGTACTTCACTCAAGGTCCCATAGGCCTGAACCAGTCCCATAATCCGCTTCTTGTTCGCGGAACTGAAGTCCTGGGTCCGCACCACCTCGCGAATAAAAGCCTGTTCCTTCTGATCCGCTCTTTCCATGAGGTAAATGATCGGTAGCGTGATCTTCCCTTCTTCGAGATCTTTGAGAACCGGTTTGCCCAAAGTATCCTCATTTGAAGTGTAGTCCAGCAGGTCATCCGTTAACTGGAAAGCCATACCTACAGCATGACCATAAGTCCCCAGCTTCTCCTCTTGCTGCTCATCAATATCTGCCAAAATGGCCCCTAACCGGCCGCATCCAGAAAACAGATGTGCTGTTTTCCGCCGACAGATTTCCAACTGTTCCTCGACCGAGAGGTCGATGCGACCGTACTGTTCCCACTGAATCAGTTCCCCTTCTACCATCTTTCGTGTGACGTCGATCAAAAGGTTCAAAACTCTGAAGTTTTTCAACTTCAGGGCCAAATAGAACGAAGTCATGTATAACCAGTCACCCATCAACACCGTGACCTGATTTCCCCACCTGGCGTTTACGGAAGGTCGTCCACGACGAACCCCTGCATTGTCAATAATGTCATCATGCACCAGCGTCGCCACATGAATGAGTTCAACCACCACGCTCAGGACGATGGCGGGTTTGCCCTCGAACCCGCAGAGCTTCGCGGAAAGAAGTAAAAGGGCAGGACGAAAACGCTTGCCTCCACCGTCGTGCAAATAGGTGTTGATATCATCCACCAGAGGAAAGGCCGAGTAGCCCTCTGTTTTCAGGGCGAGCTCCACTTCCTGCAATTCGTCTTCAACCAGTTTGAAGATATCCTTAGGAGTCAGCGTGACACTAGAGGCTGTTTTCATGTTTTCTGCCCGCGCTAATATACCAATTCAGCTTTCAAGTTCCAAATAGCGGGCTTCACTCGTGTTCCAGGTTTCAGGCTCCAGCTTACAAGTTCCAGCTGTCAGCTACAGTTGGTCGGTCTGTGGTCTGCGGTCTGTTGTTAGCTGTCTTCTTAATCCGGAGAAAAGAGCCGTTCAAAGTTTTTCGTAGTAAGGGCACCGATTTCCTCCGAAGTTGTCCCGCAAGACTCCCCGAGTACTTCGCTCACCTTCACGACAAAGGCCGGTTCGTTTCGTTCGCTTCGGAAGGGGACAGGCGCCAAATAAGGGGAATCCGTCTCGATGAGCAATCGATCAGAAGGGATTTGGCCCGCGATCTCGCGTAGATTCTCCGCCTTGCGAAAGGTAAGAATTCCACCAAAGGAGATGTGAAAACCGAGTCGGAGACAACGTTGGGCCGTCTCGAGGCCAGCCGTAAAACAGTGCAACACACCTCCGGGCCCATCAGAAAATTCCTCCTCCAGGATCTGGCAAGTCAATTCTTCCGCTTTCCGAGAATGAATGACAACGGGTTTTCCGGCTTCTCGCGCCCTCCGAAGCTGTTTTCGGAAGGCTTCAATTTGTTGAGAGCGAGGGGAATTGTCGTAGTGGAAGTCCAATCCAATCTCTCCCCAACCCAAAATCTTGGGGTGCTCCATGAGCTGCTGCATCTCTTCTCCTAGCCCATCGTTATAGAAACGGGCATCGTGGGGATGAACACCCATGCTCCCGTACAGGCACTCATGGTCCTCCAGAAGCCCGATAAAGGTGTCAACGCTCTCGATTTCTCCTGCGACACAACCGATGGTCAAGATCGTGGACACACCGGCATCCTTTGCTCTCTCTAGAACCTCTTCTAAATCGGGTTGAAAATCAGGAGAATCCAGATGAGCATGAGAGTCAATGAACATTACTGGAGTCTTGCGCCCAGTCGAACGGGTTCATTGAAAGCGACCAGAACCGGCTTACCCTGATTGGCGGCCGCCACAAGCATCCCGTTGGATTCGACACCCATGAGCTTGACCGGCTTCAGATTCGTCACCACCGCTACCAGACGACCTGGTAATTCTTCAGGAGCGTACTCCTGACCGATGCCCGCCACCACCTGACGGACTTCTGATCCAATGTCCACCTGTACCTTGAGCAGCTTGTCTGATTTCGGGACTCTCTCAGCTGAAACGATCTTCCCCACCCTCATCTCCACCTTGGCGAAGTCTTCAATCCCAATCTCCTCTTTCTGCGAAGTCACATCCGTTTCCTGGGCGGCCGGAGGGGGAGATTCCTTCTGTTGTCTTGCTTCTTCGACACGGCTCAGGAGTTCGTCCTGGTCAAGACGCGGGTATATGGCCTGGATCTTTCCGATGGGAGAACCCATTTCTAGTTCTCCCCAGGCCAATTGGGGGATCCTGTGGTCTTCAAGAGGCTTGGAAACTCCTAGCTGTTTCAGGATTGAAGCAGTCCCGGTGGGGATAATGGGAGCCATCAAGATAGCGATGATCCGCAAGGTCTCTGCCGAATAATAGAGAACGGTTCCCAGCCGATCTTCCTTCGCAGGGTCGGCCCCCATGGCCCAGGGTTCATTCGCGACAATGTATTTATTCACCATGGATATCAATTCCCAAACATTTTCAATGGCCTTATTGATTTGCAGGCTGTCGAAATTCTTACGAAACAAATCAATCGTCTCGCTACTAAACTGCTTGAGTTCTTCATCTCTGGTTTCAGGCTCTCCAAACCCAGGAATGTGACCCTTGCAATAACTCTCAATCATGGTCAGGATCCGATTGGACAGGTTGCCCAGGTCGTTGGCCAGATCACTATTCACTCGCTTCAGCAAGAGTGTGTAGGAAAAGTTTCCATCCGCACCGATGGGAATTTCGCGAAGCAGGAAATACTTCACATAATCGGGAGGGACCAGCTTGATGAGTTCATCCGTAGTGATGGTATTGCCTCTGGACTTGGACATTTTTTCACCCTCTACGGTCCACCATCCATTGACCAGAATATGACGCGGTGGTTCCAATCCCGCTGCAATCAGGAAGGCAGGCCAATAAACGGCGTGAAAACGGAGAATATCTTTGCCGATGAGTTGGACATCGGCGGGCCAATACTGTTCAAAGTTTTCCGATTGGCTGGCAAAGCCAATTCCAGCAAGATAACCCGTGAGGGCATCAAACCAGACATAAAAGATGTGTTTCTCATCTCCAGGTATTGGAATTCCCCAACTAAAGGAGGTGCGGCTGATACTCAAATCCTTGAGGCCCCCCTTGACGAAGCTCACAATCTCATTCATCCGGGTGGCGGGGATGATAAAGTCGGGGTTGGAGTCATAGAAGTTCAGAAGCTTTTCCTCAAAAGCCGAGAGTTTAAAGAAATAGCTCTCCTCGGTCATGAACTCTGTAGGGCGTCCACAGTCGGGACAATCTGTCACACCCTGGGGGGTGTAGGCTTCACAGTTGACGCAATAGTTTCCACTATATTCGCCCAGGTAGATGAAATTGTTCTCTTTGATCCTTTCGAACATCTCCGCTACGGCGTCACCATGTCTCTTTTCTGTGGTACGGATGAACTCATCGAAACTGAGGCCCAATTTCTTCCAGACTTGCCGAAACGTGGCCGCGTAGGTGTTGGTGAATTTTCGAGGAGACAGACCCTGTTGGCGGGCAGCCCTTTCAATTTTGAGCCCATGTTCATCCGTACCGGTCAGAGAGCAGACCTGCAAACCACACATCCTCTTGTAACGGGCAATCGCATCAGCGATAACAGACGTATAGGTGTGCCCCACATGAGGAACGCCGTTGACGTAATAGAGCGGAGTAGTCAGATAAAAAGTGTCACTCATAGCCTTGATCGATAATCTGTCCCATAATGCGTTGTCGCAGTGTTTTCAACGGAATACTCAATTTCTCAGCCATCGCTTTCAAATCTTCATATTCGGGCGTTACGTTCACAATCTCTCCCTTGTGACGTGCGATTTTGATCGCTATTTTTCCGTACTCAGTCTCGAGCCACTTGACCTCGCGACTCAAAACCCACCTCCGATCTAGACTCCAGCGAACGCCCAGCGTAGTCGTTTCGCGAAAGATCAGTTCCGCCATTCGCTCGCGATCGACTGGCCGGCAGAGAACAGAAAGCTTGACTCCAGGACGACTCTTCTTCATTTGCACGGGAGTACAATAGACGTCCAACGCCTTCTTTTTTAGGGCCAACTCCAGGAAATGACCCACCATTTCCCCGTCCATATCGTCGATGTTGGCCTCCAAGAGACAGATTTCCTCCTCGTGCCATGCCTCATTATGGGGTCCGAGCGAGGCCCCTTCGTGCTCTGGTAGCCTGTGCCCCAGGACCAATCTTAGCATGTTCGGGATCTCCTCAAACTCCCTGTCCCCGGCGCCGAAACCCCATCTTTCGTATCTGTACACGGCTGAACCCGTCCTCTCCTCTACCAATGTCGTGACAATCGCGGCCCCGGTGGGCGTTGTGAGTTCTCCTTGCACCTGGTCCATAAAAACCGGGAAATCAGTCACCAATTCTGCAGTCGCCGGCGCAGGAACAGGCCATGTTCCGTGTGAGAAAGTAACGGTTCCACTCCCCAAATTCAGGGGAGCACTCTCAAAAAGCTCGACGCCGAAATAATGGCACCCGATACAGGCACCCACGATATCCACAATAGCGTCCACTGCTCCCACTTCATGAAAGTGAACCTCCTGGAGAGAAGTATTATGGACTTTGGCTTCAGCCTCTCCAAGCCGCCGGAATATCGCACCCGCCTTTTCTTTCACCCAGGAATCGAGCTCACTCTCATCAATCAAGGACTGGATCTCTCGAAATCCCCGACTGTGATGGTGTGACGAGGACTTGCCTGGTCGGACCCTAAAGTTGATCCCCTGAATTCCTTTACGGACAATTTCGTCCGCTTCCAGTTCATACTCCTCCAGCTTCAGTTTACCCAGCTCTTCTTTCAATTTTTCCACTGGCAACCCCAGATGGATGAGAGCTCCCAGAATCATGTCGCCACTCACTCCATTGAAGGGATCGAAACGCAGTATTCTACTCATAGGCGGTACCGTCTATGTCCTCGTGCGGCTGTTGCAAGTGGACCATAATACTGTAGATTCGCGCCTTCGTCACTTGGTGACGTCGTGCAAGCGCGCTTCGCGCTTAATGCCTTCGTACGGTCGTCACTTCGTGACGTCGTGCTGTGGTGCTGTGGTGCTGTCGTGTTTTGGTGTCGGCTTGGTTGCAAGAACGGGTTCCCTTATCATTAGCTCTATGTTACTCAAGCGCATTGAAGAAACCGAGCAGCACTTGCGGCAGTTCATCGCGCAACACTTCGGAGTGGAGTTGAAGCGGCTCACGGTGGAGACACCGCCCCGCACTGAATTCGGGGATCTGGCCTTCCCCTTCTCTTTCGAACTGGCCAAGACTCTTCGCCGATCTCCTCGTGAAATCGCCTTGCAGGTAGCAGAAAACATTGAAACTCCTCCCCACGTGGATCGTTTTGTAGCTGCCGGTAACGGCCACCTGAATGTATTTTTCAAGCGGGTTGCTTTCTTTCGCGATCTTCATCGCTGGCTCCACAGCCCCTCGGCCGAACCCTCGGGCGAGAAGGTCATCGTGGAGCACACCAACATTAATCCCAATAAGGCTGCACACATCGGCCATTTGAGAAATGCAGCTCTGGGAGACACCTTGGTCAGACTGTTGCGAGCTCGAGGTTGCAGGGTCGAGGTTCAGAACTACATCGACAATACCGGTGTCCAGGTAGCCGACGTGGTTGTGGGCTTTCAAAACCTGCGTCAGATGTCCTTCGAAGAGATCCAGTCCATCGCAGAACCTTTTGACTACTACTGCTGGGATCTCTATGCAGAGGTCTCCAAATGGTATCAGGAGGAGGAATCACGCCTGAAGTTCCGCGAGCAAACACTCCAGGAAATCGAGAGTGGTGAGGGTCCCATCCCGCAGCTGGCCGAGTACATTTCGATGCGGGTTGTCTTCGCTCATCTGAAGACCATGCTCCGAATCGGAGTGCGCTATGAGGTCTTACCCCGGGAAAGTGAGATCCTCTCCATGAAGTTCTGGCAAGAGGCCTTTCAACGGCTCAAAGACAAAAAGGCAATCACCTACCAGGAGAACGGGCCCTACCAAGGCTGTTGGACCATGCAGGTACCTGGGACCAATGGGCAACCCGATGAGGAAAAGATTATTGTCCGGAGTAATGGGACGGTAACCTATGTCGGAAAGGACATCGCCTACCAACTCTGGAAGTTTGGGCTGCTGGGGAAAACTTTTCACTACCGCCCACTCTGCCAATACCGGGGCGGCGAAGTGACTCTGCATACCCATGGTAGTCCGAATGAAGACACCGTCTGGCTCACGACCACTGAACCCTCCCCCCATACCGAGCCCGATTTCGGGCGAGGCCAGAGGGTCTTCAACGTGATCGATGTACGCCAATCTTACCTTCAGCGTGTGGTGGTAGAGGGCCTGAGAAGACTCGGCTTTAGCAACGAAGCGGATCGTTCTGTGCACTTCAGCTATGAAATGGTTGCCTTGTCCCCTGCCTGTTGTTCGGAACTGGGCATCGAATTGTCAGAAGAGGATCGCAGAAAACCCTATGTGGAAGTCTCAGGACGTAAGGGACTTGGGGTTAAGGCCGACGATCTGATCAACAAGTTGTTCGAAAAATCGCTTGAGGAAGTCAACGCCCGCGGGAAAGCTCTCACCCTGAAACAACGAAAGGAAATCGCTCAGAAGGTCTCCATCGGAGCTCTTCGCTACTTTCTACTCAAATACACCCGCAACACGGTGATCGCTTTCGACTTTTCCGAAGCTCTCAGTTTCGAAGGGGAAACAGGACCTTACTTGCAGTATTCGGTGGTGCGTGCTCACAGCATCTTTCGCAAGCTGGAGGCGGACGATAGCGAATGGAATCTGTCGATCTGGGAAAAAGAATGTGAGCGAATGTGGGAGCAGCCAAACTCCATTGCCGAACTCCTCGAGGACAATGAACTCTGGAGTCTCTTGCTTCAAGCAGCACGTCTTGATGAAGCCATCGACCAGACGGTTGCTACCCTGGAGATCTCCCATTTGGCCAAACATGTCTTTAATCTGGCCCAACAATTCAACCTGTTCTATCATAAGTACCGTATCCTCTCGGAGAGCGATCCGATCAAAAAATGCTTTTATCTCACCATCACCGATACGGCGCGTCAGGGACTGTTGAAGGGCCTCGATTTACTTGGTATACCCGTACCTGAGAGAATGTAGAAAATGACACTTCTTTTTCCTGCATTAATGCTGATGGTACCTCTTGTCAGTCCCCTTCACCTGACACAGGACGCGGATCCTCCTTTGACGGATCTGCTTACTGAGAGAGAACTTCGCGAATATCAAAGAAAGCCCCAATATCGCGATCGGATCGACTTGTTCAGAGAGGTCTTTGATCGTCGTGTGGATCTCTTGCAGAGATATATTCAACGAGACCAGTTGGACGAAATGGCTGATTTGCTGCAGAAGATTTCTGCGCTGTCTCACTATGCAGGCGAACAATCCTCCAACGCAAAAAATGACAAGGATCTTCGCTCGTCAGAAGTCAAGAAGCTGGAAATTCGTCTTCGCAAACTGATCGAAACGATCAATGACTTGCGGACAACCGTACCTTTTGAGTACGTGGAGGGGTTCGAAAACACCCTTCGAACCTTGGGACAACTCCGCAAGACCCTATTGAGACAGCTGCTGGGTGAAGCTCTGGTGGGAAATCGAACCGCCCCTGCGAAGGGGACAGGGTATCTGGCATCCTTTTCGTTTCACCCTGGAGGATTCTCACTTGCGGCTCCCCCGGCGCGATTGCAGTCGAGAGATCGTTTCACGGAGGAGGAGTACGGAAAACTTCAGCTCCATCAAGAATTAGAAAAGAGAGTGGAGGTCTTTCTGGAAATTGCCGAGGCTCGTTTGGAGGAGATCCAGAGAAGAATGAAGGGGGGGGAATGGGAAGAAGAAAAGGAAAATCCTCTGGAGTTCTATACCTATTGGGACATGGTCCATGCCTATCGGAGGGCCATTGACGGCATTTTGATCAACATCGATGAAAAAGCCATTTATAAAACAGCCTCTGAGAAGGATATTCGAAAGTCCCTCGAGAAGCTCAATAAAATGATCCAAGTGTTCATCCCCCAGTTAGAGCCCATCAAACAGCTTGCCATCGATCGGAAAGATGAGTCCCTGTATCGGGAATTGGAGGAAGCTCAGGAGATCTCTGTCGTCGCCCAAAAGGGGTCTCTCTATGGCTTGGGTGCACCCGCGCAGTAGGCGCTCACATGCCACGCCTCGTCACCGTTGGCACGGCTGTGCCCCCTTATTGCTTTGAGCAACAAGAGATTCGGGAATGGGTCCACCAGCATTTCCAAGAAAAACTCGAGTGTACCCAAAGCCTGATTGGCGTTTTTGACAATGTTCACGTCCACAGGCGATTCTTCTGTGTCCCTTTGGAGTGGTTTGAACGCCCTCACACCTTTTCAGAGAAAAACGGAGAATACATCCGCTGGTCGGAGCGCCTGAGTATTGAGGCCATCGAACGTTGTCTGGAAAAAGCTGATCTGGGTCCCCAGGATGTGGATCACCTGGTCTTTGTCTCCACCAGCGGGATGTCCACACCCAGCATTGATGCCCGCATCATCAACCGGCTGGGATTTGGCACTCACACCAAAAGGACACCTATTTTTGGTCTGGGCTGTGCCGGAGGAGCTACCGGGCTGACCCACTGCCGGGATCTTGCCAGAGGGGCACCCGATCAAAGAATCCTCTTAGTCTCGGTGGAATTGTCATCTCTTACCTTCCAGTTCACCGATTATCGGAAAAGCAATTTTGTGGCTTCGGCCCTTTTTGCTGATGGAGCCGCTGCTGTTTTGATCTGTGGAGATACTTGTCCAGAGGAGGGAATCCACATGGTGGATTGCATGAGCACGTTGTGGCCCAACACCCTCGATCTCATGGGATGGAAATTTAGCGAGACAGGACTCAGCGTCATTTTCTCACCAACGATTCCCAAGGTTCTGGACCAACACATCAAGGAGAACGTCTTCGAATTCCTCCAACGAAGTCAGATCAGCCTGCAGGACCTTGATCACTTTGTCATCCATCCAGGAGGGGCAAAGATACTTCTTGCCTTGAGGAATGCGCTTGAGCTCAGCGAGGAAAAACTCGACTCCAGTCGTTTCGTCTTGGAAAACTACGGAAACATGTCCAGTCCAACCATCCTGTTCATCCTGGAACATCTGATGAGGGCAAGTTCTCCGGAGAAAGCCGACTGGGGGCTTTGTATCGCTTTTGGTCCAGGCTTCAGTTCTGAGCTCATTCTCTTAAGATGGTGAATCGCGCAGTGCGCGCTTCACCAGTTCCAAGTTCCAGGTTCCAAGTTTCAGGTTTTAGATTTTGGATTTTGGATTTCTGCCGGTCTGCCGGCTGCCTAGCAGTGCGCTGACCTCCCGCTGCACCCAGGTGATTCCGGCAGCTCCGCCGGCTCCGGTCTTGAAGACTTCCTCGAAATTGGACTCGTCGATGCCTCCTATGGCGATCACCGGGATAGACAAGGTCTGCACGGCTTCTTGGAGAGCTGACCTTCCCAGAGGCAAACGATCCGATGGCTTGGAGAGGGGATCAAAGATCGGTCCCAGCAAGAGGTAGTCCACTCCTTCCGCTTCAGCCCTTTCTGCCTCTGACAGTGTGTGGACGGACTTCCCCAATAGGGACTGGCTGGCTCCGAAACGGTCTCTGACCCGTCTGGCCTCGCCAACGTCCTGGCTGGAGGTGAGGTGAGCACCGTCAGCCTTCTCTTCAAGAGCCACTTCAAACCAGGAATTCACTAAAAACAGCTTGCCCGTTTCACTCGCCAACCGCACCCCGCACTGAACGAAACTACGGTTCTGTTCAGCCGGAAGATCCTTCTCACGCCACTGAACGATGTCTGCTCGTGTCTGAAAGAGCAACTCCAGATAACTCAGCGGCTCCAGGTCGGGAAAGGCACGACGGTTGGAGATGCCATAGAGTATGGGAGATTGGAGGTTATGCTTTCCTAAAATATCGTTGAAAGTGGGCAACTTCCCAGGCCCCTAAAATAAGGTTTGCGATACCAAGTCCCGAGACAGCACCTCGGAAAAAATCATTCAGGAGCAGGACCCTAAGAAAAGAAGAATATTGAAGGAGGAAATTTTGGTCCCAGAGACGCATCCAGGGATAGACGAGAAGGAAGATCCCTACTTCAAGGCAGTAGAGAACATAGATGACAAACAGGACTTTGTTAACCATGCTAAGGAAGCCACTGAACTACCGCCTTCGCTCTTTGATCCGAGCCGCTTTACCTCTGCGCTCTCGCAAATAATAGAGTTTTGCACGTCTGACCCGTCCCCTTTTGACCACTTCGATCGTCTGGATCGTGGGAGAGTAAAGAGGAAAAATCCGCTCAACCCCGTAACCCACTGAAACTTTACGGACCGTGAAAGTGGAACTCAAGCCGTTCCTCTTGATGGCAATAACCACTCCTTCGAATACTTGAATCCGGGACTTGTCTCCCTCTCTGATTTTCACATTGACTCGAACCGTATCTCCTGATCTGAATTCAGAAATCTTCCGGTCCATATATTTTTGTTCAACTTTATCCACTAAATCCATGTCAGACCTCGGTTTTCTTCAACGCCGCTCGATCTTCCAAGCAACTCTCTTCTTTCAGAAGATCCGGCCTCTTTTGTTGCGTTCGTTCCAAGGCCTTTTGACGCCTCCATCTCTGGATTCGCACGTGATCCCCGGAAAGAAGGATATCAGGTACTTTCCACCCGCGAAATTCTGCTGGGCGAGTATAGTGGGGAAAATCGAGAAGGTCATCCATAAAAGACTCCTCCAGGACGGAATTTCCCTTACCCACCACACCTGGGATTAGGCGGCTCACCGCATCGACCACCGAACAGGCTGCAAACTCTCCTCCCGAGAGTACAAAGTCACCCACCGAAAGCTCCTCGTCGGCCAAATAGTCGGCCACCCGTTGATCCACGCCCTCGTAACGACCGCAAATCAAGATCAGATGGGGCAGTAAAGATAACTCGTTTGCCTTCTTCTGATCAAATCGCCTCCCTTGCGGCGAGAGTAAAATGACGCGTCCCCTGTCTCCCCATTTTTCCTGACACTTCTCTACAGCCTCAAAAATCAACTCCGGCTTCAGTACCATTCCCTCTCCTCCTCCGTAGGAACGATCATCAACCGTTTTTCTTGCATCGGGAGCGAATTCTCGCAGATCCACTATTTCCGTCTCCAGAAGTCCTTTCTTTCGGCCCTGGCGGATCATACCAAAGTCAAAAACCTCAGCGAAAAACTCGGGAAAAATGGTCACGATGCTGATCAACATAACTACGCGCTTTCAAAAATGTATTCGTAAGGATCTCGTTTGATCCGTGGAGATCGGCGTTAAAGTAATCCCGAGGGGAGGTTCACTTGGATCACCTTTTTTTCCACATCGACCTTCAGCACAAATTCCCGAACCAGCGGCACCATAAACTCCCGTCCATCAGCCCTTGTCACCACCAGATTACAGCCTGCGGCTCCCGTTTCGAAAATCCCGGTCACCCCACCCAGTACCTCTTCATCCTCCAGGACTTGGCACCCAATCAGATCAGAATGGTAGTAGTTGTCTTGGGGAAGCGAAACCCGTTGGTCCTCGGAAACTTGAACGTCACCGCCAATGAGCTCTTCTACTTCCTCAGGACGATCACGCCCGCGAAACTTCAGAATGACGCGGTTTTTGTGAAACCAGTGTTTCTCGATTTTCTCCCAATACTCCCTCTCGCCATTGAAAATACGAACCTCATCAAGGGAGGAGAAACGCTCGGGGAAATCAGTTAAGAGTTCAGCTGCGACTTCGCCTCGAACTCCACGTCTCTTGACGATTCGGGCAATGCTGGAAAATTGAGCCAACTACTCCAAGATCTCCAAAACAAATCGCTTGTGGAGCTTCATTCCTGCAGCTCCTAGAAGGGTTCGGATGGAACGAGCCGTTCGTCCCTGTTTTCCAATCACTTTACCAAGATCCGACTGAGCCACCCTCAACTCAAGGACCGTGGTTTGTTCACCCGAAACCTCATTCACAACGACCTCATCAGGACTGTCCACCAAAGCTTTCGCGATCATTTCGATAAGCTCTTTCATAACTCCTCCTGTAAAACGAACTTGGATCTCCAAGTATCCAACCAGCTCGAGCGCGTGTCATGTCCAGGGCTCACAGAGCCTCATCAAGATCGGCAATCAAAGACGCGCATCAATACAAGGTCTTCTTCAATTATGTCGACTGCCTGACTTTATTGATCAAGACTCTTACGGTATTCGAGGGTTGTGCACCTTGTTTGACCCAATGTTCAATTCGGTCAAGGTCCAAGTTCAGTCGAACAGGCTTCAGAGCTGGGTTGTAGTAACCCACTATCTCAACGAATCGCCCCTCTCGTGCTTTGTGCTTTTCAGCAACAACAACTCGAAAATGAGGATCCTTTTTTCTTCCGTGCCGACTCAAACGTATTCTTAACAATGATCGCTCCTAGCAATGCAACTCATTCTATCAGAGAGTCGCTAAATCGGAAAGTTTAATTTAGGTAACCCTTTGGTAGAAAAGCCTTTACTGATCTTATTCATCATCTTTTTTGTCTGCACATACTGCTTGAGCAGACGATTGACTTCGGAAACCGGTCTTCCGCTGCCTTTTGCGATTCTCTTGCGCCTTGAGGCATTGATGGTCTTGTAGGCAACCCTTTCCTTCAGGGTCATGGAATTGATGATTGCTTCCAGATAAGTTAATTGTTTCTCATCGACCTGAAGTTTATTCAATCCCTTCAGCGGACCCATTTGGGGAAGCATCCCCAGTACCTGCTCCAGCGGACCCAGCCTCCGGAGCTGCCTCAGTTGTTGACGGAAATCCTCCAGCGTGAACTCGTTGCGCTGCATCTTCTTGAGCATTTCCTGAGCTTGCTCTTCATCCACGACTTCTTCAGCCTTTTCGATCAAACTCAGCACATCACCCATCCCCAATATGCGACTTGCCATTCGCTCTGGATGAAAAACTTCCAATGCCTCGTACTTCTCACCCACACCGATGAACTTGATCGGCTTTCCTGTCACCGTCTTGATCGAGAGGGCAGCTCCACCCCGAGCATCTCCGTCCATCTTGGTCAAGACGACGCCGGAAAGATTCAAACGCTGGTTAAACTCGCGGGCCGAGTTCACAGCGTCCTGCCCGGTCATGGCATCGGCCACCAGGAGAATTTCAGCCGGCCGCACCTCCTCAGCAATGCGATCCAACTCCATCATCAACTCTGAGTCGATGTGTAAGCGTCCCGCTGTATCGATCAGGAGGATGTCAAACCCCGTGTTACGAGCGTGCTGTAGAGCATTGCCCGCCAACTCCACCGCGTCACTGCTCTTTTCCTCGTAAACCCCAATTCCAATTTCGCGGGCAATAACCGAGAGTTGCTCCATAGCGGCGGGGCGGTACACATCTGTTGAAACCATTAAAGGCTGGAACCCTTTCTTCTTCAACCACAGAGCCAACTTTCCTGTGGTTGTCGTCTTGCCACTTCCTTGAAGACCCATCAACAAGATGACGCTTGGAAAAGGTTTGGAAAACACCAGTCCAGCCTCCTCCCTCCCAAAGAGTTCGGTGAGTTCGTCACGAACGATCTTCACAACCTGCTGAGCAGGCATCAGATTGCGAAGCACCTCTTCTCCGAGGGCCTTCTCCTTGACCCGAGATACGAACTCCTTCACCACCTTAAAGTGAACATCCGCCTCCAGGAGCGCAATGCGAATTTCTCGCATCGCCACCTCGATATGGAGTTCATCAAGCCGTCCCTCACCCTTCAAATCGCGAAGAATTTTCTGTAATTTTGTTGATAAGTTTCCTAACATTCCTGTACAAGACTCCTGTAGAAGCATTTTACCCAGGTTTGAATCTAATATGAAAGACATCATCGTTGGGACGGCGGGCCACATTGACCACGGTAAAACCACGCTTGTGAAGGCTTTAACCGGTATCGACACCGACCGGCTGGAAGAAGAGAAGCGCCGTGGCATCAGCATTGATATCGGTTTCGCTCATATGCAGCTGGGTGATTCTCGGGTGGGTTTTATCGACGTCCCCGGACATGAAAAGTTTGTCAAGAACATGCTGGCGGGGATCGGTGGAATTGATCTCGTCTTGCTTGTGGTTGCGGCTGATGAATCGGTTATGCCCCAAACCATCGAGCATTTTCAGATTTGTAAGCTGCTGGAAATTCCAAGAGGCGTTATCGCCATCACCAAAAGGCACCTGGTTGAAGAGGAGCTGCTTTCTCTTGTTGAAGCTGAGGTTCGGGAACTCGTCGAGGGCAGCCCGTTGGAAAAAGCTCCCATCGTAGCCTTGGATAGCGTTTCCGGGGAAGGCGTGGAACTCCTGAAGGAAACACTATTGAAAGAAATCGAGAAATCGCAGCAGGACATCACCGCTGCTCGGCGTTCCCATCAGATCTTCCGTCTTCCCGTTGACCGCATTTTCACGATCAAAGGATTCGGAACCGTGGTCACGGGAACCCCTTATGCCGGTGTTCTGAAAAAGGGAGATGCCGTGACCTTGTATCCCACCCTCAAGACAGGAAAGGTCCGAGGCATTGAAATTTTCAACCAGGAGGCTGACCTGGCCATGGCCGGCCAAAGGACAGCACTGAATCTCAGCGGATTGGAAACGGAAAATTTGAACAGGGGAATGGTCATTTCGGGGTCCAACGCTCTTGCCTCCTCCTCAATGTTTGACGCAATCGTTCACTTGCTGCCCACTGCCCCCAAAGGACTCAAGGACCGCAGTGCGATCCGATTTCACCACGGAAGCGCTGAACTGATCGGTCGAATCCATCCGCTTGAAAACGACCAACTTCGCCCCGGGGAGTCGATGCTGGTTCAGTTCCGAGTGCAGAGTCCGACCGTCTGCTTCCCTAAGGATCACTTCATCTTACGCCGTTACTCACCCATGACGACCATCGGTGGGGGTGTGATTCTGGACGGTACCCCAAAAAAACACCGGCAAAAGGACTTGCCCGACATCCTCCCCGGATTGAGAAAGCTGTGGTCGATGCTCACAGAGCAAGATCCGGGTCTGGACAGTGCCTTTGTCGAATACTTCGTCAAACTGTACCGTTTCTCGGGTGTAAGCTTGTCCGACCTGGCAGCCCGCACGGGGTTTCTGGAAAATTACCTACTGGATCTCCTGAAGGGACTGGATTCCATAGTTTTGATCTCCCAGCAGCCGCTGCTGGCTGTTTTTCGACCGGATCTCGAGGAATTCAAGACGAAAATCGCCCAATTCCTTGCTGATTTTCACTCCCGAGTTCCCTTGATGGTGGGTGTACCACGAGAAGAACTTAAAGAGCGATTCTTTGGAAAAGCCGCCAATTCTTACTTCACATTCGTTCTCAACCAGATGGAGAATGAAAAGAAGATTCAAATCAAGGGCAGTACCGTGTCGCTGCAGGGGCAACAGCTGGTACTGAGCCCAGAGCAAAACCAGGCGAAGGAACACATGTTGCAACTGATTCAGAGAAGGGGTCTGCAACCTCCCACCTTGGAGGAACTCCTGAAAACAATACCCTATGACCGTAGCGTGGTCCGGGATGTGTTTTATTTTCTCTTACAGCAGGGAGAACTGATACGGGTCAGTGAAAACATCGTCCTCTCGCCCGACCGGATCACTTTTCTCCAATCCCAGCTCAAGGAGTCCTTTCCCAGGGGGCACACCTTTACAGTTCCCGAGTTCAAGAAACTCTTTGGAATCAGCCGCAAATACGCGATTCCCTTCCTCGAGTTCCTGGACCGCAAGCGCATTACTCGACGGACTGGCGACAAACGCGTGGTGCTGTGATTGACAACAAAGAGGGTTAGGCGTACCATAAGGAGAGAATCAAGCGAGGTACAAAAACATGGGCAGTCTTGGAATGTCGGAACTAGTCATTATCCTTCTGATTGTGATTGTGATTTTCGGCGCCAGTCGGCTTCCGCAACTGGGAAAAGGACTGGGAGAGGGCATTCGTAACTTCAAAGGCTCTCTCAAAGGTGGACAAGAGGAAGACACCGAGAAGGAGTCCGAGCAAAACACCTCTTCATAATTCGAACCCTCTCCAGATCTTCAGTTCTTTTTTCTAGTCCATCTCTATCATCTTTCATCAAGGACCCACGACACCTCTATAGAATCGAGATTTTTCAGACTCATTGGATATAGTTCTTCTTTTACTCACTAGCCGGGATTATGCATAAATTGTCTACTGCAGAGCCGCAAACATCCAGCGTGCTGCACCGACTGCGTTGTGCTTCCTTGGGCTCCTCGGCGTACTGCACGAGTACGCCTGCGGGGCCCTTGGGTTACCCGCTTGCGGGTTCCCACGCCTTGTCATCGCAGCGCTTGCGGCTCTTCGTCACGACAACCTATACATAGTCCCGGCTGCGTTAATACTCGAGAAAACGCCAGTGAAAAAGGGGGAAGAGGAACGGGTTAGGGGGTCAGGAAGCCAGAGCTCGCCTGGTGCGCAGGAAGAGGAGATCAGGCAGGATTTTCTCTCGTTTCCGAGAGGATCCACTCCAGATAGGCTGAATCTCCGTCGTCGATGGAGAGGGCAATCACTTCCGGCACTTCATAAGGGTGGAGCTCTTTGATGCGGTGGGTCAATAAGGACAGCCGATCCTCGGCAGTCTTCATGATCATCAGATGTTCGGTCGCACGCTCCATTGCCCCTTTCCACCTGTAGATCGAGGTGATCTTGGGAACAATATTAACGCAGGCTACGAGTCGTTCCTCTACCAGTAGCTGGGCGATTCGTTCCGCCTCTTGGTGGGTATCTATAGTAGAGAGAACCACGTAACTCTTAGACATTCGTACTGGCCATGACATTTAGCCGAAAAGCGAAAAGAGAACTTTCCTGGATTCTGCTATTTACAGGTTGTGTGGCCCTACTGAGCATCCTTTTCTTCGGAGACGGCGGTTTGATACAGCTGCGTAAGTATCGGGCAGAACTACGAGAATTACAACTGGAAAATCTAGATCTCAGACAACAACGCAGTGACTACCTGCAAAAAATCGACAAGCTGAAGACCGACCCTTATCAATGGGAGCGCATCGCTCGAGAGCGATACAACTTCGCCCTTGAGGGCGACATCATCGTGAACCTCCCCGTAGAATCAGTGAAACGCCCGTAATTGCCAAAAGGACCCCTGTCAATCAACAAGTTGAGAGGAGTCACCGATAGCGCTGACCCCGGCAGGTCTCGACCCCGTAAAGCCCTGGGTCCGGCATCCTCGCCTTGCCAAACTATGGTTCATTCGGTGCCCTACCTCTCTTAAATCCTTGATTTATGGGACCAATTTCCGGAACTACGTGGGTGTCACCGATTCATGTGTCTCCTCCGATTCATCACCGATTCATTTTCCCCGGTTCTCCGATTCTGACCATGACCGACCAAGCCTAATGGGTTCTTCGTTATGGTAGACTGGATTTTCCATGGTGTCGAACCGATTGAAAGGCGGAAATTTAGTAAAATAGTCTTGAGTCAAGATCGGGGAGACTGAAAGGTCATGACAACGAAGTGCTTCACGGTGGTCTGTCAACTGAGTCTGCTCACCCTTCTGTGTGGGACACCAAGCTTCGCACAAGGGACGTCGAGTGAAGGAATCAACGACCTTAAAGAAGAGATTGAGGCACTCAAAGAAGGGCAGAAGGCAATTCAAAAGGAACTTCAGGAAATCAAGAGCCTTCTGAGGACGAGACAGGCTCCGGTTCCTACACCTCGTGAGTTTGTTCTAGATCTTGGTGGAAGTCCTTTTAAGGGCGATGAGAAGGCCAAACTGACCCTGGTGGAATTCACCGATTACCAGTGACCGTTTTGCGGAAGACACGTCCGTGGGACGTTCCCTCAAATTGCGAAAGAGTACATCGAGACTGGAAAGGTCAAGTACGTTTTCCTGGACTATCCGTTGGAATCCATACATCAGTATGCATTTAAGGCGGCTGAGGCAGTGAATTGCGCCGCCGAACAGGGCAAATTCTGGGAAATGCATGACCGCCTTTTTGCCAATCAGAATGCGTTGGCTCTCGTACAGCTCAAATCCTATGCGGAAGCTCTCGGTTTGGACAGCCCCAGGTTCGATACCTGCTTGGAAAGCGGGAAGTATGCGGGTGAAATTCGTAAGGATCTGGCACTCGGCGCCAAGGCTGGAATCAAAGCCACGCCTTCTTTCGGAATCGGATTCACCGACCCCGAGGATCCGAACAAGGTGAAGGTGGTTCAGACCCTAAGAGGAGCCCTGCCCTTTAGTTCCTTCAAGCCCGTCATCGACGGCCTGCTTTCACAGTAAACGCCTGCACGAGCTGCTTCCTCAACTCCAAAAACTCCGACCCCTGGACGACCCCACAGCGGTTAGAGACAGCTTATAATTACGATAAAGGGCATACGGTAAAGGACATACGGAAAAGGACAGGGTAATGGGGACAAGTCTGTAGTACGGTCCCCAGTGGCCACTCCAACTATGGCCTCCCAAAACGACCCGTTACCCACTATCCAAACATCAACTTCCTACTTCCCCAGCCCCTAAAATCCCCATAAACGCGCGGCTCAGTCCTACGGGATTGTATCCGTAATGCTCTTAAAGACTGCCTGCAATCGAGAAATTCCGTGCTTTCTCACCGCACTCCGGATACAATCCTTAACGTTATTCTTGGAAGATTATCAGGATTTATAGAGTCGAAATCAGCATAAAATGTATATTCTTCTCTATAAGCTCCAACAATAGCTCATTATGAATGGGTGTGGAGGTAATCGCTGTATTCTCGCAGCGCTGACGCTGGCGTTGACGCTTTGCACCTCGGCCGTCTGGGCTCAAACCGCCAGCGGAACCATCCTGGGGATGGTTATGGACGACACGCGGGCGCTGGTACCGGGTGTCACTGTCACCATTACCAACCTTGACAAGGGGCTGACCCGAACCGTACTCAGTGACGACCTGGGCCACTATCGAGCCACCAATCTCTCGCTGGGAAGCTATCGGGTGAGAGTTGAATCTCCCGGCTTTAAGAGCCTCACCAGAGAAGGCATTGAATTGACCGTGGGTCGTGAAGTCATCATTGATTTTGTCTTG
>JADFOI010000121.1 GCA_022562935.1 Acidobacteriota bacterium
ATGTTTTCCAGCGACCGGATATCATCAAAACTGACGATGAACTGATACAGGACGTCCTGGAGTATATCCTCGGCATCTGTCCGGGTAGGGGCCAGCCAGCGAATGAAGCTCAGCAGGCGCTGGCGGTAGTCGCGGACGATGCGGTCTATGGATCTGCGGCGTTGGGCTTCGGCAGCCGTCATGGGGCCCAGCTCTGATAGACGATCATCATGGGACCTTAAGCTAAGGCCACTGGGCGGCAAGGGGCGACTCGAAGGGCGCGCTAATACCGGGACCGATGAGGGGACTGTGGCTTGGCTCATGTAAGAGTTGACGTAGCCAGGGCATGGATATTGCGACATTTTTAACGAATCACTGGCAGCCTCTTCATGCCCCGTCCCCCTCAGTTCACGCGGTGGTCGGTTCGATGAGCACCTTGACCCCTTCCAGCCGGGTCCACTTCTTGGCCCGCTCCAGGTCGTAGGTCTGTTGCAGGTTCAACCAGTACTCCGGGGTGGTGCCGAACGCCCGGGACAGGCGCAGGGCCATGTGAATGCTCACGCCCGAATGGCCGTTCACCAGTTCTGAAAAGGTCTTGCGCGTCACGCCCAGGGCGTCGGCGGCGTCGGTCACCGTCAAATCCAGTGGCGCCAGGTAGGTCTCCTTGATCACCCTGCCGGGGTGGGTTGGGTCTTGCGTTGCCATGATATTCCTTTCAATAGGGTTCTGAGTCACCCCGCAATATAACGTGTAACGTAACGGGTGTCAAGCAAAAAGGTGTAGAGTGAGGCTTGGCCTCGGCCTTAGGCGGGGCGTGGCTGTGGCAGGGATGATGTAGGAAAGTGGACGCTACTGGACTTCCCGCCAGGGGCGGGATAAACTTCTCGTCCAGTAGCGTTAGCATACTTTGCTGATCGTGGAAGCTGCTGGACTCGAACCAGCGGCCTTCGCCTAGTAAGGGCGATGCTTCTCAACGGGAGAAGTAACCCAACATGCAATTAGCCTGCAATTACGGCTGGAACCCCCCCTGCCAGACAACTGAAAGCGGCCCTTGCTCTTTTAGGTAACCCATAGCTTAGAGGGCTGCGGAATAGGGCTGATCAGCAATTGTAATTGAATAGCTAGCCTACGACGCCTGGGATACCATATAATAACCAATCACAGTTCCCACAGTCGGCAGCAATATACTGATCCCAATAAGAACCGGCTGCGCTGAGGTAGCCTGTTACAATAACATGCCAGCAACAACACCGGCAAAGCCATCGCCCCGTAGGCCATCGCCGTGGTGACCGGGAAGGAGCGATCGTATTTATCCGGATCGACCCCCTCGGCGATGATCCACCTGGCTTCGCTTTGGACACCCACCTCGGAAAGCAGCAACGATAACGAGACTCCCGTCCACTCACTGCAACCGAGCATTCCGTGAGTGCGCTGTACGGTCGGTTCCGGCCTGGTCCATTCACGCCCGCTGTTGCCCGAGCATTCGATGAAATGGATCCGCGATTCCGACGGCAACCGAAGAATCTCTTCCATGGTAAAGACCAGGGGGCGATCCACCATGCCGTGAATCAGCAGGTGATGTTGGGACGGATCGATGGTGGGAATCCCCGAATGGTGTCGCTCGAAATGAAGAGAGGATGGGGTGAGAATGCCATAGGAATCCTGAAGGGGAGTGCGACTGGAGCCCGCTTCCGGAGTATCGGATAGACGGGTATAGCGCACCGACTTCTCATAGGTTGATCGCTGCCCATAGGGACTCGGAATGGCCCCCAAGGTATGGGGGCCGGAATCACTCACGTTTCCTGACTCGGCACAGGCACCCAGAACTCCGGCCAGTACCGCACCCGATTTCAGAAATCGGCGACGGCTGGGTTTTGATGAATCAGGCTGATCTTTTTCGGTGCGATCTTTCATAATCCGGGCCAGCGGCGAGCGACCCCAAGACCGTTCGTTCCTTCGCTCTTCGTCACTTCCCTCAAGAGGGGTAGATCCTGGTCGGCCCCGTGCCAGATCTTGCGCAACTGACGGTGAATCTGCTGGACTTTTTCCTGGTTTCCCGAACGGGCTGCAGCTCGAGAGAGACCGAGCAGCGTGAGAACACGACCGGGTGCTCGGGCCAGGGCCAGCTCAAAATGCTTTTGTGCCTCCTGGGGACGATCCAGTTCCAGAAGAATTTCTCCAAAGAGCTCGTGAGAAGGTTTTACCGGTATCGGAGGTCCAAATGCCAAGCTCATGCTCGCTTCCTCCGCCGTCGCTTCTTCCATGAGCTGAACCGCTCGTTCAGCCTGTCCGGCTGCCAGCAGTACAAGTGCCTCCAATTCCTTCTCCATGACTCCAACGGCCAGTTCGTGATTCCTGCGGGCAGGAGTCTTTGTGGCCTCCCTGCGTTTCTTGAACTCGTCCAAGGCCTCTTGAGCGGCGCTCAGGTTACCGGTCCTGACCGCAGCCAGCCCCCTGGTCAAGAAATCCGTGGCCGCGCTCCGTAGAGCCAAATCGGAGGTATCGATGGCGATCCGGACGGCATCGTCATCCCATTTTTCCGTTTCAATGACATAGACGGCACGCATGAAGAGAAGGTTGTCCCGGGTTCTGGGCGAACCGCCGCTTTTCTGAGTGTCTTCCTGCATGACCGACAGCGTCTGGAGTGCCTCCCGGTATCGGCCCAGCTGGAGATAACCGTACTGGGACCACCGAGAGGCATGAAAGGCCCGGTTCTCCAGTGTCAGTCGCTTGCGCTTGATTCGCTCCTCAGCAGCCATCCAGGAGGCCTGATTGGATTTGACCACATCATCCCACATTCCCAAGGCCATGAAGATGTGCGAGGGCATGTGCTGTGCGTGAGAGGCGGCCGGGGCGATCTGTGCATACCGTCTCGCAGCGCGCAGACCCAGGGGAGCGTGGATCGGGTCGTCATAGGAGTGGATCAGGTAATGGGCGGCTCCGGGGTGATCGGGGTTCTTGCTGAAGATCTCCTCGGCGATACTGGCCGCCTTCATATAGGTGGCAAAGTCTCGCTCGCCCTGACCTGTTCCCAATAGGGACAGTGCATAAAAGCTGGAAGCGTTGAGGTCATCGGGGTACTCCTCGGCGAGCTGTAACATCGATTCCGCGTAGGCGAGATCACGGCTGACCTTGTCCCCCTCCCCATAGAGGACCTCAATGGCCCGGAGATATCCCTGCTCGCGCTGGGTGGGGAACTTGGTCCGACGAGCTTCAGAGGTTGGACCGATGCGATCGAGCACAGCTCGAGCATCGTTCAGGTCCAGCTGGACCCAGAGCGGACGGTTGTGGGTCATAGCCTCGCCCCAGTAGGCCATGCCAAAGTCGGGGTCCATCTTCTGGGCTTGCTGAAAGGCTTCGCGTGCATCATCGTACTCGAAGCTGTGAAGCAGCAAAGCACCTCGCAAGAAGAGCTCCTTGGCTTGTGGTGAGCCTGAGGTGGGAAAATCAATGGTTCCCAGACCCTTGATTTGAGCATGGGAAAGGCCGGTAACCATTCCCGAAAGTAGAATCACACAACCGATTGTACGAGTCAGTCTCATAGGCTTTCTCCCTCTAATTGGTCTTTTTTAAAGCATTGTATTCTGGAGCCGACAGGGCGTCAAACCAAGGGAAGCCTCATCAACAATCTGGGGGAATCGTCCCCGGAATCGTCGATTTACCTTGAACAACCCTAAGACTTTAAACTACTTTGATAGAGATGGGTGATGATCAGAAATCTCTGAGAAAGTGGGAACTGGAGACTTCCATTCTGTGGAAGGGCGTCGAGCTGGACTCTGTTCTGGACTTACTGCAGGACTGCCCCATCAAGGAGTTCACAGAAGGTGCCGTCCTGATCCAGGCAGGTCAACCCAATGATTTTCTCTACCTCATCCTCTCCGGCCGTTTGCGCATCCACCTCAAAGATCTGACGCTGGCCCCCATCGTCATGCTGGGACCGGGGGAGGTTGTGGGCGAAATGTCCGTTTTTGACCGCCAGCCAGCCTCAGCCTATGTGGTTGCCCACGAGGATTCCCGCCTACTGGTGCTGGATCGAGCCACCATCTGGTCCCTGATTGAAATTTACCCCATCGTTGCCCGCAATCTGCTCTTTGTCCTTGCCCAGCGTTTGCGAAGCGGGAACGCTCTTGTTGAAGATTGGCTCCTTGAGAGAGTTTCTGAGTCGGCCTTGGGAGCCTTTCCCTTTCCGTCCCCGGGGAGCCAGGCAAACACGGCTCGGGTGGAGAAGGGAGTGGAAGCCGAGCGGACCCCGTGGGAAGTCCCTGAGACAGGGTCGGAGGACCTTCAGTCTCAGGAGGTGGAGGAAAGCCCAGCAGCCGTTGAAGAGGGAGTGGAAGCCGAGCGGACCCCGTGGGAAGTCCCTGAGACAGGGTTGGAGGACCTTCAGTCTCAGGAGGTGGAGGACAGTCCAGCAGTTGTTGAAGAGAAGGTTGAAGCCGAGCGGACGCCGTGGGAAGTCCCTGAGACAGGGTCGGAGGACCTTCAGCCTCAGGAGGCGCGGGATAGCCGAGCGATCGTTGAAGAGGAATCTGAAGGGAAAACCTTTAGCGAGATTATTTTGGGGGCAATGCCGAAAGAATCTCGGCCTCAGGTGAGCCCGGAAACCGAAGCTTCGGTTGAGCAGGCAAGTAAAGCCGAGAGGCTCCGCCAGGCGCTCGCCAAGACAAAGCGTGAGGACGCTCAATCCCCGCAGGTCCGGCAGAGCCAGGTTTTGAGTGAGAAGGACATTGACGCGGAAATGATCAGTCTGTACACGATCGCCACGGCCTATGTTCTGGAATCGATCCGTCGGGTTGAGCAAAGGAAGCGTCCCGATATTGACAAGGGAAAAGAGCTGGTCCAGCGCCTGAGCGATTCCATTGTGCAAAGTTCAGCTCTTCTTCTCTTGGCTACCGATCGAAGACAGGACTTTGCCGTGAGCACTCACTGTGTGAATGTGAGTGTCTTGTCACTCCGTCTTTCACAGACCCTGGGCTACCTTCTGCAAAAGCAAGTAGAGGTAGGGCTGGCAGCACTTTTGCACGAGATTGGGGTTGCCAAGCTCCCCGAGCGCATGCTCCAGGACCCGGGCCAGATGCGTCCGGAGGCGCGGCAGCGCCCGGTTTACGGCGCCAAGATCTTGGAAGAGTTGTGCCCAGAGTATGGCTGGCTTGCCAAGACGGTGGGGCAGGTCTACGAACGAGAAAATGGGAGTGGGTTTCCTCAGGGATTAAAGGGAGAAGATATCTGCGAGGAGGCGAAAATATTGGGAATCATGGATGTTTTTGAAGCCTGTATCCATGATCGCCCTCACCGCAAAGCCCTGACCGGTTATCAGTTGCTCGATGCCTTTACCCGGGGAGAGACAGAAAGCTTTGCGGCCCACATCGTGAAGGCTTTGATCGAGGGCTTTTCTGTCTATACTTATAATGAGTACGTCGTCCTGAATACCGATGAAATGGGACGAGTCGTGGAGGTCAATCCGGGAAACCTGTGCCGTCCCCTAGTCAGGATTCTTTACGACAAAGAGAGAAAGGCCGTCGCCCAGCCTCTAGAAATTGATTTGTCCAAGATACCGTCGCTCTTTATTACCAAGGCCGTTACCTACGACGAGTTGATGGCGCTGGCCGAGACCGATCCCGTAGATCAATCTAGCCCGGATGATGCATAAATTGTCCACTGCAGCGAAGAAATCATCCAGCGTGCTGCACCGTTTGCCACGAGTGGCAAGAACCTCCGGAATGTGGGAGGCACCTCAGGTGCCGAACAACTCGATCCCTAAGATAGCTCCTTCCCTGGAACACAAGATAGCTCTCGCCTATTCTTTCCCCGTTCTTTTCGGATTCGGCACCTGAGGTGCCTCCCACATTCCGGAGGTCTCGACTGTTTGGGCGAGCCATCGGCTCGCCCCTACCCCGCTTCGTGACAAGAACCTATGCATCATCCGGGCTAGCTTCAAAAAGTAAATTCCGATATCTTATATTTTCAAGATAGGGAGAAAGTTAAGAACCAAATTGAGGGGTGAGATGACATTTAAGAATCACGGAATTCCGAATTTCTTCTTTGTTTTTTTACTGACACTCTCTCCACTTGGACCCATCCTGGCCCAGCGCAATCTTCACAGATCCGATATGACAGAGGAAGTTGGGATCAAGGTGGGGCAGGAGATTCCTCCCATTCGCGCTCGTGACCAGCACGGCAACTGGCGCGACTTCGACTCCCTCAAGGGTCCTCGCGGCCTGGTCATCAGTTTCAATCGCTCCACCGACTGGTGACCCTATTGCAAGGATCAGCTGGTGCAGCTGAACGAGTCTCTCGAACAGTTCAGAGAGCAGGGGCTTGAAATCACTGGCATCTCCTATGACAGTGTCGCTACCGTTCGTCACTTCAGCGAGCGTGTCGGAATCCAATTTCCGCTTTTGGCCGACCCTGATGCGTCCAACATTCGCGCCTTTGGTGTCGTGAATACAACGGTGTCGACTGAGCGCAGAAACTATGGTATTCCGTTTCCGGGGATCTACATCATTGACGAGAATGGAATCTTACGCGAGAAGTACTTCGAAAGGAATTACCGAGAACGATTTACGGCTCGTTCGATTCTGGCTCGAGACTTTGGAATCTATGTGGGACCGAAGACCGAATTGGAGACCGGGGGGCAACAGATTCCCATCAGCATCTATACCAGCGATCCGGTGGCCCAGCCGGGCAATCGAATCAGCTTGGTGGTGGAGTTCAATCTTCCTCCCAAGATGCATCTTTATGCTCCTGGGGTGGAAGGTTATACGCCCCTATCCTTTTCTATCGAACCGGATTCCCGTATCCGGATTCACGATCCCGAGTATCCAGAACCGGAGATTCTATACCTGCCCGCCATCAAAGAGCGGGTTCCCGTGTATCGAGGGAACCTGCGGGTGATTCTCGAGGTGACGCTCACGGCCGATTACACCGAGGAATGGGTCGCTAAGGGGGTCCTAACCATATCCTCGCGTCTGAGTCCCGATGATCCAGGTCCCTATTTTATCCTGTCGGGGGGGACCCAGCTTGAGATTCAGGGCACGCTTGCCTATCAGGCCTGTGATGACAAAGTCTGTTTCCTGCCCGAGCAGCTTCCGCTCAAGTTTCAGATTGAAATCGAGGCCCAGGACGAGGAGAGAGTGCCTAAGTAGAAGATCATCCTGAACCTCAATGCATATAAAAGAAGCAGCCAAAAACGGCGTCTCCGACTACGATAATGAAGCCATCCAGGCCGGTGGCTTCTAATGCCTCACCCTGGGTCGTCTCAATCCTTTGTACGATGTTCTTCAGGGTGTACTCGTCGTTCGGTTCGGCTTCCGGAGCTACATCAAAAAGAAGTTCCAACAGGTTGCCCTCGGGAATCGGGTCCGAAGACGAAAGTTCGACCTGAAGAACGTTCTCTTCTTCACTCTTCAGCAACTCTGTTCGGATAGTGATTTCCAGCGAGCCCGCATCAGCTCCTTTGGCGACGGAGTTAACGGAGTTAAAGGTAAGAAGCTTGTTGGGAAAGGACACTTCGAACAAGATTCTTACCACCCCACTGGGGTTGGTGGCCGAAAGTGTGACCGGCACGGAGGGGTGTTCTCCCGGACCGGCAACGCCAATTCCCAGTTCTATGGAAGCCCTGCCTGATTCGGCCTGCCCCCAACCCAGCGTCAGCCCACAGGCTAAAAGAATTCCGGCAGCCTTCCTCACCAATTCATTCCTCCGGGCTAGTGCATATAGAAAAAGCAAGCAGGAATGGCTTCCCCAAACACAGCGACAATGATCAGTCCGTCTGAACCTCTCGCCTTCAACACCTCGCCCTCCAGAGTTTCTACTCTTTGCTCAAGATTCTTCACACTGAACTCCTGGTTGGGCAGGGCTTCCTGAGACAGGTCAAATTGAAGTTCGATCAGTTCACCTTGTGGAAACGGGCTGGGGGAGGAAAGTTCGATTCTCAGAACATCCTCTCCCTCTTTCTCCTGCAGTTCTGTCTTGATGTCGAGCCGCAAAGATTCGGCCGCCGCCACTTGGGTGGCCGAGTTAAAGGAAACAAACTGCCTGGGAAAGGAGATCTCCAACAAGATCCTTCCCACCCGACTGGCATGGCCGGCCGAGAGCGTGACTGCCACCCATGCATGTTCTCCCGGGCCAGCGATACCCATTCCCAAATCTACCGAAACGAGTCCTTCTGATTGAGTGCGTGCAACCCCCAGCGTCAGCCCACAGGCCAGAAGAATCCAGGCATTGATCTTCACTGATTCCTTAATCCAGTGAACCGTAGGCCACCTCACCTCCAATCATCGTCATCACGACCTTGATCTCGGACAGATCCTCATCAGGGACGCTGCTGTCCAGCGGATTTTTATCCAGCACAATCATATCGGCCAGCTTCCCGGGCTCCAACGACCCCAGTTCCTGCTCACGTAGGACATACTCGGAGCCCCACCGGGTCATCATCAGAAGTACAGTGGCACGGTCCACCTTCTCTTGTGGGCCGTACACCTTCCCGTTGGCTGCCAACCGCGTCACCAGGACCTCGAGATTCCACATGGGCTGGCGCCGGGGATCCGACCATCGATCGGCTCCGTAAGCGGGTTTTACTCCACCATCGATGAGACTTTTCGTCGGCATGGTCCAACGCTGCGCCACTTCTTCTCCCCAAACTTCAGCCATCATGGGAGCGAGATCATAAATCATAAAAGGCTGCAGACTCCACATCACCCCCAGTTTGGCAGCTTGCTTGATGTTGTCCTGGCTAATCATCAAGCCGTGGTCGATGGCAAAGCGCTTCCCTAGGATCGACTCTTCCTGGTTGGCCTTCTCATAGGCGTCCAGGCTCAATAACACCGCTTTGTCTCCAATGTTATGCACACCCGATATGCGATAGCCAAAACGACTGACAATGGCGGGAGCCGCAGCACTGGGGTCACCCGGTTCGTCCCATCTGCATCCCCCTTCCAGACCATAGGCATCCAGTTCGATCTTTTTGAGCTTCAACAAGGTGGTACAGTTGTTGCCCCCCCTGCCGTGGGGAGCCCCTGGTGGATCCCCGTCGGGACCTGAGATGGAGATGCCGATCATCCACATTCGGTCGGTCCCATGTCCCTGTAGGCCGCCGAAGCGCCTCAGGTACCTCTCCACAAACGGATTCAACCTCCCGACCTCATGTGAATACGCCAGTCGCATCGGCAGCTGGCCCTGACGATCCATGTAGGCGTAAGTCGTGATGTAATTCCCGGCCAGACGGGTCGATACCGTCGTTACCCCAATAGCCACCCACTCATCCATCTCCCTCTTGTAAAGGGGCGCGCTCAGTTCCGGCGGCACCAGAGGGAACAATTCTGCGTTGACGACCCCGCCTATGGTTCCCGTCAGGCGACCCGTCAGAACCCCTTGATCATCCCTCTCATAACCGCCAATGTCTTCCCCATAGATCCCTGTGATGATTTCCAGCAGCTTGGTGTTGACGATGGCCGTCCGGGCGACTAATCCTGTGATCACCATTATGGGGTTATCGGGCACCACGCTGTCCAGATCGTGCCGGGTAAATTCCAACAGCGTCTCAGGACGTCTCATGTCCGCATTCACATCGGTGGTAAACATGGTGTAAATCCACTCCCCTGGGGGGGCCGCTTCCGCCGCCCTCTTTAGATCAGCCAATGCGGTCTCTCGGACCCGCCATCTCACAGTCACATAGCGGACACCTCGCTGGCGCAGCCCTCGGATCAAGATGGTTTGGTACTCGCGAGGATGCTTATAGATGGCATATTCGTAGAGATGGGCGTGAGTATCGATGACTCCCGGCATGAGAGCCCTGCCCTCCAGGTTCATCCTCTGGGTGTTGGGGCCGGCCGTCCTCAGGATGCGCTCATCATCGCCGACTGCCAGGATTCTGCCATCCCGAACAGCGAGGGCCTGGGCAACGGTAAAGGGA
>JADFOI010000018.1 GCA_022562935.1 Acidobacteriota bacterium
TTCTTCGCTCCCGGCTTGGCCAGCGCGTCGGTGGCTCGGGCCTCAGAAGCGGTCCTGCGCAGTTCCTTGTTCCGTTCCGGATACGAACTCTTCTATACGCCGATCTCGCTGCGGGAAAAACGGGCCACCAAGTCTTTGATCGACGTGGGATTTCAGCGCCTGGGGGATGCCTTGGGAGGAGGCACGGTCCGCCTGCTCTTGTTTCTGGGACCCCAGATTGCTCACTCCGCCATGTTGATCTCGGCAGCTCTCATCGCCGGGGTGGGACTGGTGGTGGCCAGGAACCTGCATCAAGGTTACATCGGGGCTTTGGAAAAGAGTCTGCTCAATCGTGCCGTGGAACTCGACCTCTCGGAGGTGGCAGACAAGACAACCCGCCAAACCATGGTGCAGACCCAGGTCTCCCTTGATCTAAGAGCGCTGGGACTTCAGGGCGTCCAGTCCGTGAGCTCACAGGAGCCGGCAGATCCAGGGAAGGAGGTGCTCAAGAGTGCATTAGAAGCCTCCTTCGCTTCGTTGGATCCCATCGTCCAGCAGATCGTCCATCTCCGATCGGGAGATCCGCAACAGATCCGTGCCACGCTGGCTCAGGCCGTTCTTGAGCCTCCTCTGGTGCCTCACGTGATGCCCTTACTGGCATGGGACGAAGTGTGTCAAGAAGCGATCGCCGCCTTGCGCCAGGCTGCGCCGGTGATTACGGGTCAGCTGGTTGATGTTCTCGCCGACCCTCAGCAGGATTTTGCCATTCGACGCCGTATTCCCCGGATCCTCAGCTTCAGTCCTTCCGAGCGAGCCGTAGCCGGGCTTTGGACCGGTCTGAAGGACACTCGCTTTGAGGTTCGCTTCCAAAGCGGGCTGGCCCTGGCCCATATCCTGGACAAAAATCCGGAGATTAAGCTCGAAAGAGAAAAGGTTTTTTCAGCAGTGCTCCGTGAAGTGGCGGTGGGCAGGAGAGTGTGGGAAAGTCACCGGCTGCTCGATCAACTCGAGGATGATGAGGAGCGTTCACTCCTTGTGGATGACTTTCTGCGAAAGCGGTCCAGTCGAAGCTTGGAGCACGTATTCACCATCCTGTCGTTGGCTTTGCCGAGAGAACCGCTGAAGATTGCCTTTCGCGGCTTGCACACCGATAACCGAGATCTCAAAGGCACGGCCCTGGAATATCTGGAGACCATCCTTCCGGAGAGGATCCGAAAGAGCCTGTGGCCCTTCCTGGAAGATGATCGCAAGGTCAGTAGCGAGAAGTCTCAATCCCGGGAAGAGATTCTTGCCGAGCTCATGCAATCCAATCAGTCGATTGAACTGAACCTGGCTGATATCCTTAAAAAGTCGGGTTAGCCGGCATTGTGAGATTCAATGCAGTCCTGTATATTCGGCCCCGACTGGAGTTGATGGTCCCTCGGCGATGAATCCTCTGAAGCAAATCATGAACATCCGGCGGGATGAGATTCCCCAGGCTGTCCTGATGTTCTGCTATTTCTTTCTGGTCATCACCACCTTCTCCATCCTGAAACCGCTCAAGAGTGGTCTCTTTATTCAATTCTATGATCAAAGCGGGTTTGACCTGATGGGCTGGCACATGCTGGCGGCACAGGCCGAACTACTGGCCAAGGTTCTTAATATGGTTATCGCTTTAGTGGCGGCAACCGTATTCGCGTTGCTCTCGCGGTCCTTTCGACGCCAGCAGCTCACCTACGTCTTCTCGGTCTTTATCATCTCCTGCTTTCTGTTTTTTACCTTCGTACTGGACTCACCCGGAGCGCCCACGATCTGGTCGTTTTATTTGTTCGGCGACCTCTACAGCACGCTCATGGTGGCCACCTTCTTCGCCTTTTTAAACGACAGCGTCGAACCCGAAGCGGCCAAACGTCTCTATGGATTGATCGTTCTGGGAGGTGTGTCGGGCGGCTTTTTTGGGGCCACCGTTGCTGCGGTGAGAATCGACGATCTCTCCATGATTCAGTGGCTTTGGATCTTCCTGGGTCTGGCCGTGGCTATCCTGGTGATCGCCGGGGCGGCAGGGAAGATGTTTACCCGAAAGTCCTTGCCCCAGGCGCCGGAGCCGGAAGAGAAACCGATATCAACAGGAAATCGGGTGACAGAAGGGGCTCGAATGGTTTTCCGGTCCCGCTATCTTTTGTCCATCGTGGCCATCGTCGGTTTGTATGAAATGGTGTCGACCACCATGGATTTTCAGTTCAAATCCGCCATTGCCTATTATCTGGACGGGCCGGCCATCAGCGTGCACATCGCCACGGTCCAGGCCATCAGCAACGGGATATCGTTTTTCATACAGATCTTCCTGACCAGTCTTGTGATGCGCCGTTTTGGTGTGGGAATGGCGCTGCTGGTTCTGCCGATCATGGCACTGGCAGGGTCGGTCGGTTTTCTGTTTACTCCTCTTTTGTTTACGGGCAGCGCCCTGTACATCTGTGACAACGGCTTTAACAACTCGATTAATCAGTCCTCCAAGGAAGTTCTCTATGTCCCCACCACCAGAGAGGAGAAGTATCAGGCCAAGGCCTTTATCGACATGTTCGTTCAGCGCTTTGCCAAAGCCCTGGCCGTGGGCCTGAGCCTGGCCATCACCACTCTCTTTGTGGGCTTTGGAAGTGTTCGCTGGCTCTCACTCGTGACCGCACTGATTCTGCTGGCATGGATTAGAATCGTCCGCTTTGCCGGCAAGGAATTTGAGAAGATCTCGGGGGAACCTCCAGGGTAGCCTGGACGATGCATCATCCTGGCTAGATTGGATAAGACATAGGCTTGCGTTACACTTCCGCTGATGATCGCTAAGATCGACAATCCCGATCATGTCACTTCTGCTGAGATCGTGGTGGGCATCCCCTCTTATAATGAAGCCGATTCCATTGCGGTTCCCGTTGATGTGGCAAGTCAAGGTCTGCTCAAACACTTTGCAGACCATTCCTCCGTCATTATTAACGTGGATAATCATTCATCGGACGGGACCCAGGAAGCATTTCTGAACACACCCACCAAGATACCCAAGATCTATGTTTCCACACCTGAAGAGGTGAAGGGCAAAGGGCATAATCTACGCAACCTTTTTGAAGTAGCCGCCGAGTTGAAGGCCAAAGCTATCGTTACTGTCGATGCCGATCTCAAGAGCATGACCCCCCGTTGGATACAGCATCTTGCTGAGCCGCTTTTTGACGGGTATGACTATGTGGTACCGATTTACACCCGGCATAAATACGATGGCACCATTACCAAAAACATCGCCTATCCTCTGGTGAGGACCCTTTACGGACTTCGGGTTCGCCAGCCCATAGGTGGAGATTTCGGTATTTCCGGCAAGCTGGCCCGCTGCTACCTGGTGGAGAAAACCTGGAGCGAGGATGTTTCCAACTTCGGGATCGACATCTGGATGACCACCGTCGCCATTGGAAGACACTTCAAGGTCTGCCAGACCTTTATGGGTTCGCCTAAGATTCATCGCACCAAGGACCCTGCCTCGGATCTGGGCCCGATGTTTTGCCAAGTGGTGGGTACGATCTTCCAACTCATGATGGACTTTGAGTTCTTGTGGAAGGATACCTTCGAATCGAGACCGAGCACGGTTTACGGGTTTGGACTGGGGGATCGGAATGATCCGCCCGAGGTGAAAGTCACTCGCGATCGTTTGCACGATTTATTCCTGTCCGGAGCCAGGGACTATCGGGATCTGTGGAAGAAAGTGCTGTCCCCGGAAAATTGGAGGGAAGTGCAGAAACTGAAGAAAACAAAGTGGGAAAAGTTCTATTTTCCCAGTGTTGTATGGGCGCACATGTTATTTGATTTTGCCGTTGCTTACCGGAGCCCGGATTGTGATCGAGTCGAACTTCTGAACGCCTTTATGCCTTTTTACTTTGCCCGAACCCTTTCCTTTGTGAACAAAACACGGGACATGGATTCCAACGAAGCTGAAGTTTATATGGAGAATATCAGCCGTGTTTTCGAAGAAGAGAAACACTATCTTCTTCAGCGCTGGGATCAATCCCTCAAGGAGCATGGAGTGGCCAAGGTGGCTGATCTCCTGGCCTCTGAATCTCCCGACTAAAGGGTTCCTGAGTCCGCCAGCATCGGATCCTCGTTTTCAGATGCCTCTTTGTCGATCTGCCACAGCTGCAATCCACGGCGGTTGAGATAGTAAAGGCCCACTAGGGTGACCGGTATGTAATTGCTCAAGTGGAAGTAGATCGAAGAAGCAAAAGCATCGCCTTTGTCGACTCCGAAGAGCTGCAGGATCACCCAAAAACTGAGCTGGATGATTCCGAAAAATCCGGGGGCGGAGGGAATCGTTACCCCCAGTGCCGACACCCCGATGATCACGAAAGAAACCAAAGGTGACAGATGTAATCCGAAGCTCCACAGGGAGACGTAAACCATACCCGCCATCAGCACCCACTGCAGGATTGAGGTCAGAAGGATCCAGAAGGCCAGTCCGCCGCTTTGCATGGAGGCCAGGCCAAGAACTCCAGCTTTCATCGTTTCGGTGAGCTTTTGACCGAAGCGTTCAGGAAGGAAGGAGAAGACCCGTCGGGTAGCTCGGATGAACCGTTGCGTCCAAAACAGGTAGGCGGCCAAGAAAAGGATAGCCAATCCGGCCAAGACCGCCACAGAGAGGATCGTGGTGCTTACCCAGGACGGCAATTCATCTACCAGCAGCAAGCTCATGACCAAAAAGAGGAGGACCACCGCCGTATCAAAGATTCTCTCCAGGACCACGCTGGAGAAGACAGCAGCTTTGGAAAGAGAGAATTCTCGACCCAGAACAAAGATGCGGATGAGCTCACCCAGATGGGCCGGAAGCAGGTTGTTTCCCATAAACCCGATCATGAGAGAGGGAACCACCTCTTTGGTCTGGAATTTCCTCAAAGGTTGAAGGAGAAGACGCCAGCGGATGGCTTTGAGCCAAAAGACGCAAAAGAGAAGGCCCATAAGGATGGGCAGGGTAAGGTAGTTTGCTTGCTGAAAGCCCTCCTTGAGTTCTTCCCATTCGATCCCCCACAGGGCGATAACCAAACAGAGAATGCTGATGAGGAATCCGATGATGAAAGCGAGAAGGTGCCTTCGACGAATATTGATCTCCTTTGCCATTACTATTATCGACTATTCTGAGCCCTCCTTGTGCGGAGACATTTGCGCGGATACCCTCTCGTTTTTCAAAATCACTTGACTTTGAACAGAAACGCCCTTGAAATGCGGTTCAATCCATCGAAACATCGAAAGGATCAAAGATGGCGGACAAGACTTATGATTTGATCATCGTGGGCTCTGGAATGGCCGGCTTTCTCCTTGCCGCCCGGATTGCGGAAAAGGGCGTCAATCCGCGCAATGGGGAGCCCCTTCAGGTGGCTCTGGTGGAGCGGGGTCCTTACCTGCGCGGGACACCGCGGCCGGGCTACGGAGTTCCCGAACGCCGCCGACTCTTCACCAATATCACCAGCGAATTCCACGAACATGGGCGCTACCAGATGCAGTACTACCCGGATGGTCCGGGAGGCCCCAATACCTATCCTCACTCGGCGGCAAGTGTGGTGGGGGGAGGCAGCCTGCACTGGAGAGCCCTGACACGGGTTCCTCGGGAAATGGATTACCGGGCCTGGTCCGAGGTCCACGACTTGAAGGATTGGACGCCTGCCAACTTCAAGGAAGCGGCAGATGAAGTTGTGGAGATGTTCAACATTCATTCCCGTCCCGATCCGTTAATGTCTCGAGGGGATCTTCTTTATCGCGATACGGCCAAGTCGTTGGGCTTTAACGTGGTGGACTCTCAAGTTGCTAAAAAGAACTGCCTCTACTGTTGGGGATGTGAAGGATCCAACTTTTGCAAATACGATTCCAGAAGAGGAAGCTTTGTTGCCTATTTGCACCTTGTCGAGAAGCACAATGTGGATATCATTGCCGACGCCGAAGTCCAGAAAATAGAGATTGAGAATCGACGGGCCACCGGTGTGATCTACGAGCAGGGGGGAACCCAGCAGAGAATCCAGGCTCCCAAGATCATTGTCTCCTGCGGAACTTTCGGCACCCCGTTGGTCTTGATGCGTTCCGGCTATGGTCCCCGGGAGCTGTTGGGGTCATCAACCCTGGTTGAAAATCCCAACGTGGGGCGCAATATCGATGGGCGGCCCGGGCCTCTGGTGCTTACCGGGGTCTTCCCGGAACCGATGACCACCGGAGAATACGTGGACGGTGGATTTTATGTCATCCACGATACGCGCCAGGACCGAATGATGGAACGGTTTCAGTTGCGCTGGGAAAATGTGGTTCTGGGCGATCCCGACCGGGTCGCCATCAACGCCCTGGCTCCGGAATTCGGACGTGAGCATAAGGACTTCATGGACCAGATCTGCAATCCCGAGATCCAAAGCCCGGCCAGGGAACTTCTCACCCGCAGGGGAAGAATTCTCATTCGCCTGGTCCGGCCTACACAAGTTTTAGGATCGACGGACGAAAGAGGAAACTGGTCCTTCGATGTACAGCACGCCAGTCTGGTTCCGCTCTTTCAAGAGGCCCGGGAGGTGGGACATGAACTGCTTCGGAAGATGGGAGCCACAGAGATTCTGGAGACCCGAGCTCCCTTTGGGACCTCTTTTAACTCCAACACGGGCTCCTGCCGAGCCGGCAGTGATCCCAGGACTTCGGTGGTGAATCCCTATTTTGAATCGCACGATGTTGAGAATCTTTTGATCTGCGATGCCAGCGTGACTCCCATGGGAGCCACCATTGGTTACGGAGCCCCCACGGCAACCGTGGCCTCGTTCGCCTATCGAAGAATTATCGAGCGTCATTTCAGCCGGTAAAGCCAAGCCGTCTTGTTGTTTGTGGTTCCTGCCTGGAGGTTGTGCCCGACCATGCGATTACTCGTGACTATCGCTTTTGGGTTGATCCTGGGGTCATCCCTCTTGAGCTGTCTCGGTACTCCTGAAGAAGAGGATCGTCTCGATCTCTGGATCGGGCAGATGTTGATGGTGGGATTCCGGGGGACCGACCTGAAACAAGGGGATTCCTTTCTTCAGGCGGTAAGAGATCTTCACCTGGGTGGAGTCGTCTTATTTGACCGGGATGTTCCCACTCAATCTCCAGTGAGAAATATTGTTTCCCAGCAGCAGATCCAAAAACTGACGGCTCAGCTTCAGGCGGTTGCCGAGGTGCCGCTTTTGATCGCCATCGATCAGGAAGGGGGGCAAATTGCACGTCTCAAAGCCAGGCACGGTTTTTCCGCCACTCCCTCCCAGGCCGAGCTGGGCCGATGGGATGATCAGGAACGGACTCGATCCAGTGCTCGAGAGGTGGGCAAATTGCTGGCCTCGCTGGGAATCAACCTCAATTTCGCACCCGTACTGGACCTGGCCGTGAATCCGGACAATCCCATTATTGCCGCTCTGGAGCGCAGTTATGGAACCGATCCCGATCGGGTCGAGCGCCATGCCCGCTGGACCATCGAAGAATTTCATCGAGCCGGTGTGCTGTCCGCAGTGAAGCATTTCCCCGGTCACGGGGCCAGCAAACAGGACAGCCATCTGGGTTTGCCCGATGTCACCCACCTGTGGTCTGAGACGGAGCTCGAGCCTTTCAGAAGCCTATTGAGCGAGCAGCTTCCGGATCTGGTCATGATGGCCCATCTGTACAACGCTCAATGGGATGAGACCTATCCGGCCACCCTCTCCTCTGCCGTGATCACCGGCATGCTGCGCCAGCAGTTGGGATTTGAAGGTGTGGTGGTGTCCGATGACATGAAGATGGGTGCCATTGCTCAGAACTATTCTCTGGAGGAGAGCATCGAACTGGCCGTGAAGGCGGGTGTGGACATCCTGCTTTTTGGAAATAACTCCAGCAGCTTCGATCCCCAGATTGCTCAAAAGGCCGTCACTATTATAAGGAAGCTGGTGGAGAGTGGAACCCTCTCCAGGGACCGCGTTCAACAGTCCTACCAGCGAATTTCAGATCTCAAGAAAAAGCTTAATAAAATAGATGTAAATAACTGAGGATATTAATGATATTCTTGTATTTCCTGACTCGTCCGGAACCCCGTTGGGGCTTCGGAGGTAGTGCTGGCCCAACTAGCGGCTCCGATGGAAAAGTGTATGCTATGCGCCCGGTTAGTCATCATAGCGCTCCGTTGGGGCTCAAGAAGATCGTGCTTGAGAGTTCGATGTCTGGCCCGATTTATGATTGATCGCAATCATACCGTCATGGCGCCTTCAGAGGCCGAGGAGACGGTGCGGGCATATTTGGCCAGGACCCCATTTTTGTAGCGAGGCTTGGGAGGTTTCCACTGCTTGAGCCTTTTCTTGATCTCGGCCTGGGACAATTCCACCTGCAGCAGGCGCTTGTCCACATCGAGGACCAGCGTGTCTTTGTTGCGTACGATGGCAATCGGTCCGCCGTCCGCAGCCTCCGGTGCGATGTGACCTACCATAAAACCGTGGGTGGCTCCGGAGAAGCGGCCATCGGTGATTAAAGCCACATGCTCTCCCAAACCGGCACCCTGAAGGGCAGCGGTCACGGAGAGCATCTCCCGCATGCCGGGCCCTCCTTTGGGCCCCTCGTAGCGGATTACCAGGACATCGCCCGGCTTGATTTTGTCCGCCTTGATGGCCTTGAAGCAGTCTTCTTCACGATCAAACACGCGAGCGGGACCGCGATGGAGTTTTCGTTCCTCTCCCGAGATTTTCATGACGCATCCTTCTGGAGCCAGGTTTCCCCGCAGGATCACCAGCCCTCCACTTTTCTTGAGGGGCTGAGTGACGGATCGAATGACCCTTTGTCCTTTTTTGGCACGGCCCCGCTTGGCTTCTTCACCAATGGAACGGCCGGTGACGGTCGGTTCTTCAGTGTGGAGTTTTCCGGCGTCCAGAAGATGTCGGGCCACCAGAGGCATTCCGCCGGCGCTGTACATGTCGGGAGCGGTGAAGCGCCCGGCAGGTTTGAGATCGGCCAGCACCGGGGTCTTGCGGGAGACCCGGTCAAAGTCATCCAGGGAAAGCCGCACGCCGGATTCCTTGGCCAGGGCGATGAGATGAAGGACGGCGTTGGTTGAGCCCCCTGTGGCCATCACGCCGGCGATGGCATTTAAAAGGGCCTTGCGGGTGACGATCTTTCTGGGCTTAAGGCCTGTGCGAAGCAGTTTCATGACCAGGCGGCCGCATTCAAAGGCCACCTGGTCTTTCTTGGGATCCATGGCGGGAACTCCATTGAAGCCCATGGGCGAGATTCCCAGCATCTCCAGTGCGGTGGACATGGTGTTGGCGGTAAATTGTCCTCCACAGGCCCCCGCTCCAGGACAGGCGTACTTTTCGATACCATGAAGTTCCTTAAGGCTGATGTTACCGCTGTTGTAGGCTCCCACGGCTTCAAAGACATCCTGAATGGTCAGATCCCGCCCCTGGTACTGGCCGGGCATGATGGAGCCGCCATAGAGGATCAGCCCCGGAATATTCAAGCGGAGCAGGGCCATGGTGGAACCGGGAATGGTCTTGTCGCAGCCGGTAATGGCAACCAGACCGTCAAAGAGATGTCCACGGCACACCAATTCAATCGAATCGGCAATGACTTCCCGGCTCACCAGCGAGGACTTCATCCCTTCGGTTCCCATGGCAATGCCATCGGTCACCGTGATGGTACTGAACTCAATGGGGGTCCCCCCGGCGGCGCGAATCCCTTCCTTGACTTTCTCGGCCAGGCGGCGGTGATTAAAGTTGCAGGGAGTGACCTCAATCCAGCAGTGGGATACACCCACCAAAGGACGTTTCAGATCCTCGTCGCTGAATCCGACCGCTTTGAAGTAGGAACGAGCGGGTGCCCGATCGGGACCGTCCAAAAGAGTGCGACTGTTGTGACGTAAATCAAAGGCCATATTCTTTTCTCCTGTTAAGTTGCTTTGCCAGTGGGTGCCAATTATAACCCAGGTTGAAATCATCCCATCAAACAACTATCCTTCCCGAGGCAAAAAGATCCGATCGGCGGCTCTTCTGCTCTGCGAAAAGAGGTGCTGTGACCAACGTCGACCAGTTTGAAAGCTTCTTTAAATCAGCCACAAAAACATCCTTTGCCTACCGGGACATCGAGATTCAAAAAGTCCTCCTGGTGACCGATCTGGAGGAGGAGCCGGCTCAGCAGTTGTCCGACCAAGTCCGGGATTTCCTGACCGTGCTGGGTGAGGATGAATCGGTAAACTGGCGGACGGTTCAAGGAGATGAATTTCGGACCGTCAAAGAACTTCTGGATCTGGTTGAAACGGAAAGTCCCGACCTGATTTGTGCCTATCGGCACCTTCACAGCGAAGCCTGGAGGTGGCCCTACAGTCTGGGTGAAGAGCTGGACGTCCTGACCCAGATCACCTCCTCACCGGTACTGATCCTGCCTCATCCCAAGGCTCAACCCCTGGATGAGATCCTGAAAGGAACCGGTTCGGTCATGGCCATCACCAATCATCTCACCGGAGATCATCGGCTGGTCAATTTTGCCGTGCGCTTCACGGAGGAGAAGGGCACCCTGTTCTTGACCCATATCGAAGATGAGTCGGTGTTTCGAAGCTACATCGACGTCATTTCCAAGATTCCCAACATCACCACCGAGACTGCCGAGGAGGAGATTCTCAGACAACTTCTCAAGGAACCCCATGACTATATCCGTTCCTGCAGCGACACCCTGCAAGCGAAGGGTCTGGCTCTGCAGATTCAAGAGATTGTGACTCTGGGACATCACATTGCCGATCTTACCCGGTTGGTCGAAGAGCACCAGGTGGAGTTGTTGGTTTTGAATGCCAAAGATGAAGACCAGGCTGCCATGCATGGACTGGCCTACTCACTGGCCGTTGAGCTGCGCAAGATCCCTCTACTGATGCTGTGAGGCGGTCTGAGTGATGCAAACTTTTCTGAATTCAGGGCTCATCATAGCACAAGCCACACACGGGGCCGGCCCGGTTCCTCTGGCGGTGACGGTGATGTTTTCTCTGCTTTTGGTGGGGTTGATCGTAGCGCTGGCCTTGGAAGAGCAACTCCATGCCAAGAAATCCGTGATCGCCGGTTGTTTCGCCTTCGTCAGCCTCTTTGCGGCCGATGCCCTGGACCTGCTGCCCATAGGAAGTGTGACCAATGTCTTTGGCGAGGTCGTGGAGCTTCCCGTTTACATCCCGGGCATTGATTGGAACGTGATTGCCATCATCCTGGGCGCCAGCCTGTTTGTGGACGTGACTTCCAGATCCGGACTCTTCACCTGGATTGCCATTCGACTCACCAAGATCTCCGCTGGAGACCCGCGCAGGCTGCTCTTCTATTACGGCGTCCTGACAGTGCTTTTTTCCGCCGTCTTGAACAACGTCACCGCCATGATCATCGTAGGCTCCCTGACCGGAGTTTCTCTCAATAAGCTGGGTCGCAAAGATAAACTGCTGGGCTTTCTTCTGGTGGAAGGCCTGTTGACCAATATAGGAGGTCTGCTCACACTCATCAGCTCGGTTCCCAATATTATCGTGGGCACTGCCGCCGGCATCAGCTTTGTCCGGTTTTTCCTCATTACCAGTCCCTTTGTGGTGATAGCGACGACGATCACCCTGATGATGGGAGCCCGGTTGTTTGCCATTCACAGCCTGGCCGATGAGGAGGAACGGCAGGAGGCGGCTCGTCTGGTGGCCGACTTTGACGAAAACGATGGAGTGGAGAGCCGCTTCTTCTTCTGGTTTGGGGCCAGCATGATGGTGCTTTTTATCGTCACCATCGCCACCACCTCGGTACTGCCTTATATCAGTGAGCTAGGCATGGGGTATGTGGCCATGGCCTTTGGTCTGATCATGCTGATTCGCTACAAGGCGGTTGCCGACGAGTTTTATAGGGCCCTGGACTGGGATCTACTGGGGTTTTTCATGGCCCTCTTTATCGTGATCGATGTGATGGAGCACGCCCATGTTCTGGACCTGATGGGCCAGGGTATTGTTCCTATTATCGAGCTGGGTGCCACCTTGGGAACGGGGCTGATGCTGGTGGTTGCAGCGGTGGCCAGTTCGGTGACCGACAATATTCCTCTGGCGGCCATGCTGGCCAAGATTCTCTCCGGCCTGGGGACTTCGAACGATTCGCCCCTCTGGTGGGCGGTCATCTTCGGCGCCAACCTGGGCGGCAACATCACCCCTATCGGCTCGGCCTCAACGCTGGTGGCCGTCACCATCATCCATCGATACGAACTACCCCTTTCTTTTGGGGGCTTTGTCAAAAAAGCCCTGCCTTATGCGGTGGTTCAGATCGTGCTCGCCATAGTCTACGTGCTGTTGTTTTTGGGGTGAGATCCGAGCTTTTCAAGGCTCTCTAATAATGTGTAGCGCGCTGCAGTTGTTGGGTAGCTGCCTGCACATGGCCTAAATCGATCTGCCGTAAGGTGTTGTGAATAAACGCTGGCAGAGTTTGGGCCAGGAATTGCTTCTAGAGGAATGGGATTAGAAGTATGTTCGTACGTGCATAGAACCATGATTAGCCAATCGAGAGACACCCAATTCGTGGGCAAGTCAAGTTGGTATTTCCTGGTACCCCTTGGTCTGCTCGCGCTGTGTTTCAGTACTCTTCCTCTACAAGCAGGCACGGTGACGCTTAGCGGCACTGAGTGGACTCTCTCCGTCGCTCTTATCGGAACCGAGGATGGAACGGAAACCTATCGAGTGACGCTGGAAGGCGATACGGCGAATTACACCGATACCGGAACGTTCATTTCCACTGTGGCTATCAAGATCAGCGACAGCATCATAGGGGATATGGTCCTGACCAGCGCGCCGGAGGGGACAACCTTGGACAACTGGACCTATGTTCCAGGTGGGATGAATGGGAAGGGGTGTAGTGAAAAAGGGCAGAGCTGGGGCTGCTTCGACTTTACCGAATATGAACTGGTGTTCGGCGCTGACATTGGAGGTGTCGTGGCATGGGAACTCCGAGTGGACATTCCGGAAGGCACCCTTGGTAGCGAGCTTGAGTTCAAGGTTCATTATCTAAACAGCGATGGCACCAAGAATGGTACCGACGGGGGATACGTTTCGGTTTCTGAACCCTCCACTCTCATTCTGCTTCTCAGCGGTACCGGTCTCCTGGCTGGAGCAGCAAGATTCAGAAAGAAGACTTAGATAAATCCTCTATTACAAGCTGAACAACCCAAGGCTGCCTTATGGCGGCCTTTTTTGTTTTGGCCGGTCGAAAACTACTCCCAGCTTGTAGGGAATAGCACGGTCTCCGGAGCCCTGAAGGGGCGATAGGGAATAGCCCAGGGTGAAGCCCTGGGTAGGATCGAGCAACAGGTCAGAGCCCTGTAAGGGCGGCACATCCGGCTCAATCCCACAAGTAACGCTGGTCGAATTCCACCAGGTGTTCCTTCAATAGCAATAGGAGCTCCTCCTTGAACGTCCTTTTTCGATGATGTCGCTCCTGGTTCTGGATGTAACGCTTTACATGCTCAATGTGCGAGAAACTCACTGAAAAGGCCGCGTAACCATTTTGCCAGGCAAAGCGATTGAGTTCAGGAAAGCTTTCGTGAATCCATCGGGACGAGTTGGACTTTATTTTTTGCAGCGCGTCTGATACAGAAATCTGTCGATTCAGTGATGCCAGTAGATGCAGGTGATCGGGCATCCCTCCAGCGGCCAGAAGCTTGCTTTGACGAGAACGTAAAGTGCCGGCAATAAACTTGTGCAGTCTGGGTTGTATCTCTCGGGGGATCTGATGTCGTCGGTGCTTGGTGCTGAAAACGAAATGGAAGATCAGGCTGGATAAAGATTGAGACATTGAGATCCCTTCTACTTTAAGTAACGTTTGAGTTCGGGGATCTACGAGATTTTTTTCGTCTGTGCCGCCCTTACAGGGCTCTGTTGCACTAACTTCGTTAACCCAGGGCTTCACCCTGGGCTATTCCCTGCCGCCCCTTCAGGGCTTTGGAGGTTGCCTTCGTTCTAGAGCTTCAGGGATGCGGGTCGCCGCCTACCGGATGTGCCGCCTAAAACCCAGGGCTACACCCTGGGCTATTCCCTGGCGCTCCTTCAGGGCTCTGAAGGTTTAGGGTCTCATTGGGCACCCGTTACCGTTTAGGTGGCATCGGACTTAAATCTGACCAACGATGACGAAGATGTTACCCTAGTCCGCATCCATTGACCTTGGCCTGGGGTAATCGATGACAGACGATAATCGCCATCCCCTGAAAAGCTTGCTGGTTACCCAGTTCTTCGGTGCCTTCAATGACAACGCCTGGAAATTGATCGTCACCTTCCTGGCCATCCGAGCTTTACAAAGCCGCTTTGTGGGGAGCGAGGCCGAGTTTCAAGCGGCATCCCAATTTCAGACCACACTGGCTTTTTGTGTGCTCACCCTTCCCCTGATACTCTTTTCGCTGCCGGCAGGCTTGCTGGCAGACCGGGTGAGCAAGCGTAGCGTGATTATCTCCATGAAGTTTCTTGAGGTGGTGCTGACGTTTCTGGCCATCATTCTGGGCACGGCGGTGGGGGGGCCGCTTCTGGATCGCTCCGGCAGTCAAATCTGGATCGTGGGACTCTTCCTCCTGGCTACGGCCGTCATTGGATTGATCGCCTCCTTTGGTATTCCCGAGGTTCCTGTCGCTCGGGCCGAGGGCGGGCTGGTGGAGACCCTCCGATCGGCCTGGGCGGCCATTCGTTCGGAAAGGATATTGGGGCTGGCCGTGGCGGGATCGGTGGTGTACTGGACCATCGGCAGCCTGCTGCTTCAGGATATTCTGGTTTATACCAAGACCGTCCTGGATCTCTCGGACACCGTTTCCGCATTCCCTCTGGCCGTGTCCGGTCTCGGTATTGGCGTGGGAAGCGTTGCGGCCGGGAAACTCTCCCGTTCCAAGGTGGAGTACGGTTTGATTCCGCTGGGAGCGACCTTGATGGCGGTGGCCTGCTTTCTTTTGGCTCTGCTTTCTCCACAATTAACGGGTTTACTCATCCTCATGGCTTTGCTGGGTCTGGGCAGTGGACTTCTGCTGGTACCGTTGACTGCCCTTATTCAATGGCTGGCGCCTGCGGATCGGCGAGGAGCCGTGATCGCGCTGTCCAATATCTTTGTCTTCACCGGTATTTTTCTGGCCTCCATCAGCGCCACCCTTTTGGCCAGTCGTGGCTTTTCCCCGCAGGCCATCTTGTATGTGGCCTCGCTGGCTGTCGTCAGCGGAACGATTTGGGCTATCTGGCTTCTTCCTGACGCCCTGCTTCGCCTGGTTCTGATCCTGGCCACCCATTCGGTGTATCGCCTGAAAATCATCGGCCAGGAGCATGTCCCTGCAGAAGGCGGCGTGCTGTTGGTCCCCAATCACGTCTCTTTTGTCGATGCACTCATGCTGATTGCCAGCCTCGACCGTCCCATTCGCTTCCTGGTGGATCAGACTTATTTCGATCGCTGGCTCTTTAAGCCCTTCATGAAATCGCTGGGGGCCATACCCATCTCCTCTTCGGGAGGGCCCCGCGTCATTCTGCGGGCACTGAGAGATGCCGGCCAGCACCTGGATGAGGGGGAAGTGGTGTGTATCTTTCCGGAAGGACAGATCACCCGTACCGGAACCTTGCTTCCCTTTGAAAGAGGTCTGGAGCGCATTGCCAAAAACAGGGAAGCGGCCATTGTGCCCGTTTATCTGGACCGACTTTGGGGCAGTATCTTCAGCCACGAAAGCGGGCGGTTTCTCTCCAAGATACCGAGGGAGTTCCCCTATCCGGTCACGGTGGCTTTTGGCGAAGCCCTGGATGCCGGCACCACAGTTCCTGAAATTCGACAGGCCGTTCAGGAACTGGCCTCAACCGCCTGGTCCCACAGGAAGGAAGAGAGACGTCCGCTGCATCGTTCCTTTGTAAGCAAGGCCAGGCGCAGGCCCTTTGCTTTGGCTTTCGCCGATGCAAGCAAGCCCCGTGTCTCCCGCTTCAAGGCCTTGGTGGGTGCCGTCACCCTGGCCCGAACTCTCAAACCTCATTGGTCCCAGCAGACCCAGGTAGGAATCCTTCTCCCTCCCACCGTTGCCTGTGCGCTGGTCAATCTTGCCGCCTCCCTGTCGGGGCGCACCAGCGTCAACTTGAATTACACGGTTGGGAAAAGCGGTATGGAATCGGCCATTCGCCAGGCTGCTTTGAAATCGATCGTCACCAGCCGCGCCTTTCAAGAAAAGCTCAATCTTGAGATGCCCGAGGGGATCGATCTGATCTGGGTGGAGGATCTGGCCGCCGGGATCGGCTTTTTGACCCAACTGACAAGCGCCATCGCCTCCTATTTCCTGCCCCAGCGCATGCTTGAAAAACTGTGTGGTGCCACTAGGCGTGGCGGGCCGGATGACGTGGCGACCGTGATCTTCAGCAGCGGAAGTACGGGGGAACCCAAAGGCATCATGCTGACCCATGCCAACATCGATTCCAATGTTGAAGGCATCGCCCAGGTCTTGAGGGCCACCTCTCAGGACCGGGTGCTGGGGATCCTGCCCCTGTTTCATTCCTTTGGCTATATGTGTTTTTGGTTTGCCGCCCAAAAGGGATTGGCCATGCCCATGCAGCCCAACCCTCTGGATGCCCCGGCGGTGGGTGATTTCATTCATCGCTACCGAGTGACCATTTTGCTGGCCACACCCACCTTCCTGCAGCTTTACATGCGAGGTTGCACCCCGGCTCAACTGGGCTCGCTTCGATTGGTCCTGACCGGCGCGGAGAAATTGTCGGAACGCTTGGCCCTGGCTTTTGAGGAACAGTTTGGAATTCGTCCGCTGGAAGGCTATGGATCCACCGAGTGCTCTCCCGCCATAGCGGTGAGCGTGCCCGATTTTCGTGCTCCCGGCTTTTTTCAGCCCGGCTCCCGGCGCGGATTCGTTGGTCAACCCCTGCCTGGGGTGGCGGTCAGGATTGTGGATCCGGACACCTTTGAGCCGCTGCCGGCCGATAGCCAGGGGATGCTCATCGTGCGAGGTCCCAATGTCATGAAAGGCTATCTGGGGCGAGACGATCTGAGCAGGAGCGTCCTTCGAGAGGGCTGGTATGTAACGGGAGACATTGCCCTGGTCAACGAAGATGGATTCTTGAAGATCACCGACCGGCTTTCCCGATTTTCCAAGATTGGAGGGGAGATGGTACCCCATGGCAGAGTTGAGGAGGCCCTGCACCAGGCCGCAGAAGTGGAGCAGCAGGTATTTTCCGTCACCGCTGTGGCGGATGATCGTAAAGGGGAGTGCCTGGCGGTGATCCACATTCATGATGAGGAAACAATTCCGGAGATTCTCAAGAAATTGAGTGAAATGGGATTGCCCAATCTCTTTATTCCCCGCAAGGATAAATTTCTGAAAGTGGATGCATTACCCCTCTTGGGAAGTGGCAAGATCAACTTGAAGGAAGCCAAAAGGATTGCGACAGAGCATTTCGAGTGAGAACAAGCGAAGTGGAGAAGCCTGAAATCGCGATTCAGTTTCATCAGGTTTCCTATCGACTGGCAGAAGCTGAGATCCTTTCCCATCTGGCTTTTGAGATCCGCCAGGGTGAGACCGTGGTGCTGGTTGGGCGAAGCGGCAGCGGGAAGACCACGACCTTGAAGCTGGTCAACCGGTTGCTTGAACCCACCCATGGAGAAGTCCTTGTCCAAGACCGCGCGACCACTTCCTGGGATCCCATTGAGCTGCGCCGGCGCATCGGATATGTGATCCAGGAAGTGGGTTTGTTTCCGCATTTTACGGTGGAGCGAAATGTGGCCCTGGTCCCTTCTCTGGAGGGGTGGGAGCCGGAGAGGGTCCGCCGGCGGGTCAGGGAATTGCTCACCCTGGTGGGTCTGGATGGGGACAAGTATGCCCATCGTTATCCCTCGCAGTTATCGGGAGGGCAAAGACAGAGGGTGGGGGTGGCGCGGGCTCTGGCTGTCGATCCTCCGATTCTCCTCATGGATGAGCCCTTTGGTGCGCTTGATCCGCTGACTCGAAGTGAAATCCAGGAGGAGTTCAAGGAACTGCAGGGGAACCTCAAGAAAACCATCCTTTTTGTGACCCACGACCTGCAGGAAGCCCTCTACTTGGGAGACCGGATCGGGTTGATGAAGGACGGACGACTCACCGTCATAGGGACTCCCGATGAGCTGCTGTCTTCCGCTGATCCCGAGGTTAAGGCATTCCTCAAGCCGTTGCAGCGCGGTAAGCGCGCGTAGCGCGCTTACCGCGCGTTCCAGGTTCAGGTTTTGAATTTTACTTGATTAGGTGAAGATGATGAATCTTTGGCAATTTTTTATCAGCAATTTCGATGAGGTACTCACCTTAACCGGACAGCATCTGTGGATGGTCCTGGTGTCGATCACGGTGGCCGTGGTGATCGGCGTTCCGGCCGGCGTGTTGATCACCCGAAAGCCCGCTTTGGAAAAGGTCGTTCTCGGCTTTGCCAATGTGGTCCAAACCATCCCCAGTCTGGCCTTGTTTGGTTTTCTCATCCCCATCCCGGTGGTGGGAGGGATTGGGGCCAGCACTGCCATCGTGGCACTGATCCTGTACGCTTTGCTGCCGATTATCCGCGGCACCTACGCGGGGATTCAGGGGGTCGATCCCTCGGTCAAAGAGGCGGGTCGGGGCATGGGGATGACTGACCTCCAACTCTTGTGGCAAGTGGAAATCCCGCTGGCACTGGGAGTGATTGTGGCAGGGATTCGGGTCGCCGCCATCACCTCGGTGGGAATCGCCACCATTGCAGCAGCTATTGGAGCCGGAGGATTGGGGATGTATATTTTCCGGGGGGTAGCCGGTGTGAACACCACCCTGATTCTGGCAGGCTCCATACCAGCCGCCCTGCTGGCGCTGTTGACCGATTTTGGCTTGGGACGTATGGAAAAACTGCTGAAAAATCCTCAGAGGCGCTCCGCATGAAACAGACTCTTTGGCTTTGGATGACACTGCTCTTGGGCCTGCTCGCTTCAATGAGCGGATGCGGTTCTGCGGAGACGATTGTGATCGGATCCAAGAATTTTACCGAGCAGGTTATTCTGGGAGAGCTTCTGGCCCAGCAGATTGAAAATCAGACCGAGCTGAAGGTGGTCCGCAAGTTGAATTTAGGGGGCACTTTTATTTGTGATCAGGCCTTGCGAGCCGGGGAACTTGACGGTTATGTGGAGTACACGGGGACGGCCTACACGGCGATCCTGAAGAATGACCCGATCCGTGACCCCCAGGAAGTGTACCGGAGGGTCAAGGAAAGTTATGGGAAAGACGGTATGGAATGGCTGCAACCGCTGGGATTCAACAATACCTTTGCCATTCTCATTCGAAGCGAAGCTGCGAAGAGGCTCGGGGTCCGAACCATTAGCGACATTGCTCCCTATACGCCCAATTGGCTGGCGGCCTTCGGCTATGAGTTCATCGAACGAGCGGATGGTTTTGCAGGCTTATCCGAGACCTACGATCTGAAGTTTGCCGAGCCGCCCAGGGTCATGGAGTTGGGATTGACTTATCGAGCCCTGGACGATCAGAGAGTGGATCTGATCGCCGGAGATTCCACCAATGGTCTCATTGCCGTCTTGGATCTCTTTGTATTGGAAGATGACAAACAATACTTTCCACCCTACGACGGGGTTGCGGTTTTTAGGACCGAAACATTACAACGATATCCTCAGCTGCGTGAGGTCTTAAACCGGCTGGCTGGCACCATCGACGAGGACCAGATGCGGAGGATGAACTATCAGGTGGATGGGGAGGGGAAGTTGGTGAAGGAAGTGGTGGAGGAATTCCTGAGCCGCTGACCGCCGGCCGGAGGCCGGAAATTCAAAATTCCAAATTCAAAATCCCAAACAAATCCAAAATTCAAAACCTGACCTGGGACTTGGAAGGAGCACGGAGGGCGCACATGCGCGCTTGGCGTGCGCGTGGTAAAATAGGGTTAACATGGTCAAGAAGATTCTTCTCGTCAGCCCTCGGGGTTTTTGTGCCGGTGTGGTGCGAGCTGTCGATGTGGTCAGGATCGCCTTGGATACTTTCACCGACCCGCTCTACGTTCGTAGGGAGATCATCCACAACCCTCATGTAGTCAGGGAACTCGGTGAGAAAGGGGCCATTTTTGTGGACAGTGTCGAGGATGTCCCGGAGGGGGGCAGAGTCATTTTCAGTGCTCACGGTGTTTCACCGGAGGTTCGGGAAAAAGCCCAAGCCAGATCGTTGGAAGTGATCGACGCCACCTGTCCACTGGTCACCAAGGTGCATGTGGAAGCGGTACGCTATGCCAAGCAGGACTACACCATTATTCTGATTGGCCACGATGGCCATGACGAGGTGATTGGAACCATGGGTGAGGCTCCAAAGCAGATACGATTGGTAGAAACGATTGAAGACATAGAGGATCTGGAGGTGGAAGATCCGGAAAGGGTTGCCTATATCACCCAAACCACGCTGAGTCTGCAGGACACACGAGAGATGGTTGAGGCCCTGCGCAAAAAGTTTCCCAGCGTTAAGGGTCCTCCTTCAGATGACATCTGTTACGCGACCGAGAATCGGCAGGTGGCGGTGAGAGATCTGGCCGAGTCGTCTGATCTGATCCTGGTTGTGGGAGCTGCCCACAGTAGCAATTCCGTGCGAATGGTGGAAGAGGCCCGAAGGGCAGGAGGCTCTGCCTACCTGGTGGAGGACTTGGGTGCCATTCAGGATGAATGGCTCGAGGGTGTCGAAACTCTTGGATTGACCTCCGGCGCTTCAGCTCCGGAAAGCCTGGTCCAGGAGATCGTGACCTTTTTTCAAGACCAGGGTGCCACGCTGGAAGAGCTGGTCGTTCGAGAAGAGGACGTTCAGTTTGCGTTGCCGTCTAACCTGCAAGCCCGGGTTTCCCACACCTGAACCCACATCAAAGCGGTTGTGACCCATGATTGAACCTTGGGATGAATCGAAGTGGGGACCCCTGACTGAGGAAAACATGCGCCGTAAGCTCATGGCCCAAGGGTACTCGGTCGCTCGATACGTGTACCCCAAGGGGACTGTGTTTTCTGATCATGTTCATTCCGTGGATAAAAAGGATGCCGTTCTGGAAGGGGAGTTTCTGATCACGCTGGAGGGAGAGGAGTTTTTGCTGAGAGTGGGCGATTCGATCGAGGTTCCCCGCGATGCGGTTCACAGCGCTCAAGTGGTGGGAGAAGAGAGTGTTGTCAGCCTGGATGCTGTAAAAGAAGTCCCGGTTCCTGAGTAGCCTGCAGGGGCACTATCCGGGCTTCATGGTCATTTAAAGCGACTTCCTATACAATTCCTTCAGTGTGAAAAAACCACCCCTTTATTCCATTTATCCGATCAAGGATCTGCGGGATCTCTTGATTCAGGTGACCGATCGATTTGGCGATCGGGTTGCTCTTCGCAGTAAGAAAAACGGGGTGTACCAGTCCCTCACTTACAGTCAACTCTGTGAGCGTGTCACGGAGCTTGCCACGGCTTTCTCAGAATTGGGTCTGAAAAAGAGAGACGGCGTGGCCATTCTTTCGGAAAATCGAACCGAATGGGCCGTGACCTACCTGGCAGCGGTTACGTCAGGCTTGGTCGCGGTGCCCATTGACAAGGACCTCACGGATCGAGAGATCTGCCACATCCTCAACTTTTCCAAACCCCGGGTTTTGATCTGTTCCAAGGAATATGTGGATCGACTGCAGGAATATCGAAAGACCCTGCCCTCCCTGGAGCGGTTGATTTCCATGGAGGAGGAAACGAAGGAGGCCGATTTATCTTTTTCGGATGCACTCAAAACAGGCCGTGAAGCCCTCTTAGCCGGGAGCCAGTCTTTTCAAGAGGTCGAACTCAGTGGAGAGGATCTGGCCATCATTCTCTTTACTTCCGGCACCACGGGAAGTTCCAAGGCAGTCATGCTCACCCACGGGAATATCGCGGCCAACGTCATGGCCACCTCTCAGCATATTTCGATTGGAGGCGGAGTACTGCTCTCGGTTTTACCTCTGCATCACACCTATGAATGCATGGGTGGCTTCCTGCTGGCACTTTATCAAGGCTGTACGGTCTGTCATGCTGAGAGTCTCCGCCGTATTCCCGAGAATTTGCAGGAAACCGGGGCCACCGTGATGTTGGGTGTGCCCCTTCTTTTTGAAAAACTGTACCGGCGTATTGAAAGCGGAATCAAGGAGAAGGGAGAGGGTAAGTTTCGGTTGGCCAAAGGGATTGCTGCGATTTCCCAGCGACTCTTTCGATGGAACATTCGCCGACGGCTTTTCAAGCCCATCCATGACAAATTCGGTGGGCAACTGAGGTTATTCATCTCAGGCGGGGCTGCCGTGAATCCTCGAGTGGCCAAAGGCTTGCGCGAACTTGGGTTTGATTTCATCCAAGGGTACGGGATGAGTGAGGCCTCTCCCATTATCGCGGTCAACCGCGTGAATTGTTTCAAGGATGCTTCTGTGGGATTGCCTCTTCCCGGGTTGGAGGTGAAGATTGTTGACCAGGAGATTCTGGTGCGTGGGCCTTCGGTGATGACCGGATATTACCTCAATGAAGCGGCTACCCGAGAGAGCTTGAAGGAAGGATGGTTGCATACGGGGGACTTCGGATACTTCGATGAGGATGGTTTTCTTTATATCAATGGTCGCAAGAAATCGGTGATCGTGACTCCCAACGGAAAAAATGTCTATCCCGAGGAAGTGGAGGCTCTTCTCAATGAGAGCCCTTATATTTTAGAGTCTCTGGTGTGGGGGGGTCCCGAAAAGGATCCCTCTCAAGTCGAGGTGCAGGCCATCGTCGTTCCCCGCACGGAGACCTTTGATGAGGAGTTGGGTCCCAGTAACTATGACCAGGCGAAAGTGCACGAGGTGATCGGTAAAGAGGTCAAGAAGCAGTGCAAAGATTTGGCTCGCTATAAGCGTGTGAAAAAATTCCGCCTCCGCTCTGAAGAATTCAATAAGACCACCACCCGTAAAATCAAACGCTATCTGTACACGGCAAAGTCTCATGCGGCCGATAATACCTAAATTCTCTGTAGTATCGCTTATTGACTTCTCTCATTATTCATCCTATGCTCGGCATCCCGCGGAAGGACGAATGAGCAACTATTGCTTCATCGATTTCTAACGAAGCATGACCATCAAGCGAACATTTTCGACTCGTGAAGTCGCTCAAATGTGGAATGTCAGCGAGTCGACTATCAAGCGCTGGGCCGACTCCGGCGATCTCTGTTGCCTTCGAACTCCCGGAGGCCACCGAAGATTCCATCTCGAAGACATTTCCGGATTTCAGAAGACACGGGGTTTTGAAGCCACTGGTTTTCTGACCACTGAGAAGTGGGAAGAGCCGGAAATTGAGGAATCCCTCAACCGCAAGAGATTCGATAAGGTTCACCAGTTGATGTTTTACCTTGCCAGCCAAAACCAGGGCAAGAGAGTCAAGGACCTCCTGGAGCGCCTTTACATGCGAGGGATCGGGATCGTTGATCTTTATGACGACGTGCTGCTTCCCGTCATCGAGAACAGCGAACAGGCATTGGAAAACGGTGAGCTGACCCTGGCCCATGGAAGGCTGATCAAGAATAATCTGGATGAAGCCATGGCTCTTCTCTTTCCTCAACTGATTCGTCGCAGGCAGAGTGGAAAGACAGGGTTGTGCGCGGCACCGGATCATTCCTCCAGGATTCCGGTGAACGCCATTTCACGGATTCTGGAGACGGAAGGCTGGGATTGCCTGAACCTGGGCGGGAACGTTCCTTTTGACGCCATGGCGGAAATGGTGGAGCATGAGCCGGTCAATCTCGTCTGTGTGATCGCCTCAGACCAGGAACACCTCGTGCACGAGAAGTTTGAGTCGTTGTCGAAGGTGGCCAGTGAGTATCGAATTCCCATCGTCCTGGCCGGTCCGGGCTTCGCCGATCCCGAGATTCTCCAGCAGTTCCCCCACGACGAATACTTTTCCGATTTCCGCTCCTTTCAAAGCTACATCCTTCGTTTGAGTTAAGCCGGGACCATTCATAACCCGTAGGGCTCAGCCGGTGGCTGACCCAGGTTTCTTTCGTAGGGGCGCACGGCCGTGCGCCCTATAAGCCTTTGATCAGGCTGGGTTTGTGGGCGCACAGCCGTGCGCCCCTACATGCCTCAATCAAGATCAAGTGGAGTTTTGAGACAGTCTCTCCCGCTAGCTTCGGAAAAGACTCTTGAGAAGGAAGAGAAGATTGGCGGGACGCTCGGCCAGGCGGCGCACCAGGTAAGGAGCCCAGTGCGTCCCAAAGGGAACATAGACTCGCATCTTGTTTCCTCGCCGGATGATCTGATTCTGATACTCGCGGCCCACCCCATAGACCATCTGATACTCGTAATGGGAAAGTGGAACATCATGCTGGGCCGTGAAGCGGTGGGCATGTTCGATCATCGAAACGTTGTGGGTAGCAATGGCCGTATAGGAGGGGGAAAGCAGGAGCAGCTCCAGCAGCTTGATGAAGTTTCGATCCACGTCCTGCCTTTTGGGAAAAGCGATATCAGCGGGCTCCATGTAGGCTCCCTTACACAATCGGATATTGCATCCGAGTGGACTGAGTTGGCGCACATCTTCCTCGCTGCGATACAGGTAGGCCTGGATCACCACGCCGACATGATTTGGGTAAAGGCTGAAAGTTTGTTGAAAAAGGTCGAGGATATCCTGGGTGTAGCGGGAGCCCTCCATATCGATGCGCACAAAGTTGTTGAGTGCACGAGCCGTGTCGAGAATCGCTCTCAAGTGCTTTTCACACACCTGCCGATGGATTCCCAAACCCAGTTGAGTGAGCTTGATGGAGACATTCGATTCCACCCGATTTTCGTGGATCGCTTTCAGGAGAGAAATATAGGACTGGGTCGAGCGTTCCGCCTCGTTTTTGTCGCTGACCTCCTCTCCAAGCAGATTGAGAGAGGTCACGATGCCTTTGTCGTTCAGCTCCTGCACGACGGGCATGGCCTCCTCGATGCTTTCCCCTGCAACAAAGCGCCCTGCCAAACCTGAACGCCTTCCCATGTGGGCAATGAAGTTCATCAAAGCCTCACTTTGGGCAAGCTTCAGTATCAGAGTCCGAAAAAGCATGGTGTGACACCTGACAACTGATAGCAAAAATGGGCGCAGTCAGTCGTCTATCTTTTTCCGAAGTTCTCGAATGAGTTTCTGATACAGATCCACCGCATCGAGCAGTTCTTGCTTGGAGACCTTTTCATCGGCCGTGTGGGCCTGCAAGATCGAGCCTGGCCCAAACAGAAGGGGCCTTCCCAGAGGACGCAGAACCGGAATATCGGTGCCATAGCCCACAATCTTGGTGGGAAAGCCTTCAACGGTTTCCATCTCTTGAGGCTCACTGGTTTTCAACACCTCCAGCCGGCCTCGGCCCTCCACCTGCTCTTCCAAGAGTGTCAGATAGTGCTGACTTTCAGAGACGGTCCGGAGGAGAATATCGGCTTGTGCATGATCCGCCACCACGTTGGCGGCTCTCCCTCCTTGGATGGTTCCAATATTGAAATGAGTCTCGCCCAGGCGGGAATCGGTGGGAAACTCGGTTTCCCTTAAACGGTTCAAGATATCGATCAGTTTATCGATGGCCGAGTCTCCCTTTTCCGGATAAGCGGAGTGGGCCGCCACCCCCTGTGCAGAAATCCGAGCGTAGACAATTCCTTTGTGAGCGATCACCAGTTCATTGTCGGTGGGCTCTCCGTCAATAAAAAAGGAGCAATCGAGATTCAATTCCTGGACCTTGGCGGCTCCGATGCTATCGGTCTCTTCGCCCACCACAAAGAGCAGTCCGAAATCGGAGAAATCCTCCCTGAGTAAGGCATCTGCGGCACAGATCATGGCAGCCGCTATGCCTTTGGCGTCACAGGAACCCCGACCGTAGACAAAGTTCTCATCCTCCCGGGAAGAGACAAAGGGAGGTACCGTGTCGATGTGGGTGGTCAGAAGAATGGTCCCTTTTCCCCGGGTGGCCAGGACATTGAATCGATCAGAAGTGACCTCCTGCCTGAGACAATCCCAACCTCGCCCCTTCAAGAGATCATACAGAACCTCTCCGACCTCTCCTTCCTGCCCCGTGACGGAGGGAACATCCACCAGTTTTCGAGTCAGTTCAATGACGTCAAGCATGGCAGGCCAGCGCGCCAGGCGCCCGTTCCAGGTTTCAGGTTCCAAGTTTCAGGTCTTGAATTTAGAATTTGTTTTGAATTTTGAATTTCCCGTTTTGGGTCTCAGTTGTCAGCCTTTTCCCTTTCATACCGCGCACGCACGATTGTCTTAATCCCGCCGCGTCTGTTGAAGTCGCCAATGACTTCACAGCGAATCGGGTCACAGGCGCTGACGACATCGTCCAAAATCGCATTGGTGGCATGCTCGTGGAATATCCCTCGGTCCCGGTAGGAAAGCATATAAAGTTTCAGGGATTTCAACTCGATGATCTTCTGATCGGGGACATACTTGATGTGAATGGTCCCGAAATCGGGTTGGGCCGTTTTGGGACAGACTGCGGTGAATTCCGGGCACTCGACATCGATCTCGTATTCCCGACCCGGATACTCATTGGGAAAAGTTTCCAATTCCGAAGGCACGATTTGCTCTCCCTGTGGTTACAGGTGCGTGTTCAAAAGATTCGGCCCGGTCACTTGACGGAGTGCAGAACACCTCTCATTTGAATGTAGTGTCCCAAATAAGTGCAGATGTAGGAGTAGTCTCCAGGAGGCGGGACCGTGAAAACAACCTCTGTGCGTTCTCCGGCATTGGCCATGGGAGTATAAGCGAGAATTGCCTTGCTATCAGGAATGTACTCTTTGGCTTCGCCGGCCTGAATTGCCCCGATTCCTATGCTTTCAATGGTGGCCGTGTCCTCAGGCCCCACGTTCAACAGCACAAAGTTGTGACGCATTCCCGGATTGGTGGCGATATTGTCCATCACTACTTTGAGTTGGGAACCTGCCGTGGCCGTAATCTCAACTATTGCGAAAGCCACCTGGTTGCCCACCGGCTGGAGGATCACTTCTTGCGGCGCCGACTGGGCCTGGCCGTAGCCTCCCAGTACAACAGTTAGAAGACAAACGAACACAACCCCTAGATACTTATCCCTCATCGGACCTCCCTCTAAAAAGTCAGTTCAAGAGCATAACACATCTCCAGCCCGCACCTCTCACACTCCATCTAGGGCGGCGGACAGGGCCGCCTCTACAGCATGCGGCTGTTCCTAATGATTGATTGCAGTGCAAAAAGTTCCAGGCTGCCAAATTCCACCTTGTCAACTCCTGTTGACAGGTTCAAGCGTGCCCTATCTCCCTTGTTGTTAAGGATTTCTGCGGAAATCCAAGAATCCTGTCAACTGTGGTTTCCAGCCTGTGGTGATACCCGATAACCCGGTCTGGGTCTGGGTTTGGTGAGAAGGGGAGGAGAGAGGGTGTCAACTGGTGTTGACACTTGCGAGTGCCCGGATGGCCACTCAATGTGGTGTCTCTGGCCCGGGTTCAACATATAACGTTGTGGAAAACATAAACCCCAATATGTGCTCAAAAATGGATTGGCATGTGGTTTGCTTAAGAGGGCAGAGAAGGCACTTAGTTAGGGTTTGAAAACTTCATCTTGCTAAGGGGGTACAATGATCATTCCGCGTTCTGCTGTTTTTCATCTGAGGAAGTGGACACGTCCTCATTCTCTGTGCGGGAGATTCGGACGTGGTTAACCCAAAAGAGATTCTCAAGAGCTCTCGTATCTCGCTCCACACGGACACCTGCCAGGCTTTCGTCGGAAGAAAGAAGGTCGATCTGACCATCACCGAATTCAACCTGCTGGTCTGCTTTCTAAAGAGTGGAGGAACGACTTTAAGTCGAGCCGCCCTTTTGACCACGGTGTGGGATCAATCCTATAGCGGGACGTCCCGCACGGTAGACACCCACATTCAGCGGCTTCGCAGCAAGCTGGGCAAGGCCGGATACCTCATCCGAACGGTCCGAGGTGTCGGATACCGGATGGAGAACTGATTCTTCAAGGGTTGGTGGTCAGGAAGGGGTTGGTCAGTCGTTCCTGGCCGATCGTGGTCTCTGGACCGTGGCCTGGATGCAGAATCTTTTCGTCTCCCAGGGGAAGCACTTTGGTGAAAATGCTCTCCATGAGCGTTTCATAGGATCCCCCGGGTAGGTCGGTGCGACCAATGGACCCGGCGAAGATGACGTCTCCACAGAAGACATGTTTTCCCACCTCCAAACAGACGCTTCCCGGTGAATGTCCGGGAGTATAGTGAACCTTCAGGACCAGGCGACCGACCTCCAACTCCTGGCCTTCTTGCAAGGGATGGTCGACGGGGGGAGCGGGAGGATAACTCAGTCCAAATCTCTCCGCCTGGATGGGCAAGCTATCGTACAAGTCCTGGTCTTCAGGGTGAAGATAGATGGGAACATCCCATTTTTCTTTCACCAGAGCCACTCTGCAGATATGATCGATGTGGGCGTGGGTATTGACGATGGCGACCAGCTGAAGGTTGTTCTCCTCAACTTGCTGAAGCAATTGAGCAGCCTCCTCTCCAGGATCAATATAAATTCCCTGGAGAGTTTCGGAACAGGATAGAATGTAACCGTTTTTGAAAAACGGTTCTACCGCGTCCTGTTCGATCCGTAAAGAATCTGTATTCGTCATGTTCACTCGCAATAGGAGTCACATTTTAACCCATTAAGGTGATGTCCAAACAAACAATCTGTATCGCTCATAGTCCGGATAGCGACGATGCCTTCATGTTTTACGCTCTTGCCAAGGGGAAAATAGATACGGGAGAGTTCGAATTCTTTCACGAGCTGGACGATATTGAAGCACTCAACCAGGCTGCGTTGGAGGGCAAATTTGAGGTGACCGCTGTCAGCATCCATGCTTATGCCTATCTTCATGAGCGCTATGCCCTGCTCCCCTGTGGAGCCAGCATGGGAGAGGGATACGGGCCGATTTTGGTCAGCGGCGTACCCTTTACCGCAGACCAGCTCTCGGAGCACAGCATCGGAGTGCCGGGCGAGAGGACCTCTGCGCTGTTGGCACTCAAGCTGTTTCAACCAGGTTTTGAGTACCGGGTCATCCCTTTTGATCAGATCATCCCCTCCGTGGAGCGTCAGGAAGTGGATGCCGGGCTGGTCATCCATGAGGGGCAACTGACCTACCTCGGTGATGGATTGCACAAGGTGCTGGATCTGGGTGAATGGTGGTTGAAAACCACGGGACTGCCGCTTCCCTTGGGAGGCAACGTGATCCGGCGAGATCTGGGAGAGGATACGATTCATCAGGTCTCCCGGTTGATCAAAGAGAGCATCCAGTATGGCCTCTCTCACAGGGAGGAGGCTCTGGCCTATGCCCTTCAATTTGGGCGCGGCCTCGACTCCGGCCAGGCCGATGAGTTCGTGGGCATGTATGTGAATGAAAGAACCCTCGATTACGGTGAAGACGGTAAAAAGGCGGTCCAATTGTTGTTAGACCGTGGCCATGAGGCGGGAATTATCCCTCACCGGGTGGAGGTTGACTTCATCTGAAGGTCCCTCACCTTTGATTCTAAGCCACTCAGATCTTATAATCCTTCATGGAGAGGATCACGGGAGGTCGATTATGACAATGTCTGAAGAACTCACCCATGACGAAATAAAGCGCTACAGCCGGCATCTGATCATGCCGGAAGTGGGAATGAGCGGCCAGAAGAAGCTGAAGAAGGCTAGTGTCCTGAGTGTGGGCGCAGGCGGATTGGGTTCCCCCCTGGCATTCTATCTGACAGCGGCGGGAGTGGGTCGAATCGGAATCGTTGACTTTGACGTGGTGGATTTTAGTAATCTGCAGCGGCAGATTCTTCACACCACCCATGATGTGGGCCGGCCCAAGCTCGATTCGGCAGCGGAGAAGCTGAACGCCTTGAACCCGAATGTGAATGTGGAGCTCCACGAAACGCGTCTGACCTCAGAAAATGCCCTGCAGCTCTTTGAGAAGTACGACATCATCGTTGACGGCACCGACAATTTCCCCACTCGATATCTGGTCAATGATGCCTGTGTCCTCACTGGGAAGCCCAATGTTTACGGAAGCATTTTCCGTTTCGAAGGACAGGCTTCCATATTCGCCACTTCCGATGGGCCCTGCTATCGGTGCCTCTATCCTGAGCCTCCTCCTCCTGGATTGGTTCCTTCTTGCGCCGAAGGAGGAGTTTTAGGGATTCTTCCGGGACTGGTTGGCCTGGTGCAGGCTACAGAGGTCATTAAGTTGATCCTGGAGAAGGGGACCTCCCTGGTGGGTCGCCTGTTGCTGTTCGATGCACTGGGAATGAAGTTTCGCGAGCTGAAGTTGAGGAAGGACCCGGAGTGCCCGGTGTGCGGAGAAAATGCCACCATTAAAGCACTGATTGACTACGAGGCGTTCTGCGGGATTGTTCCTGCTGTTGAAGAATCTCCGACGGGAATTGACGAAGTGACTCCCAAGGAGTTGAAGGAGGAGCTGGATCAGGGAAAGGATCCCTACATTCTCGATGTCCGCAATCAGGTGGAGTATGACATTTCCCGTATTGAAGGCTCTCATCTCATCCCACTGGATCAGTTGCTGAACAGGCTGCACGAGTTGGATAGTGCGCGTGATATTGTGGCCCATTGCCGAACCGGAGCGCGAAGCGCCAAGGCCATCGAAATGCTGCAAGAGGCGGGCTTTCGAAAATTGCGCAATCTTAAAGGCGGAGTCCTGGCCTGGGCAGACGAAGTCGATCCCACGATGCCCAAATATTGAGCCGTATCGCTTCCGCCGGCTCACCTGAGAGAGGGCTTGCGTAGTATAATGTTGATAGGAGATCATTGAAGTTGAGGTAGCCTATATGTCTATTCACATTTCTGAGAAAGCAGCAGAGAGAATTCGAAAAGGCCTCGAACATGAGAATACGCCCGATGGAGGACTGCGTCTTGGGGTAAGAGGGGGCGGCTGTTCGGGTTTGAATTACGTCATGAAATTTGAGGCTGAAAAGCGGCCAGGCGATAAGATTTTTGAGGAATATGGGGCCAAGGTTTTCGTCGATTTAAAGAGTTATCTCTATTTAAAAGGGGTGACGCTGGATTGGCAGGGTGTGCTCATGCAGGAGGGCTTTACCTTTATTAACCCCAACGCCGCGAAGACTTGCAGTTGTGGTCTTTCCTTTACGATATAAAAAACTCGCACTTCCTCAACCGTAATCCGCCGGCAAAGGGACCCATGAGTATTCTTGCTTACATTACCGATCTTTCCGTTCAGGCCCATGTCAGTCAGGCAGCCCATAAGGCGGACGTGGAGGTGAAGATCGTCTCCTCGCTGTACCATTTTTTGCCGGGTGTGGAGCGACAGGCCTCCATGGTGTTGATTGATCTGAACGCTCAGGGAATCAATCCCAATATGCTCATCGCTCAGATCAAGACAAAGAGTCCTGATTTGGCGGTGGTCGTCTACGCTTCTCACCTCGACGAGGAAGCGCGTAAACAGGCCCGCAAGGCAGGTGCCGACACCGTCCTGGAGGGTCCTGAATTGTCCAAAGACTTACCCGGAATCTTCACTCAGTATGGGAAGAAGAAGTAAGCATTTCATCCCCTCAGCGAAGTCCCCAGCCTGAATGCGGCAAGAACCTCCGGAATGTGGGAGGCACCTCAGGTGCCGAACAACTCGATCCTTAAAATAACTCCTATCGTAGAACACAAGATAACTCTCGCCTATTCCTTCTCCACTCTTTTCGGATTCGGCACCTGAGGTGCCTCCCACATTCAACTTGGTTCCCGGTTTGTTGCAAGTGGCAGGAATTTCAGGTGATTCTCGCTTGATTCCTTGGTTAGCAAATCTCGTAGTGTTCTGGCGCAGTACGTTCTTGTAAGCATGAAGACCAAAAGATTTGAATCGCATCGGCTACGGCTACACAGAGAACAGACCCCTGGGGGAATCTTCAGTGTGACCAAGTGTGTCCAACCCAAGAGACCGGTCTTAGATGAAGAGATTAGAAACTTCGTTGTTTCCTCGTTGAGGTTCTATGTCGAACGACGAGACATAGAACTCAGGGCCTTTGTCGTTATGCCTGATCATGTTCACGTTCTGGTGAGTCTTTTGAAGGAGTGGACGCTGTCATTGTGGATGAAATGTTTGATGAGCTTTGTTTCGGCGAAGACGACGAGCAGGCTTAGAATGTGCGGATGCCACTGGCAAGAGGGCTTCTACGACACTGAAGTCCACACGGAGAAGCAATTCCATTACCTGGCGGATTATATTCATGACAATCCGGTCCGAGATGGTCTCGTTGCGAGTCCCGAAGAATGGAGTGCTTCCAGTGCCCGCTCCCTCAGCTGGGTCAGGCTCACGTGGTAAAAGTCTCGAATTGGCACCTCCACTCTGTGGCAGGAACCCCGGAATGCGGCAAGAACCTCCGGAATGTGGGAGGCACCTCAGGTGCCGAACAACTCGATCCTTAAAATAACTTCGACCCTAAGGCTGACTTCGAGTCATCTCCACTTCCACATAGCTGGCCTTTTCTCGCAAGACCTCGGGAAATTTTCGCACTTTCACTTGAACGAATTTAATCTTGGTATCGGTGAGAATGGAACGGCACAAGTGGCCGGCCACCGACTCTAACAGGCAAAAATGTCTCTCTTTAAGCGTTTTTTTGACCTTTTCCACGATCCCCACGTAGTCCACTGTGGAGGTCACCTCATCGCTATGGACAGCCTTTTCCAGATTGAGGCTCAGGACCACGTCAACCAGGATCTCCTGCGGATTCTCTCTCTCTTGGGGAGGAACTCCTAAGTGAGCCAGACAGGAAATCCCACTAATGTGAATCTTGTCCATTTGTGATCTTGTCGATGAGCCGGTTGATGTGTTCCCAGTAGCTGTCGGGGTCCACTTGGTGAAGATTATTGTGGCCGGCGGAAATGGTGTGAAAATATTTCTCAGTGTCCAGCCGATCATACAACAGCTGGCCCTGCCTGAGAGGAACCACCTTGTCTCGGTCGCCGTGAATGACCAAAATCGGACAAGAAATGCCGTCCAGAAATTCCGCCGTTGGAAATTTGAACTCGGACAGCAGACCCAGAATTTTCAATGCCGGATAGTGATCCAGAAGGGAGTACTTGCTGGGAAAACTTGCCTCCAGGATCACGGCGTCTGGTTTTTTGAGTGTTGTGGCGTAGGCGCTGATGGCTCCTCCCAGGGAACGCCCCCAGTAGATCACCTTCCGGTTGGGTTGATGGACCTTATTCCAGTAGTGGCGCAGGAACGCTTCGGCGTCGTGATAAAGACCTTCCTCTGTAGGCGATCCCGTGCTTTTCCCGTAGCCACGATAGTCGAGGGCAAAAACAGTGAGAGAGTGTCGATGGAGATTGACCAGAAAGTCTTTCCAGCGGGAAAGGTTTCCTCCGTTTCCGTGAAAGAAAAGGACGTCAGCCCTGGGTTCGGAATGCTCCATTAGCCAGGTGTGTAGGGTTTCTTCATCCGAGGTCTGGATGGAGATTTCTTTAACGGGTATTTCCAGTGTATCGAGGTCGGTTTCAAGTCCCTTGATGGGAAAGAAGGTGAGCCGGGGTTCGAGCAAGACGACCAGCATTTTCAACGTCAACATCAGGACGATGAAAAAGAGGATATAGAGGAAGATCGATACAGCCATGAATTCAGTGTCCCCACAAATTGAAGTTTGCCGCTGGAAGCCCGCTGGTTTCTAGTCCAGGAGGCCGATCTCCGAAGAGAATTCACACACCCAAACACTAGTTTACTCGATTCCCCTGGTTCAGTATATTCAGGAACGAAAGGAGAGACTATGGCTGCAGTTCCCAACGTCCTGATCAAGTACCTCGGTCATGCGACTTTTCTCATTACCACCCCAGGGGGAAAAAAACTGCTCATTGACCCATGGGTTCAGAACAATCCGGCGTGTCCCAAGGAGGACAAGGAAATTGATTCTTTAGATACTATTCTCATTACTCATGCCCACTTCGACCACATTCAAGATGTGCTGGAAATCGCCAAGACACACGAACCACAGATCGGATGTATCTATGAGATTTCGAACTGGCTGGAACGAAAGGGCGTTCAGAATCTGAACGCCATGAACAAAGGCGGCTCCCAGCAGCTGAACGATGTTCGTGTCACCATGGTGGACGCGCGTCACAGCTGCGGTATCCTCGAGGATGATGGGAGCATTAGCTATGGAGGGGAAGCCGCCGGTTACGTGGTGGAATTTGAGAACGGATTCAGTATCTATCATTCGGGAGATACCTGTGTGTTTTCAGATATGAAAATCATCGCAGAACTTTATCAGCCCCAACTGATCTTTCTCCCCATCGGTGATTTGTTTACCATGAGTCCTAAAGAAGCAGCCTATGCCTGTCGGTTGATGAATGCCAAAAGGGTTATTCCCATGCACTATGCGACCTTTCCTCCCCTCAAGGGAAGGCCGGACGAGTTACGCGAGCTGACTCGTGACCTGGGAACGGAAGTCATCGAATTGAGTCCCGGAGAGTCACTTGGGTAGTGCCCCCAGTGCCTTTTCCAGACCTTCCAGGGTCCACCCCTGGAGGGTCTCCAGGACCAGGTCGGCCTCGGCCAGCTGCTCGGGGGGGTAGGTCGTGGTCAGGGCCAGACACTTCATCCCGGTAGTGTGGACGGATTGTACTCCTCGATAGGAGTCCTCAATGACGAGCACCTGTTGAGCTTCCAGGGAAGAATTTCCTTCCTTCAGTCCGGCCAGGGCGGTGAGGAATGTCTCAGGGTGAGGTTTTCCCTTGACGACATCTTCGGCCGAAACGATGGTGGCAAAGCGCTCGAGCAAGTTGAGCTGATCCAGAATCGATTCGATTTCCTTCCTGGCGGCTCCCGATGCGATGGCCAGAGGCACGGTGGGGGAGAGCCTTCGCACAAAATCGACAGTAGGTTCAATCGTGGGAACGCGTTTCTCGAGGGCCTTAAAGTAGTGCTCGGATTTCAGATCTATGAGCCGGCGAATCTGCTGAGGATCAGATTCTCGCTTCTGGTCATCCAGAAAATGCAGGAAGAAATTGCGGTCGTCGTAAGGAAGATAGTCCTGGCAATACTCCTCCCAACTCAGGCTAAGCCCTTTCTCCTTGAGAGCCTGCTGAAATCCATGAAAGTGCGCACCTTCGTCATCAATCAGAACGCCATTGAAATCAAAAACGATTCCCCGGATTTGCATCGAAGCCCCGTTTATACCACGAATTGACAAGCGGTGAGCGGCTTGATGAAATGACACCATGGAGTCGCAAACATTGGAGGAATACCAGGCGGTAAGAGATGCTGTGGGGTTCTTGGATCTCTCCGATCGGGGGAAGATCGAAGTCACAGGACCCGATCGAGTCACTTTCCTCCATTCCATGATCAGTAATGACGTGCAGGAGCTCCCGGAATGGTCGGGCCGATATGGCACCTTTTTGACGGCCAGAGGTAGGATCGTCTCCGATTTCTTTTACTATAAATTTCCTGAACAGATCATCCTGGATATCACCACCGACTTGCTGGCCAAAACCGTCCAGACGCTCGAAAAGTACATCATCATGGATGAATTGGATCTGAAAGACGTTTCCAGCGACAGCTCCCACTTTTCCCTTCAGGGGCCGGGCGCCTCGAACTTGGTTCAAGAACTGTTGGGGAACTCCGGTCCTGAAGAGCAATACGCGGTCAAGGAAGTGAAGTGGCAGGAAACGGCTCTTTGGCTCATTCGAAAAAATGAATTGGCCGAGTCGGGTTTTGAGATGATTGTTCCCCGCAAGATCGCGCCTTCCCTGCGAGCAGCGCTTGAGGAGAAGGGAAGCAGTTCGGGTCTTCGGGAGATCGGAAAGGATGCTCGAAACATTTTGCGCCTGGAGGCTGCCATCCCCTGGTATGGGGTGGACATGGACGAGAATCGCTATCCGGTGGAAGCTCGTCTGAAAGAGGCCATTAGTTACACCAAGGGATGCTATCTGGGACAGGAAGTGGTTTCCAAGGCCACCCACGTGGGAGGGGTGAGTAACCTTTTGATGGGTTTGAAGATCCAAGCTGAGCAGATTCCTTCCCAGGGCTCATCGGTTTTCAATGAAGCAGGAAAGCGGATCGGGGCCGTCACCAGCGCTGTCTTTTCTCCCCGTTGTAATGGTCCCATCGCTTTTGCCTATCTCAAACGCGCCTTCGCTGAAGCGGGAGGACTGTGTCAGGTGGAAGTTGGGGAAGGAGAATCCGTCCCCGCCGAAGTGGTTGAGAAGTTCCTCTAAACGCGCGCGGTCCAGGTTCCAAGTTCCAGGTTTGAAATCTGAGATCTGGTTTTTGTTTGGAATTTGGAATTTGAGATTTTGAATTTCCCGCTTCGGGTGACCGCGATCAGCGGTCTGCGGCTAGCTTCCCACCAACTCTTTCACCTTCTTCACAATACTCTTTGCGCTGAGTCCGAAAGCGTCCATGAGTTGGGCGGACTCCCCGGAGCGCGGTAGGCCTTCAACGGCAATTTTGTGAAGCCGGCAGGGTTGGCTGGCCAGAGCCCCAAGGACGGCATCACCCAGACCTCCTTCAGGATAGTGGTCTTCCACGGTGATGAGGAGCTGGGTCTCTCGGGCCGCTTTGAGGAGCGTTTCCTGATCAATCGGTTTGATGCTGTAAAGATCGATCACTCGAACCGCAAGACCCTGGCTTTCTAACTCCAGGGAGGCCTTGAGGGCTTCATGAAGTGTGACTCCTGCAGCCACCAGGGTGGCCCGATCCTTGTCGCTGCTTTTAAGGACCTTGCTTCCTCCCACTTGGAAATCTTCGTCATTGGAGTAGAGGATAGGCGTTTTAGGGCGACTGGAACGGATATAGACGATACCCGGGGTTTGTGCTGCCAGGGCCACCAGACGCTCCGCGCAGACGGCGTCGGAGGGGTAGAACACCGTGGACCCGGCGATGGCGCGCATCATGGCGAGATCTTCCAGAGCCATCTGAGACGGGCCGTCCTGCCCGATGGAGATGCCTGCATGGGAGCCGCACAGTTTGATATTGGCCTGAGAAATGGCGGCCATTCGGATCTGATCATAGGCCCTGGAGAGGAAGCAAGCGAAAGTGGAAACAAAGGGAATCTTGCCCATGGCGCCCAGTCCCACGGCCGCTGCAACCATATTCTGTTCGGCGATAAAACACTCGACAAAGCGATCCGGATATTCGGCCAGGAACTTATTGGAGTAGGTTGAGTTCTTGGTATCGCCATCGAGAGCGACCACGGCCGGATTGGCCGCACCCAACTTCGCCAGGGCGGCGCCGTAAGCCTGGCGGGTTGCCACCTTCTCTTCTTTGGAATACCGGGGAGCCTCGAGGGTGGCATCCCGTGCTACCGCCGGAAAGGAACCGTCCCCATTTCCACTGGGAGGCGTCAGTTGAAACGGCTCTTCCAGTTCCGAATCTTCTCCGATTTCCTGAAGAGCCTTCTCCAGTTCACCTGCCGGTACGGGTTTACCGTGCCAACCCTCCTTGTCCTCCATGAAGGAGATGCCCTTGCCCTTGAGGGTGCGGGCGATGATGGCCGAAGGCTGGCCTTGAAAAGCGATTGCAGAGTCCAGGGCGGCGAGAGTTTCCTCCACGTTGTGGCCATCAATGACCTGGGTGTGCCACCCGAAGGATGCGAAGCGCTGTCGATAACTCTCCACATCATGCCCGTACATGGTGGCCTGGCTTTGACCCAAACGGTTAACGTCCACTATGGCAACCAGGTTGTCTAAATCGGAGTGAGCAGCCAGGGCGGCAGCCTCCCAGACAGATCCTTCGGCGGTCTCGCCATCTCCCATCAAGACAAAGATTCTGTTGCCCGTCTGATTGATGCGAGCGCCCAGCGCCATGCCGACACCGACGGAAAGACCCTGACCCAGGGAACCGGTGGCCACCTGTGTCCAGGCATTTCGAGGTGTGGGGTGCCCTTCCAGGTCGCTGTCGATTTTTCTCAGAGTCTGAAGCTTCTCGACCGGAAAGGCTCCGGCTTCGGCCCAGGCGGCCCAGAGAATGGGTGCCGCGTGTCCCTTGGAGAGAACAAACCGGTCATTCAAAGGATTCCCAGGATTGTCCACTTCAAAGCGCAGAAAGCGAAAAAAGAGTGTTGCAATGAGTTCGGCACAAGAACAACAGGAAGAGGGATGTCCCGATCCTGCTTCAGTCGTGGAGGTCAGCGAGTGCTTGCGCAGGCGATTCGCCACCGTCTGAATCGATTTCACCAGAGTTGACGAGATGGCCTCGGATGGAGCCTGAATCTGTTTCTTCATCGGTTAAGAAAAGCGTACTATATTAGAGGGGATTGGCCCTGTCAATCGATGGTCCATCACGGTTTAGGTATTGAATTCTGTTGGAAAATGGAGAGCTGCTGTGACACTCAAGCCTGGTGATCTAGCACCTGATTTTGAACTCCAGTGGATTACCGGAGATGCCGAAGGGGGAGACTCTGAGGAAGTCTCTGAGTTGCGGAGTCTAAGGAGCCTGGTAAAAGATGGGCCTGCTCTTTTGGCCTTTGTGAAGGAGGGTTGTCCGACCTGTGAGTACTGTTTGCCTCTGGTGGAACGGATTCGCCGAAACTATCCGAAATCAGGAGTTTCCATCGTGGCCATTGCCCAGGAGAGTATGTTTGCTGCCTTGAAACTGGCCGAGGACTGGGAGATCCAGATGCCGATTCTGTTAGACCAGAATCCTTACGCAGTAAGCGAAGAATACGGCATTCGTTTTGTTCCTACCTTTTTCTATGTTGGCGAAGATGGCAGGATCAGGGATATTGTTGAATCGTTTGCACGGGAGGAACTCAAGGCCATCAACGCAAAGATTGCCCGCTTGAGCGGTCTGGACCCCATCCCATTTTTCAGCGCAGAGGAAGATGTTCCACCCTTTCGTCCCGGCTGAACGACCCGAAGTAGAACCTAGCCGTTGGTTAGGAAATTCAATATTCAAAATTCGAAACAAATCCAAAATTCAAAATCACAAACAAACCCGGTTTATCTCAGTCCGTTCAGACTCGGAGGTTTGGAATTTTGACTTTATCTAGAGTTACTTTATTTGGAAGGATTCGCCGCAACCACAGGTTCCGGTCACATTGGGATTTTTGAATTTGAAGCCTGCTCCCTGTAGTGATTCCACGTAGTCGATCTCGGTACCCCGCAGTTGGGCCATACTCCGCTCGTCCACGAACACCTGAAACCCATCCACCTGGATCACTTGATCGCCTTCACGACTATTTTGCTCCAGATTCAGCACGTACTGGAAGCCCGAGCACCCGGCGGGCTCAACGGAGACTCGGATGCCGGAATAGCTTTCCGATTGTTCGGCCATGAACTCCTTGACCTTCTTCACCGCCCCTTCACTTAGCGTAATCATGACTTTATAACTCCTCTTGAACCGATCCGATACTTCAATTATACGATCGAACCCTGATTGTTTCAAGGTAAGCCCGGATTATCCATAAACTGTCTGCTGCAGCGTCGGGAGCATCCGTCCGGACTGCGCGACCCGCAAGCGGGTGCCCTTCTCGACCTCCTCGGCGTACTGCACCGCCCGTGTTGTTTGCCACGAGTGGAAAGAACCTCCGGAATGTGGGAGGCACCTCAGGTGCCGAA
>JADFOI010000122.1 GCA_022562935.1 Acidobacteriota bacterium
GGCACCCTTATACCTTTGGAATTCCCGATCCGGATAATACGTGTCTTGGTCGCCATGTGATTACATTGTAGTCACATGGCCAAGTAAAAAGCAAGCCGGATCCCTCCGCAGGCTAACGCTTCACATCAGCGGCAGAAAAAAGCAGAGTGTAGCACAGCGAAACGTCGCTTTTTTTGTCCGCTGGATGTGATTGTTAGGTTCTTTTATTTAATTGGTGATGGTTTTTTAATCTGTTCCATCAAGTCGTTATCCCATTCCCCTGAAACTTTTATATGTGCAGCCGCACCCAAAAGAATAGCTTCGATTAGTTTATGGCTTAAATACACATAAGTCCCTGGCTGCTTGAAGGTGTAAATTGCTGCACCGGCAGAACCAGCGCTAATCACCCAACTTTGCAAATTGGTCAGTGGTGCATCTGAAAAATTACCTCTTTCCCAGACATAATCACCATGACCGCCAATTAAATGCGGGTAGGACGGACGATTTGCTTGAGCATGTATAAGAAGCACCGTATCTCCAACTTTAGCTTGCATTGCATTTTCACCCGTTAATCCACCTTTTACTCCGTTAAAAACAATATGTGATGGAGTTAATGTTTTCATCACCTCCAGTTCATCACTAAAACCATCCATAGGGGTTTTATAGCGTTTATACTTACCATGCTTATCTTTAGGAATGTAATAATCTTGTTCGCCAATATAAAAAGCTTTGGTGTATTTAATCTGTTTCCCATCTTTATCTTTTAAGCCATCTCTTGGTAAGACCATAATTGCGCCATTCATCCCATGCACAACATGCCATGGAATCATCGAGCCACCCGGCGCACAATGGTAGATAAATACACCCGCTTTGGTCGCCTTAAATCGCAATATAACTTCTTCGCCTGGTGCGACCATAGTAAGTTCCCCGCCACCCAACGCACCGGTTGCAGCATGAACGTCTATATTATGCAATAAGGTGCTTTTTGTCGGGTTAACCAGAGTTAGTTCAACATAGTCACCTTGATGTACGACGATAATAGGCCCTGGCACACTACCATTAAATGTAAAAGCATTAATAAAGACACCAGGAGCTATCTCTATATCCTTTTCTTCAATGACCATCTTAATTTGGACGACTTTTGGTGGGCCGGTGACAACTTGTTCGTGCTTAGGTAAAAAAGGTGGCGCTACCAATTCCTGAGTGATCCTTTCTAACCCATCAACACCTTTTGCCAAAACGTGGTTACTAAATGAAAATACAGCCATGAATAATATGAACAACATTTGATTTGCTATTTTGATATTCATCATATTTCTCCTTCTGCTCTCTCCGAAGATAAAAAATGTTAGATATCTTTGGTCGGGAAACCAAAGAACCTAACTATTGATTATCTGGTTTCCAGATAAGTCCGTTACCTGTATTTTCTTCCAGATAATACCTCCACCAGCAGATTGCAGGGTCCAGCTCGGCAGGCCCAGCCTGTGGGACACGGCCACCTGACCCCGAGCGTCTTATACGGTTTCCTGATAATACACGTCGCCATCCGGAGTCACAAAGTGTCCACGGGACTTCTGACACCCAGACCGCCGCGATTCAGGACATGCGTGTAGATCATCGTCGTTCGCACATCCTTGTGTCCAAGGAGCTCCTGCACAGTACGGATGTCGTATCCATCTTCGAGAAGATGGGTGGCAAAGGAGTGCCGAAGTGTGTGACAGGTAGCCCGTTTGAAGGCTTTCTGCAAAATGGATGCGTCGACATGATGACGGCCTTCCCACTTGGTTCTGGGATCCTTCCACCTGTTCTTCTGCGGAAAAACCCACTGCCAGCACCACTCGGAGGCTGCGTTGGGGTATTTGCGATCCAGCGCGTCAGGCATCAAGACAAGGCCCCAGCCATTGGCCAAGTCCCTTTCGTGAATCCATTTGATCTGTCGCAAGTGTTGCTGTAGAGGGCTTTTGAGGGATTCAGGAAGCATGGTTACGCGATCCTTAGCCCCCTTCCCGTCACGGACCGTGATTTCTTTGCGCTCGAAGTCGATCTCTTGAACTCGCAGCCGCAGACACTCAATGAGACGTAATCCCGTTCCATACATCAACCCGGCCATGAGCCGCTTGTCCTCTACTAACTGACTCAGCACGGTTTTCACTTCTTCGCGGTTCATCACCACTGGAAGCCGCTTAGGCTTACGCGCTCTGATGAGGTTCCCGAGTTTGCCCACCTCGCGCCCGATCAGGTGCCGGTAGAGAAAGAGAAGGGCACTCAGTGCCTGATTCTGGGTGGATGCGCTGACATGTTCTCGACCGCCAAGTGTGTTAGGAAAGCATTGATCTCAGACTCGGCCATTTCCGCCGGATGTCTGACATTGTGGAAACAGATGAACCGTTTGACCCACATGACGTAGGTGTTCTCCGTACGCTTACTGTAATGTCTGGAGCGCAAAGCCTGCCTGAGACGATCAAGTAGTTTTAGCTGGTGCTCTGAAGAGGCCGAAGGGTTCATACCAAACTGGTTTGCACTGGAAAGCCGTTGAGCGCGGACTGGTTCAGCGGATTCTGTTTGGCCCCGACATGAGACCCCTATTCTGGGCATCAGCTGCAACGGGCCGTGGACCATGATGTGCAAGCCTTCAATATCTATAACGTCCGACTAATAAAATCTACGAGGGAAATGAGTCGGAAGATCAAAAGTCGAATGGTGCGGGGAAAAGGGGTGAATCCTGGTCGAGTTCACGACAAAAATCGCTGGACTAGCATTGGCGAGTGCCGGTTATTGACAATTATACTCATAACCCATAAATTAACATGGGTTATGCTAACAATCGGCAAGTCAGTCGGGTTTCATACTTGATATTTAATCTTTAAACCCATAATATTACTATGGGTAACCTGAGTTTTAATCAAGTAAGTCAGCTATGAAGCACGAAGAGTTCTTTCGTAAACATCCGGTGTTTACCGGAGAGGAGATGGCCGACTACCTTTTGTCCCGCGGGGAGGTCGGGTTCAGGACCAAGGAGGCTCTGCTGGCCTACTACAGGAAGACGGGTCGCGTCATTTCCGTGCGGCGTGGACTGTATGTTGTTGTACCGCCTGGTGCCCATCACGCTTCCTATTCAGCCGATCCCTTTCTCGTGGCTGCCAAGCTGACCAAAGATGCCGTTTTGTCGTACCACACGGCCCTGGAGTTGCACGGCCATGCTTACTCTGTCCAAGAACATTTCATCTACACGGCTTCCCGTCCGCTGAGCCCCTTGACATTCCGCACCCACGTCTTCCGTGGAGTGAGATTCCCTGAGTCACTTCGCCGTGCGAACAAAATGAACTTCGGAGTTGTCACAGTGGATCGATCCGGTATGGAAGTCCGTGTCACAAGTTTGGAACGGACAATGGTCGACGTCTTGAACCGTCCGGCCCTTTCCGGTGGTTGGGAAGAAATCTGGCGGTCCCTGGAGTCGGTGGAGTTCTTCGATCTTGACAAGGTGGTTGAATACGCTCTCCTGCTCGGAAACGCGACTACGGTCGCCAAGGTTGGATTCTTCCTGGCACAGCACCGTGAACCTCTTATGGTCGAGGAAAAACATCTCAAGCCGCTTCACAATCTCCTACCGAGGCAGCCGCATTACCTGAATCGGGATAAGCGGAAATCCGGCCGCCTCGTCTCAGAATGGAACCTCGTGGTACCCAGAGAAGTGTTTGAACGGAGGTGGATGGAGTTGTTATGAGACTCTCAGCCGAGAAACTTGCCGCCGAGGCGGAGTCGACCGGCTTCAGACCGGATGTGCTCGAAAAGGTAGCACACCTGCTGGGACTGCTCGACACCCTGCAGAGCCATCCCTTCCTGAAGGGAAAGTTGGCCCTCAAGGGCGGAACCGCCTTGAACCTCTTTGTCTTCGACGTCCCGAGGTTATCCGTCGATATCGTCTTGAACTACATGGGAGCCGAGAGCCGGGACGCAATGCTTGAAGAACGCCCCAAGATCGAACAAGCGGTCCAGGCGGTTTTCAAGCGGGAGGGCTTCACGGTCAGGCGTATGCCGGAAGCACATTCGGGAGGCAAGTGGGCGCTCCGCTATCCAAGCGCTTCCGGGCAGAGCGGCAACCTCGAGGTGGATATTAATTTCATGTATCGCGTGCCATTGTGGCCGGTCAACACCATGGACTCCCATCCGTTGGGAACTTGGCGGGCCACTGGTATTCCGGTGATGGACACTCATGAACTGGCAGCAGGCAAACTCGCGGCGTTGTTGTCACGACGTCAGGCAAGAGATCTGTTCGACAGCCATCGAATTCTCCACATGGACGGTCTCGACCACGAACGGCTCCGAATCGCCTTCGTCGTTTATGGCGCGATGAACCGGAAGGACTGGCGGACGGTTTCGGTCGAAGCTATGGAATTCGATGCTGCGGAATTGACCAGCCAACTTGTTCCCACGCTCCGCCTTGGTGCGATACAGGAAACCCGGGAGCCAGGGAATTATGGAAAGAGGCTCCTGGAGGAATGCCGACGGGCGTTGTCTGCGGTGCTGCCCTTCACAGATGCCGAACGGGAATTCCTGGACTTGTTGCTGGAGAGAGGCCAAATTGATTCGACGATCCTGACCGCCGATGCAACCCTCCAAAACCGTATCCAACAGCAACCACTTCTTGAGTGGAAAGCCCTCAATGTCAGAAAACATAGAGGTATTGTCTGAATTCCAGGTTTTCCGCACATCACAAGGGCACTGACGTGCAACTCAGACCACAGACCACAGACCTCGGAGGTGAAGTTCCCTTGCTCCTTCGAGCGACGTCAGGGGAAGGAGGCAATATGGACTGGGGATAGGAAGCTATGAAATCCAGAGAAAAATTGGTGATCGGTAAAACCAGAATCGATCCCGGGCAAGTCCTCGATATACGTCTTAAGATCTCAGAAACCTACACCGGCGATCCCATCGCTATGGCCTTACGAGTGGTACGGGCTGCCAAGCCCGGTCCCACCCTGTTTATCTGCGCGGCCATCCATGGGAACGAAATTAGCGGCACCGGTATTGTTCATGAGCTGATGTTTCAGAAAACCCTACAGCTCACCAAAGGTACGGTCATCCTGATCCCCGTGGTCAACATCTTCGGTTTCGAAACCAATCAGCGCAACCTTCCCGATCGAAGGGACCTGAATCGCTTCTTCCCGGGAAACCTGAAGGGAAGCCTGGCCAGCCGGATCGCGGCGATTTTCACGCGGGAGATCGTCCGCAAATGTGATTATGGGATCGATCTGCATTCCGCTGCCCAGCAGCGAACCAACTATCCCAATGTTCGGGGAGACTTCAGCCTGCCAGCGGTGAAGAAAATCGCACGCGCCTTCGGGAGTGAATTGCTCGTTCCCAATAAGGGACCGATGGGATCGCTGCGCAGATCGGCCTGTCGGGCCCGATGCTTTACCATCAATGTGGAAGCAGGGGCGCCCTCCAAAATGGCGCCCTCGGTGATTGAATTTGGTGTCCAGGGCGTGGAGAACGTCCTGATCGAACTGGGAATGCTAAAAGGCTCTCCCAGCAAACCTCTCTATCAGGTCCAGCTGGAGAAGACCACCTGGGTCCGTGCCCAGGTGGGTGGGATTCTGAGATTCCATATCCTTCCCGGTGATCTGGTGGAGAGCGGGCAGGCCCTTGCCACCAACTATGGCATTTTGGGCAAAGAACAAAATATCTTGAGGAGTCCGGTCAATGGATTGGTACTGGGCATGGCCACCATGCCCACCGTCAAGCCAGGAGAACCGGTGTGCCATCTGGGCATTCCCACCACTCCTCTAGCGAAGATTCGCAAGAGCCTCAAGAAGCCGCCCTTGTCGAGTTTGCACCGGAAGATCCGGCGGCAGTTGGCGTCGGATATTTCTTTTGTGGGCAGATGAGAGGACAGACTAGTAGATCAAGATGGGGCGGTGGGTGATGTCGGACTTGCCCCGGAGGATTTTGATCTCCACCTTGTGCTCGGTGGGCTCATCTTCCGCTTCCACATAGAAGCCCAGGGTATAGCTGTTGGCAAGACGGGACTTCAGATCGACGAATACATCGTCAATATAGGCGAGCTCTTCTGAAATATAGAAGTGTCCGGAAGTTTCCCTAACCAGATTGCGGAAATAAAAAGTGTTCATCCGCTGCTCAAAGGTGTTTCCGACTCCTGTCGCGAACCGGCGGGCAAAGGAAACGACATAGACCTCAACATTTTCATGCCGTAGGAGTTGGCGATACTCCTCCAGGTTCTTGTAGGACTCCCGATCGACTACGGCGGTGAAGAGCACCAGGATCTTGCGTCTTTCATTTCGATCCTTTAAGAGATCCACCCCTCGCCCCAGCATACGGGCCACCGGGATGTTTTCCTTGTCCAAACCAATCCAATTGGGCTGCATGCGAATCAGGGCGTCCTCCAGCAGATAGTCATCTTCGGTGAAGTTTTGAAGGATCGAAAACTCCTTGTAAAACTCAGCCAGCAATACGGGACCCATTTCTACCAGAGGGGGAAAGACACCCTCCAGCAACCCATAAATCACATAATCCACAATATTGTTCTGTCCCATTTGAGGCGTGCTCCTTGGGAACTGGGCCGTGCGGGGACTGTTTTCAATAATGAAGGCGAATGCGGTGGAGACCTTGCGATAGCCGAAGTAGCGGATCTCGATCGGCTGCTCGTCCAGGTAAAGGGCAACTTCCTCTTCTTTGAGATCACGGAAATAGATTCTGTTCTGATCTCGGGCGGAGAAAGTCAGATAGATGCCCTGCCGATCCGCTCCCTGGGCTATTGGGCCCAGAAGAAGCACGGTCAGGACTGCGGCTGGCAGGTATCGTCTCATGGGGTCCCCAGTTTCCTTTGCTTTAGATGATCATGCAAGAGAGAAGTTACAGTTGCCACCCCTCGAGGGCTCCGGAGGCTCTCTTTCATCGAGCAGGCCTGCAGGCTCAAGTCTGCGGCTCTGAAAGAAGGTGACAGCCTGAAGTGCCGCTCTTTCAGGGCTCCGGAGGGCCCCTGGCACCCGATTTTGTCTTGACAATACAGCGGTTTGCGGCTAAAAACGTGGCAACGAATAGGGAAATTCTACTATGAGTACCGCAAGTTTCGATAGGATCAGTAAGGGAGGCTTTATGAGAATCGAACCAAACCGTATCAAAACCTTTGTCGTTATCCTGAGCCTGCTGTTCGTCTTCCAGACCAGTCACTCGTTCGCTCAGTTGGTGCCCGAGGTGGCCGAATTCGGCTATGCCGACACCCTCTTTGTCAACGGGAAGGTGGTGAGCATGGACGATGAATCCCGCTCAACCATGGTGGGAAACATCTATGAGGCCATTGCCGTTAAGGGTGACAAGATCATGAAACTGGGAACCACCGCCCAGGTAAGAGCAGTGGCAGGTCCCGACACCCTGGTTCTCGATTTGAAGGGAAGAACCCTGATTCCCGGCATTATTGAGCCCCACAGCCACATGTACGGCCGGGCCGTGCAGTTACTGGATCGCTTGGGCTTCAAGTATCCTCCCGAAGGAGTCCTTTTTACGTCAGCCACAGCGGATCCCAACTCCCTGGAAAAGACCCAGGCCATCATGCGTGATGCCATCAAGGAAGCGGTCGAGAAGGTGGACCCAGGTGACTGGATCGTCCTTTCATTGGGACGTCATCCTGATGAAGCACCCCAGCAACTCCGCCTGTGGCAAATGACTCGGCGTTTGACCAACCGCAAGACTATGGATCTGTGGTCGCCGGAGAACCCGGTGCTGATGCGGCCCGGGTTGAGAGGGAATATCAATTCCAAGGCGTTGGAGGTTTTGAATGAGTTTTTTCCCGGCTATTCCGAATCCATTCACGAAACCATGCATGGGGACGTCATCGGAGAAGACATTGCCGACATCGGATGGGTAGGAAGCCAGGAGATGTCGGTCATCACCTGGGAGCTGTTTCTGGAAAAGCTGCCCCTGAACACCCTGGCCCAGGCCATCAAGATCATCTCTGAGGAAGCCACCACCAAGGGAATCACCACCTTTTCCAGCCGCATTCAGTTCCCCAAGATCATGAGCGGCTATGCCACCCTGGCCGGATTGGGCCAGATGCCCATTCGCCTCTCGGCCCACTATGAAATCCATCGTCTGCCCACCGATCCCCAGCAGACCCGTCAAATCTATCGACGGACCGGAGTCCTGCAGGGAATCGGAGACGATTACCTGTGGATTGACGGCGTGGCCTCAGAGCGCTGGGATTCGCTTTACCCGGAATCGTGTACAGGACCCGATACCATCGCTCCACCCCACATCAAAGCTCGAGAAGTCTGTCCCGTACCCGGGGAACTGCCTTGGGATACGCTTCAAAATGCGGCCGCGGCCGGCTGGCGCCTGGCGGGCGTGCATATGTGTGGCAGTGAAAGTGCCCGAGCCTTCTTTACAATGATCGATCGAGCCCGGGAAGTGAACGGCTGGAGCATGCAGACGGTGCGCGACATGAAGATGACCGGCGAGCACTGCAATCTGATCGGAAAAAGCCCGGAGATCATCCAGAAACTGAAGGATTACGGCATCATCTTGAGCTGCGGTCCCGACCTGGTTGGAGAATCACCCGCCTGGGTTCGCGACTACGGCGATCAGATCGAGCCCTTTATCCTGCCTTTTAAGACCTGGATCGATGCGGGTGTGAAGCTGGTAGGGCAGCATTATGGTTCCACGCCGCCCTTTAACAAGCTGTGGCAGGCTGTGACTCGCCAATTTGATGGGGTGGTCTGGCAGCCCGAAGAGCGGATTGACCGCGTGCATGCCTTGAAGATGTGGACCTCATGGGCCTCTGAGTACATTCTCAAGCAGGACAAGCTGGGCACGCTGGTAGCCGGGAAGTTCGCCGATCTGGTGGTCATGGATCGCGACTACTTTACGGTACCCGTCGATGACATCTTGAAGATCCGCACTCCCCTGACCATGGTGGGCGGCAAGATCATCCAGTTGCAGGAGTCCCTGGCCAGCGACTTTGGCATCGAGCCGGTGGGACCCGTCTACGATTTTTCCGATGAAGACGTAGCCGCTCAATTCTTGAGAGAGAGAAGAGGCAACTGAGCCTGGCGGGGACGATTTTAGGGTTTATGGTTTTGGGGATTTCGATATAGGAGTGCCGCCCTTTCAGGGCTTCGGAGGCCATCTCAACAGGTTCACGCACAAGGGCAGGAAAGCACCCAAACAGATGATCGGTGAGAATTCGCTTTAGATCCGCGTGATCAGCGGGCTGGGTTGACCATGCTGACCTCAGTCTCCTGGGCGGTTTCCAAGGAAGGAGTTCCCGGGGGCAATTTCCCCTTGGGTACGCTGACGTAACCCTTGATTTGGTCCTTGAGCACCTGATTGATGACCAGTTCGTAGTGGATCTTCTCTGGGCCCACGTAAAAATTGACGGGCGTATTGACGTTGATATTCTTCCTCTCCATTTTCCGATCGTCTACAAAGATATGCAGATCGGCGCGTTGGCGTTTCGTATCCGCCTTTCGCAACTCCACGGAGATGTTACCCACTTGGGCTCTTTTCTTCTTGCGGAAGTCAAAGGTGACGTACTCCCTTTGGCCTCGCCGTATGAGCTCATCCAGTCCATCGCTGGTAGTGGCGATCATATTTCCCTGCGCAGTCACACGCACTCCCAGTGCTGTGAGCTTCGTAAGTGTCTGAGTCAGTTCTTCCTGGTTGCTTGCCACGCTGGCTTTGACGGTGGAAATTTCTTCATC
>JADFOI010000019.1 GCA_022562935.1 Acidobacteriota bacterium
GGGTCAGCCACCGGCTGACCCCTACGACTTGGAGGAACGAATGATCCGAAAAATCTTGATGGTGACTCTAGTCGGTTGGCTCCTCGCGGGTCCGATCCTTGCTCAACAGGTTCCCGTGTTGGTGGGTCAACAGGGTTACAGCGACATCATTTTGACTAACGGGAAAATTGTCAGCATGGATAACCGAAGCAACGTTCCCGACACTCCCGGGCACATCTATGAAGCCATGGCCATCAAGGGGAAGAAGATCATGGCTCTAGGGAGCAATCAGGAAATGCGAAGGCTGGCAGGACCCCAGACGGTTTTTGTCGATCTGGGAAATCGAACCGTCATCCCCGGGCTCATTCAAACTCACTACCACTTGTATACCCCGGCGGCCAGGAGTTATGGACCTGCTCAGGGACTGGTGGACCCCAGTGTCAAGTTGACCGTGATCGCTGAGGAGACGGCCGAGGCCACCGCCAAGAAGGTCCGGGAGGCCCTCGTGAACGCCATCAAAGTGCAAGCGATACCCAGGGGGCAATGGATTACCATGGATCTCAGGCGCGGCAAGGGCTCTTTAGGCACCACCTACCGATGGGTTTTTTCCGGCAGCATCAACAGAAGGCAGTGGGACAGCGTGACTCCGTATCATCCGGTGGTGGTCAAAGTCGGTGGGACCCACCCGATTTTCAACGCCCTGGCCATGGAGGAAATGAAGAAGTTGTTTCCCGATTTTGAAGAAAGCGTGGATCTGGAAAATGGTCCCGGGTCGGCACAAAACGGATACGTGGGGGTTCCCGGAGTGGACGCTCTGAGCTGGGAATTGTGGTGGAAAGACAAGCCTCTCGAGAGTTTGGCCGAGACTCTTTATCTGTACGGCTTGGATCTGCAGAAACTGGGCATCACTGCGCTGGGAACCCGAATCGTGAGCCCGCGGGTGGTGGCCGCCTATCACCAGTTGAATCGAGAGGGCAGGATGCCGCACCGCCTGGCCTACTATATCGAATCTCAGAGGGGACGCCATATGGGTATGGACTCCACTCGCGAGTTTTACAAAGCCATGGGTGCACCCTGGTCCGACCATGCCAACGGCGGTGAGATGCTGTGGCTCAACGGAATGTGCAATGAGATCTGGGATTCCGTTTTCAATGATCCCTGCCTGGGTTCTGACGTCGTAGCCCCACCCGAAGTCAAGGCCCGGGAGCGCTGTCCCGGCCCCCAGAGCAAGCCCTGGCAATCCTATAAAGCCGCCATTTTAAGTGGCTGGCGTCCCGTGCAGGCCCACGGAACCGCCAGTCACGGTGCTCGCCTCTACATTCAGATGCTGGAGGAAGCCATGAGGGAGGGAAACTTCTCGGTCGAGTACATCAGAAATCTTCGAACTACCCTCGAACACAACTACCTGCTCGGCAACGTGCCCGATATCATGGCCAGCATCAAAAAATATGGGATCATCATCAATGTCAATCCCCGTAATCTGGTGCGGGTTCCGGAACTGCTGGAGATTTATGGCGAGCCGTTGAAACCCTTTGTGATGCCTGTTAGGACCTGGATTCGCGACGGGCAGCGGGTGACCTTTGAGGCCGCCGGTTCCAATTTCTGGCTGACCATCTATCAGTTGGTCACCCGCCGGATCGCCATCAGTGAGGAGGAAACGGTCACGCTGGTTCCCGAAGAAGGCATTGATCGAGTCACGGCCTTGAAAATGGCCACCACCTGGGCCTCTGAATACCTGCTGGCTGAGGACACCATCGGCACTCTGGAACCGGGAAAGTACGCCGATTTTGCCGTACTGGACAAAGATTTGTTCAGGATTCCCATAGAAGAGGTTCTCGATCTGGAGGTGGTCATGACCGGTCTGGCGGGGAAAATTATTCATGACCGGCTGGGTATGGCCGCTGCCAACTAAGTACTGTCCGGGAACTCAAGTGCCTTGATTTAGTCCCCCATTGGAAGTATATTCAGTACAAATTTACAGAATTCAGAAAAACTCAGATTGCGCGCAACCAGTTGCACGCAAGTGTGAGTCAGGATGAAAAGACAAATCTTGTGCTGGATTGCAGTCGTGTGGCTTGGAACCGGCTACCTTCAGACCTCAGCCCAGTCGGAGTCCTCCAGCCCTTCTCCTTCGCCTGCCTCCCCATACCGTGAGGTACTCAATCGCTACTGCGTGACCTGTCACAATGAGAATCTGCGTACGGCAGATCTTTTGCTGGACCAAGCTGACGTCGAGAACGTCAGTTTGGACCCGGAGGTGTGGAACAAAGTGGCCGAGAAACTGCGGGCCGGTGCCATGCCGCCTGCCGGCATGCCGCGCCCGGATCAGGCCACCTATGATTCCTTCGCCGCCTATCTGGAGATGGAGCTTGACCGTGCGGCTGAAGCCAAGCCCAATCCGGGCAGGCCACTGATCCATCGCCTGAACCGGGCCGAATACAGCAACGCGATACGCGACCTGCTGGCGGTGGATTTCGATGCCGAATCGTATCTCCCCCCGGACCCTTCGGGCGATGGCTTCGACAATGTTGCCGCCGTCCTGAGCGTTTCTCCGGTGCTGATGGAACGATATATGTCAGCGGCACGGAAGATCAGTCGCATCGCCATTGGAGATGACTCTACCCCCGTGACCATTGAGGCATACTATGTTTCCGAGAGCCTCGCGCAAGACAGTCGTTTGAGTGACGATCTCCCCTTCAGCTCGCGTGGCGGAATTGCGATTCGCCATCACTTCCCACTCGATGGCGAGTACGTCCTCAGGATCCAGCTGAAGAGAGACCGCACCAACTTTATCCGCGGTCTTCTCGGCGAGCCACACCAGCTCGATGTCTTTCTGGATGGCGTGAGACTCGAGAGGTTCTCGGTTGGGGGCGAGCGTCATGGCGCGACGGGACTCTTGCATACACGCACCGGCAATGTCTACTTGGGTGACCCGGAACAAACTGCCTACGAGATGTCGGGGGCGGAAGAGGGCTTGCAAGTCCGTTTTGCGGCCAAAGCGGGTACACGGCTGGTTGGAGTCACTTTCCTGAAGAAAACCCTGGAAACTGAAGGTCTGCTCGAGGTAGGGCCGCGTCCGATGGAGCCTGACGTCGATGAGTATAAGGGGGGCGACCCCGCCGTGGACACGGTCACCATCACCGGACCCTATAAGGCGAAAGGGGTGGGGGACACGGCCAGCCGCCGTAAGATTTTTGAGTGCTACCCGAGCGGCAATGCAGAAACCGGAAACCCCATCCAATCGGTCGCACTCGTGCCAGGCAATGAGAATGATCATGATGAGGAGTCCTGCGCCGAGAAGATTCTCTCCACGCTGGCTCGCCGCGCTTACCGTCGGCCGGTCACGGATGCAGATGTCCAGTCTCTGCTTGACCTTTACAGAACCGGTCGCAACGAGGGGGGCTTCGAAGCAGGAATCGATCTGGCGCTGCAAAGAATATTGGCTGGCCCGGAGTTCTTGTTCCGCGTCGAACGCGATCCCGAAAACGTGCCGCCCGATACCGCCTATCCGGTCAGCGACCTGGACCTGGCCTCCCGGTTGTCGTTTTTTCTCTGGAGCAGTATTCCCGACGACCAGCTTCTAGACCTGGCCGAAGCCGGCAGGCTCAAAGATCCTGCGGTGCTGGAACAGCAGGTTCGTCGCATGCTCGCCGATTATCGCTCGAGCGCCCTGGTGGACAATTTCGCCGGACAATGGCTGTATTTGCGCAATCTGCGCTCCTGGAGGCCGTCGGTCAGAGAGTTTCCCGATTTTGATGGGGAACTGCGTCAAGCATTGCAGCAGGAGACCGAGCTCTTCTTCAAAAGCATGCTGCGCGAGGATCGCAGCGTGTTGGAATTGTTGAGTGCGGACTATACGTTTCTCAACGAACGTCTGGCCCGGCACTACGGGATTCCTGATGTCTACGGCAGTAGCTTCCGGCGGGTGACGCTGCGCGATGAAAACCGGAGAGGACTGCTGGGGCAGGGAAGTATCCTGACGGTCACCTCCCGGGTCAACAGGACCTCCCCGGTTTTGCGCGGCAAGTGGGTGCTGGCAAACCTGCTGGGTACGCCGCCGCTGCCGCCGCCGCCCGACATTCCGCCCCTGAACGAAAAGAAAGAGGAAGTCGGGGGACTGACGATGCGCCAGCGCATGCAGGCGCACCAATCGAATCCTGTCTGCGCGAGCTGTCACGCAGGGATGGACCCCATCGGCTTCGCATTGGAAAACTTTGACGCCGTGGGTAAGTGGCGAACCAGCGAGGGTGGAGCCCCTATCGATGCCTCTGGAACACTCCCTGATGGCACCCAGTTCGAGGGCCCGGCCGGGCTTCGGAAGGTGTTGTTGAGCCGTCCCCAACAATTTGTTCAGACCGCCACCGAGAAACTTTTCACCTACGCCCTGGGCCGAGAACTCGAGTATTACGATGCTCCAACGGTTCGAAAGATCCTACGGGAAGCCGCTCCCGGCGGCTACCGCTGGTCATCCTTGATTTTAGGAATCATCAAAAGCACGCCATTCCAAATGAGGAGGTCACCGCCATGAAAATGATTTTCAAGAAAGCCATCCCCCGCCGCACGTTTTTGCGCGGCGTCGGGACAACCATAGCTTTGCCGCTGCTGGATGGGATGGTCCCGGCATTCGCAGGCCCAACCGATACGGCGGCTAAACCGGTGGCCCGCCTGGCATTCATTTATGGTCCCAACGGGAGGATCATGAACCTATGGACGCCGGCGACCGAGGGTGCTGCTTTCGAGATGACCCCAACTCTGGAGCCGCTGACTCCGTTTCGGGATCAACTTCTGGTGCTGAGCGGACTGGACATCAAGGCTGCTGATGCACGGGGAAATGAAGGGGGGGGAGTCCATGCACGCCCCTGTGCCGCCTACCTGACGGGCATTCATCCAAGGCCGAACAGGGCGGTGGGAATTTCTGTGGATCAACTGGCTGCGAGGGAATTCAGCAAATACACTCAACTAGGGTCGCTCGAGCTCACTATGGAATCCTCCGACATCGTGGGTGTATCGGACGGCGCTTATCAGGATTCCTACCTGAAAACGATCTCATGGCGCAGTCCCACAACGCCGCTCCCCATGGAACACAATCCGCGCAGGGTCTTCGAACGCCTGCTCGGCGAGGAGGGTAGCACCGACCCGGCCGAGCGGCGTAGCTTAGTCCAGAAGCAACGCAGCGTCCTCGATTCGGTGACCGAGGGTGTGACTCGCCTGTTGGCGGCTCTTGGTGCGAGCGACCGCGGCAAGCTCACCGAGTATCTCGATTCCATTCGCGATATCGAACGGCGCATTCAGCTGGCCGAAGAACAAACCTCCCGAGAACTTCCCGACGTGAAGCGGCCTGCAGGTATCCTGCCCACCTATTCGGAGAATGCCAAGTTAATGTTCGATTTGATAGGGCTGGCCTTCCAGGCCGACCTGACTCGTGTCGTTACCTTCATGTGGGGCCAGGAACAAGGCGCGGGAGACTACACCGAGCTGGGTGTCTCTGAGGGGCATCACTCGTCGTCCCACCACGGTGGCCGCACCAACTTGATCGAGAACTGTGAGCAAATTGACGCTTTCCATTCCCGGCTGTTCGCGCAGTTCCTGCACAAACTGCGATCGACGCCTGACGGGGACGGCTCACTGCTGGACCATTCGAGTATTCTTTACGGCAGCGCCCTGAGTGACGGCATGGGGCATATCCATCACGATGTGCCGACGTTGCTGCTGGGCGGGGGAGGCGGCAAGATCAAGGGGGGACGCCACCTCCGCTATCAAGATGTGCCGTTTTCCAATCTGCTCTTGACGCTGCTGGATATCACAGGGGTTCCGGCCGAGGGCTTCTTGGACCCTGAGTACAGCGACGCTACCGGTAAATTGGATCTCCTCACCATGTAACTGCGGGAGATGGCCATTGACCGGTAGCGGGATGAACTGAATGAGGAGAGTAAGGGGTAGGGCATGAGAGTGACAGAATGGCGACTCGGGTGGATGGTAGGGTTGGCTCTCATCGCCAACCTTGGCGCCGCCAGCAGCGACCTTCGACTGGTGGATGCGGTCCGGGAGGGCGACCATGAGGCCGTACGTTCCCTGATCAAGGAGCGTGCCGACGTGAATGCTCCTCAGGCCTACGGCGCAACGGCACTGGCCTGGGCGGCCAACCGGGACGATCTGGAGATGGTCGAACTTCTGATTGGCGCCGGAGCCCACGTGAACACGGCAGATGTTTATGGTGTCACTCCTCTCTCGCTGGCCTGTACCAACGGGAACGCTGCCGTGGTTGAGAAACTGCTGAGGGTCGGGGCCAATCCGAACGCCGCCAAAGTGACGGGAGAGACGCCGCTCATGACCTGTGCCCGCACCGGCAACAGGGAGGCGGTGAAGTCGCTTCTGGTCCATGGAGCCGACGTCAACGCCAGAGAAAACGAGCGGGGCCAAACGGCGCTGATGTGGGCGGTGGCGCAAGAACACCCGAAGGTTGTAGGGGCGCTGGTTGAGCACGGAGCAGACCTCCAGGCCAGGTCGGCTACGGTGCCTCTTTACACGCCGAAAATCATTAACAAAAGTTCGGGAGCGGTGATTGAGTTCTACAGCAAGAATGTCTATTTTCCCAAGGTGAAGGGTGGTTTCACGCCCTTGATGTTTGCTGGTCAGGCGGGTGCCTTGGACTCTGCCCGAATCTTGCTGGCGGCGGGAGCGGACGTGAATGACGCCACCCCGGACGACGGCAGCGCATTGGTGCTGGCGAGTTCCAACGGCCTCGAGAAGGTGGCATTACTCCTGCTGGAGAAGGGCGCCGACCCGAACGCAACGGATGGTTATGGGCTGACCGCTCTGCACTGGGCACTGCAGGAAGGAATCGTCGCCCTCTTCAGCCGTCCGTATATAACGGACCGTTTCTGGGTACACCCCAACATGCCGGAATTGGTGAGGGCGCTGCTGGCCCATGGAGCCGATCCGAACGCTCGAATCACGAGGGACTTCCTGCCTTATGACATCCAGCGTTTCGCCCGCACCAGAGGTAATTCTCTGCCCCAAGTGGGTTTGACCGGTGGGACTCCGTTTTTACTGGCAGCCGCAGCCGCCGATCTGGGTGCCATGCGTGTCCTGGTAAAAGCGGGAGCCGATCCGAAGGCGGCGACTGAAGAGGGTACGACGCCGTTGATGGTAGCGGCGGGGATGGGCCCTGAGCGCGGGTACAGCATCACAAAGGAGCAGCAGAAGAATTTTCTGGAAGCTGTTCAACTGACGCTGCAATGGGGCAACGACGTCAATGCGGTCACCCTGGGCGAACGGACGGCACTGCACGGCGCCGCATTGTACGGATTGACCGATGTGATTGAGCTCCTGGCCAAAGAGGGTTCCGACTTGGACGCCCAGGACATGTATGGACAGACAGCGTTGAGCATCGCGATGGCGGACCCTGATGGCCTGGTGTATCGACACCTCAAGGACTACAACCCTGACGATCGGTTCCGAAGACGCAGAGGAGGACCCCACCAGGAAACGGTGGAGCTGCTCCTCAAATTGGGGGCCACCCCCTATGTCCGTAACGGCAGAAATATCAAGGTTTTTTGATTGCAGTTCTTGCGGCTGACCGCTGGGCCGTCCCGGATGTGACAGTCTCCTTGCACCCCTTTCTTCTGGAGGAAGCCGTGAAACTCGGATGGGTTATTTCTACAATTCTGGCAGTGCTGTTGTTGGCAAATGGTGCCTATGGACAAAAGGACGAGCGTCTTTACGGTGTGTGGAGGATGACTGACTATGCTCGGGAGGGACGGGTGATGGATTGGACAGGCATCATGATCATCACCTCGGAGTATTTTAGTCGCAATTACATGGCCAAAGAGCGGCCCCTGATTCAAGATCGATATGAGAGTCCGGCCGATCTATCGGATCAAGAGAAGACCGACATGGTGGAGGCCTTGCATCAAAAGTTTGCGGGAGCGAGCGGAACCTATAGATTTGAAAACGACACCTTGTTTTTCGACCCTATTGTCTCTGCCACTCCAGGACATGCTGATCGGCACCCCCGACGCCAATTTGAGTTGAATCAGGAGGGCACACGATTAACCTTCAAGGGCACCATGAGCCGGGGATATGTGGTCCGAGAGGTCTGGGAGAAAGTGCAAGATTTTTGAACCTCTAGCCCTGACTCTTCATTAACTGTCTGCTGCAGCGTCGGGATCATCCGTCGGGACTGCGCGACCCGCAAGGCGGGTGCCCCCAACCCGCAAGCGGGTGCCCCTCGACCTCCTCGGCGTACTCGTAGGGGTCAGCCGGTGGCTGACCCGAACCGAATGAGCGGCACATTCTTTACCAGTGTGGCTTCGGGTTTGCCATCCTAACTGTTCGGGCGAGCCACTCGTGGCAAGCCACCGGCTCGCCCTTACGCGACGACAGCCTATGAATAATCCGGGCTAGTTCTTCAGGCTGATCGATATGCCGTCCCGGATGGGAATGATGCTGGAGAAGAAGTCCGGGCTTTCAAAAATCAGCCGATTGTACTCGAGAATGCTGTGGGTGTCTTCATCCGGCTGGTCGTCCACAACCTGACCGTGCCAGAGAACGTTGTCAGAGATCAGAAGGCCTCCACTTCGGAGGCGAGGACCGGCTTTTTTGAAAACTTCCGGATAGTGGGTTTTACTGACATCATTAAAGATGATGTCGAACTCCCCATCCAAACCCTCCAGTATTTCCAGGGCGTCGCCCTGATGAAAAGTAGCCCGCGAGGAGATCTCTCCTCGCTGAAACCAGTCTTTGGCTAAAGCGAGATTTTCCTCCTGGAATTCGGTGAGGATGATTTCTCCTGAGTCCTCCAGAGCCTTTCCGAACCAGTAAGCCGAGTAGCCGAAGCCGGAACCCAGTTCCAGGATTCTCCGGGAGTGGGTTATCTTTACGAACTGATGGAGCAGGCGGCCGACCAGAGGGCCGACGATGGGAAAATCGGTTTCACCTGCACGAGCCTCCATTTCCGCCAGGATGGGGTCCTCCCGGGGAATGATGTGGTTGAGATAGTCTTCGATGGGTGCAGCGACGATTTCCATGTCCGGTATGGTGGCATGCCAGCCAGCGCTGCGCAAGCAAGTGGGGGGCGGGAGGAGACTTAGGCCTATTGAATCAAACCCTGTTCCTGCCACTGAGCCATCTGTTCCCTTAGCTTTCCGGCAAGGGAACCGTCGGGTTTGATTTCCAGGAGGCTCCGGTAACGGGCAGCGGCCGAAGGAAAGTTTCCCTTTTTCGACTCGGTGAATCCAAGCACGTAATAGATCAAGGGATAGTTCTTAGCTTGATTGCTGTCCAGGACCACCAAGGCCGACTCTTCGGCGACATCGATTCTTCCCAAGGAGCTGTTGGCCAGAGCATTAAAGTAGTGGGCTTTGGTGAGTCGAGAGTTCAGCTCAAGAGCCTGGTTGCACAAGTCAGCAGCCGCTTGCCACCGCTCTTCCTCCAAAGCCATCAGGGCCAACGATAAATAGGGATTGGCGTACTCGGTATCCGCGGCTTTAGCCTCTTCAAAGGCTTCGCTGGCAGCCGGTCGGTCGTTCTGTGCCAAACGCACCTCTCCCAGCATATACCAGGCCGAGGCAAACTCAGGATAGATCTTCACCGCCTTGGCTAATTCCTTGCTCGCTTTCGAGAAATTTGGTTTCTCTTTTTGCAGCTCTTTGCCAGCCTTTTCGTAAGCCTTCCGGGCATCTTTGGGCGCTGCCAGAGTCTTGATGCTGACGGTGCCGATTTCAGGGGGCTTCATGCTGTGAAGGATAATCAGACCCACATCGGGGTTATCGAGTACTCTTCGCCGGCCCAGTGAAATCACGTCCGACTGGTACTCGGGCAATTGCGCTTTCAATTCACAGTTGCTCAGGTCGATCGAACGCGTAGAGGCCAAGCCCCCGCCTATACCCGTAGATCCGAATGAGCTGGCGCTCCCACCGCCCAGCTGTGAGTAACCTGAAGAGGGAACTGACGCGTCCATGGGGCGGGCACCCGGCTGCCCCCCGGCGATTTCCATGCTGAAAGTGCCGCTATGGGAAGTATATTCCTGTCGTACCACTGAGCCCTGGCAGATGAGTTCGACTTTGGTCCTTGACCCCGGTGGCTGGCCATCGTCCAGGAGGACTCTTCCGGAAAGAAACATCGGTCTTTGACGCTCAGCCTGCGTTCCCGAAGATTGCTGTCCACCCGTGGTAGATCCGCCGCTGTTGCCACCTCCGCTACTGCCACCTCCGCTGCTACCGCCTCCTCCGCCTCCTCCGCTTTGAGCCCACACCGAAGCTGAAGAGAGGGGAAAGAAGAGAAGGAGTAACAAGAGGGCAAAGAAGATCCGTTTCTTTTCGATCATTTTAGAAGAACCCCTCCTATTATATAAAAAGAAGTACGACGAGAATGCGCTACTTGGGCTTAAGTGTCAAGCCTCAAAAGCGGCTGATCGGGGTTTGGTTAGAGAACTGACCGGGAGAAATTCCAAATTCCAAACAAATTTAAAATCCCGGATTTCAAACCTGATCTGTAACCTGAAACCTGGGGCGTGCGCGCAGCGCGCTCCCAACAAACGTTACTGAATTCATGAAAGTGAGTACCTAGCTCGATGCCTGGCAAACGGCCCGATAAAGGATTTGATCGTAGTCGATTAACGAGAGCGGCCGCTTTCCGCCTTCACTCAGGATTCGATTGACGGCTTGAAAGCAATCGATGTTGTTCATTCCCTTGTTCCACCACATCTGGTCTACAAAAGTGGAGATTGCCGTGGGATCTTTTTCCAGGATCTGCTTCTTCAGTTCCATGCTCGTTGGGTCCTTCCAAAAGCGGTGAGTTTAACAGTCGTCTCTGGCTAAGTACATTTCCTGAGAACCTCATCCCACAATCCAGGAATTACTCTTGGGGATGGGGCCTTCCTTTAGCGGCTGATGCTGCTGAGGTAGTCTAAAAGAATGACCATCAGCCCGAAGCCACCTAAGATCACAACGCCGGCTAGTGCCGGCATCTGATTTAAGAGCGGTAATGAAAACATATCGGCCTCCTTCAGTCAAGTGGGTGCAGACAGATGTGATTTCCTTACATTAGCCCGCTATCTTCATGTCGGAAACGGAACATCTTTTCAGAGAGAACCGTCTCCCGGTGGGTCATCATGGTGCGCCTTCGGGGCTCCGGAGGCTTGTGTTGGAGCTGAGTACAGTCAGAGCCGTAGGGTTAGGGGAGCCCATTCAGTCCGCGGGCCAGTTTGAAATTTCGGACCTCAGTCTCTGTCCCAGGTTGCGTCCAGGCGACGGCCCAGGACGACCTGGGAGAGGACAAACAGAGCGAAAAAGCCCAGGGTCACCAAGAGATCCACCCAACTCACACTCAGGCCGGTCTCAGGAGAAGGAACCACCAGCCAGAACCTCTCCAGCCAGATGCCCACCACCATGATCAACGAGATGACGAACAGGGGAGTCGGCCGCTTCATGTGGCGACTGAGCAAGGCAGTGAAGGGAATGATAAAGCAGAGGCTCAGGACCATCCAGGTCAGCACTCCCCAGCTGCCTGTGGTCCTGACCATGAGAAAACTGAGTTCCTCCGGAAGGTTGCCATACCAGATGACCAGGTACTGAGACCACAGCAGGTAGGTCCAGAGGAGCGTAAAGCCCAGTAATAGCTTTCCAAGATCATGGGCTATGGAATCGCTGAACCACTCCTCGACACCGGTTAACCTGCGCCACAGAAAGCTGGCCGCTGCTAGGGCAGCAATTCCCCCGCACAGGTTTCCCATAAAAAAGTAGGCCGGAAAAAGGGTACTGATCCAGTAGGGATCCAGGGACATGACCAGATCGATCGCCACCAGGCTGAATACCGCCGTATAAAGGAGAATGGTCACAACGGCCAGGGCAGACAGGTTGGAGGGTGCAGAAGAACTTTCCCTTCTGCTTTGCCGGGAGGCCAAAACAAACTTTCCACCCACTCCATAGAGCAGCATCAGGGCGATCCCATCGCGCAGTCCCAGGAAGGGAAGGGAGAACCAACCGGCTCTAGCCGGAGGCGGATCCGTAATCCAGGGATAGAGAGATCCGGCTCCCACCACCATCAAGAGCACATACAGGAGCAGGGAAAGGGGGAGAAAACAGGCGAAACTTTCGGCGACCGTGCGCACTCGATCCGCCGCCCAGCGGGCCTTGGTGAGGTGGAAGATGGCCGAAAAAACCACACCCGAGATGGAGATTCCCGACCAGAACAGAAAATTGACCAGAAAGATCTTCCAGGTTTGCTGGGGGTGCTGCGCTACACCGATGGTAAAAGCCAGCACTCCTAAAACGGCCGTCCCCAGCAGCAGACCTGTGGTCCTGTTGAGTTTGAAAAAATGGGATCGAGCTCCGGTCATGGGGAAGGTTGCTTGAGGGTTCTCAAATAGGTGACGATCTGCCAGGATCGATGTGAAGAAAGTTCGGCGCCGTAGCGGGGCATCAAGCGAACGCCGTTGCGAATGGTCCCATAAAACCAGGCGTCGCTGTTCTCCTGAATGAAGGGACTGCCCAGATCACTGGGTGGTATGAACTTTGCCGCAACCGGACCATCCCCCTTGCCCGTCTCCCCGTGACAGGGCATACAGTAACGGCTAAACAGAACCTCTCCCTTTTCCACATTGGAATCGGATGGGGGCAGCGGGTTGCTGGGATAAAGACCCTCGAACTGAGTACGGCTCCAGCCAAATTCACCGTTGATGGGAAGGGTGGCGTCCACGGCTGGACGAGGGCCGTGATAGGGTGCAGGTGCGGGTTGTTCGGCCATGTCCTGATTCCAGGGCCAGCCCGTGGCGTAAAAGGTGATCAGAATCCCGATGATGGTCGCCAGAAGTATCTTTTTCATCGTATTTCCCATTCCGTAGCCCCCCTCTCTTTGAGAAACTTCGCGACCTGCTCGGTGTCCACGGAGGGACACTCGATCCAGAGGCCGAAATGGCCCTGACTGAAGCGAGTATCGTAAGGCAGAGGTCTGCGATGGCGTGCCCAGATTGACCAGTACAAAAATCCGCTCACCGTTCCCAGCGCACCGAAAAGGATGGTCAGCTCAAAGGCGATGATCAAAAAAGGAGGAATGGAGATGAGTGGCTTTCCTCCCGTGATCAGCAGCGGCCACTGGGCTGTGGTCCAGATGGTCAGCGCCATTCCGCAGATCCCACCGGTCACACCGCCCAGGAGGGTTAGCCAGCGCACCGGGCTTTTCCCGGGCGAGACCGCTTCAATTAAATCCTCATCAGGAGCAGGAGAAAAGGCCTCCAGCGGACCCAGGTTCTCGGTCCGGGCCTCTTTGACGGCCTTCAGCAGATCCTCTCTCTGTTCAAAAATGCCCAGGACTCCACTCATGGCTGACCCTCGGCGGTTAAAGAATTCCTGGCTGGAGATCCGTGAAGCATCGCCTCTTTCACTTCGGCTATGGGAATGGCAGGCAGATGGCGGATGAAAAGAAGGAACCAAAATAAGAACCAGCACAGGCTTCCCAACAGAATGCTCCACTCCACCCAACTGGGACCGTAATCCCTCCAGGTGGTAACGTCGAATTGCCGTGCCAGGGAACCGGCGATGATGACGAATCGTTCCGTCCACATCCCTACATTGATCAATAGAGAGATCACAAATAAAAGGGCGATGTTGCGGCGGGCGGAAGGGATGAAAAACAGCATCGGAGCCAGGCAGTTGCACACAACCATGAGCCAGAACAGAGGGGCGTAGTCCCCCACGGCGCGCGACATAAAGACGGTTTGCTCGTAAGGGTTCTCGCTGTACCAGGCAAAGAAGAACTCGATCAGGTACGAATAGGTGACGATAAGAGAGGTGAAGAGGATCAGCTTGGCCACATTCTCCAGATGGCTCGAGGTGATGTATTCCTCCAGATGCAAGATCTTTCGTGCCGGGATGATCAGGGTCAGGACCATGCCCAGACCTGAGAAAATGGCACCGGCAACGAAATAGGGAGCAAAGAGGGTGCTGTGCCAGCCGGGAACAATGGCCACGGCAAAGTCCCAGGAAACCACGCTGTGAACCGAGATCACCAGGGGAGTGGCCAGTGCCGCCATAAAAAGATAGGAGCTGTTAAAGTGCTTCCACTCCCGGGTACTGCCCGACCATCCCAGCGAGACGACACTGAAGATGCGTCGCTTCCAACCGGTTGAGTTGTCGCGCAGGACGGCCAGATCGGGAACCAGGCCCAGGTAAAAGAAAAGGACACTTACCGTGAAGTAGGTGCCGATGGCAAACATATCCCAAAGGAGAGGCGAGCGGAAATTAACCCACAGGCCGCGCTGGTTGGGGTAGGGAATAAGCCAGTAGAACAACCAGGGGCGTCCCAGATGAATAATGGGAAACAGGCCTGCTGTCATGACGGCAAAGACCGTCATGGCTTCTGCAGCGCGGGAAATGGCCGCCCGCCAGCGTGCTCGAAAGAGAAAGAGAATGGCAGAAATCAGGGTTCCCGAATGAGCGATGCCCACCCAGAAAACAAAGGTGGTGATGTAGGCCCCCCACATCACCGGGTTGTGCAGACCCGTGACGGCCAGACCGCTGTTCACCTGCTGCGTCCACGACCAGACCCCCCATCCGATCCCCAGAAGGCAGAGAGCTAAAGCGGCAAAGTAAAGCCGTCCCGGGTGGAGCGTTCCCAGAATATCCCGATTCACACGACCGAAGCGGGTCGTTGTGGGAAGTCGCGGCGAAAGCTCGTGGGAAGCATCGGGTGATGACATAAGGTCTGTATTTACTTCTCGTCAAACGGCTTTTCAGGCACCAGCTTCTTCAAATAGGTAATGGCCGGACGCGTGTTCAAACTCTCCAGCAGATGATAGCCGCGGGGATTCTCCACTATTTGAGAGAGCCGGCTGTTGGGGTCGGCCAGGTCTCCAAACAGAATGGCCTCGGCAGGGCAAGTCTGGGCGCAGGCAGGGGTAATGTCTCCATCACCGAGTTCCCGCTCTTCCCGGCGAGCCCGGTTTTTCCCGGCCTGGATTCGCTGAACGCAGAAGGTGCACTTTTCCATCACACCCGCGGTGCGAACCGTGACATCGGGGTTGAGCTGAAGCTCCAATGGCTCGGGAAATTCAGAGGCGCTCCAATTAAATCGGCGCACCTTGTAGGGACAGTTGTTGGAGCAGTAGCGGGTCCCCACACAGCGGACGTAAACCTGAGCATTCAACCCTTCCGGGTTGTGATAGGTGGCGAAAACCGGGCAGACCGGTTCGCAGGGGGCGTTATGGCAGTGCTGACACAGGGCCGGAACGGAGGTGACCTGGGGCTGGACCAGACCTGTTTCCTGGGAGACAGGTGGAACGTGAAGGTGTCTCTCGATGCGCAGCCACGACATCTCCCGTCCCTGGGCACACCGATCCTTGCCCACAATGGGGATGTTGTTCTCGGCATAGCAGGCTGCCACACAGGCGTTGCAACCCGTACAGGCATCCAGGTCAATGGCCATCCCCCACTGATGATCCGGGTGTTCATGGGGAGGGTAGAAATCGATCGGTTCATGGTGACTCGAAGCTGTGTCTTGTTCCGCGCCCGAGGCTGCATCAGAAAGCTGGCTGGGGAAAATCCGTTCGGCGAAGGGTGTGTCCTGAACCTTTTGAGAAATGAGAGAGTCTCGGGGATGGTCCTGAGGCCGGGCCTGAAGAGAAACGAGCTGATGCCTTTCTCCGGTTTTGGCCAGATCGACTCGAACCGACCGCCACAGGACGGATCCCGATTGGGGTTCGGCGCCGGGTGAGAGCAGGCGCATGGGATTATCCCCTCGTCCTGAGGCATAGCGCAGATCGCCTGAGCGGCCCTGTCCCAGGGCCATCGCCACCACACCGGCTTTCAGTCCGGCAAAAAGGTGAACGGGAAGGGTCACGCTGCCGTGAGGAGAGGTGACCGTGACCACATCTCCCTCCTGAAGACCCATCTCCCGGCCGCTTTCGGGATGAACTTCCACCCAGCCATCCCAAACCAATTGGGTGACCGGATCGGGAATCTCCTGAAGCCAGGAATTATTGGCATTGCGGCCGTCAAAAAAAGCAGCCGAAGGGTAGACCAGCAAAGCGTGCCCGTCTTCAGGTCCCTCCAGGCGCTCCGGTTGCAGGCGGATCTGGGTGGAAAAATCCCGCAAAGAGACCGTCACCGGTTCGACTTCCTGAAAGTACCCTCCCTGTTTTAAGACATCGGGCCAGAATTCCTCCCAGGACTGTTCCGCTGCCACCTGGGCGCGGATGGAGGAATCCCAGTAGGCGTGAAGCCAATCAAAATAATTGGAGTGCTCAAACTCGGAGGCCATGCCGTCGATTTTTTGAGCTACGCTGAGAAGAACGTCTCCGGTCGCCTTGCTGTCAAAGACCGGCTGCATGGCGGGCTGTTGAATGCTCACAACTCCTGCCCGTGGACTGAAATCACCCCAGCTCTCGAGAAAGTGATGATCGGGCAGAATCAGATGGGCCCGAGCCGTGGTTTCATCGGGAAGGCGGGAAAAACTGACCACCAGGGGAACCTTCTCCAAGGCCTCGGCAAAACCGCAGGACTGGGGCAAAGTAAAGACGGGATTAGACTCATGGAGAAAAAGAACCTCGATCTTGTCCTGGTTCATGTCCTGGATGAGATCGAGGATTTCCTGATAGGTGGCCAGCTGGTCCAGGGCCGAGGGAATTCCGAAAGTGAGGGTCTTTCCCAGGTTGCCTGCCACGGCATTGAGCAACAGAACGGCCAGTTCCAGGGACACGGCCTGCTCTCCTGCACAACTGACCCCTCCGCCCAGCGCCAGGGAGGGTGAGGCCTGAGAGAAACGCCGCGCCAGTTCCTGAACCGAGGAAACCTCCACGCCCGTATCGTTTTGTGTCGCTTCAGGTGAAAAAGGTTCCACCAGCGACTCGATCCATCCCCGTTCCGATTCCACTTCGGGCACGGCCAAACCCTGCTCCAGAATGGAGTGGATGATGGCAAGGGCGAGCGGAACCTCGGCGCCGGGACTGATGGGAACCCACCAGTCGGCGTTGGAAGCAGTCAGGGACAGACGCTGTGAAATGTGAACAAAGTTGTCGGGACGCTCTGTGGAACGCGCTCTTCGCATTCTTTGAAAATCGCCCATCAGCTCGACGTTGGAGCGCCAGGTCTCCAGAAAGTCGGCTCCGAAGGAGATTAAGAAACGGGCTTCCTGCAGATGGTAGCTGGGGAGCTCGGAGCGGTCGAAGGCGATCTGGGTGGCCCGGCGAAGCGGTTCATAGTGAAAGGTTTCATAGAAGAGCAGCCGCTCGGAACCCAGGGATTGCAGCCACCGGCGCGTCAGTTGTTCCATGGATCCGGTCAGGAGCCGGCCCATCCAGGCCACCCGCTGCTGGTCGCCGCTGGCCTTGATCTGGCCCAGGCGAGAGGTCAACAGCTCTTCGGCTTGTTCCCAGTCGGTGGGGCGAAGCTGGCCCCCTTCATCACGAAGGAGAGGGCCGCGGAAACGGTCCGGATTGTAAAGAGACTGAACGGATGCCTGTCCGCGAATACAAAGGCGCCCTTTCCCCACCGGATGGTTGGGATTGCCCTCGGCCTTGATGACGCGGCCTTCCCGAGTCTTGGCCAACATGCCGCATCCGGCCGGGCACTCACGGCATTGGGTTGTATAGTAGGTGGCCACACCGGGTACGATGTTGTCCGGCGAGACCAGATAAGGGATCAGCTGTTCGGTTTGTGAAGGGGCACAGGCGTCCAGCAGGGCCGCCGATCCACTGACTCCCATCACCTTGAGAAAATCTCGTCGCTTGATCATATTGCTCCTAATAGTGACAGGTGAGGCAATCCACTGAAGCCTCCTCGCTGCGATGACAATCCACGCACCATCCCATTTGCAGATCATGCACCCGGGTGACCTTGGTCATGGACTCTACGGCTCCGTGGCAGTCAGAACACTGGACCTCGGCTCGCAGGTGGGCTTCATGATTGAAATGAACGAAGCGAGGTAAGGCGTAAACCTTGATCCAGGGAACCGGCTCGCCGTTCTGTTGGTAATTGCGGAGCTTTTCGATTTCAGGACTGTCTCGGGCCACGATCAGGTGGCACCCCATGCAGCGCTCAACCGAGGGAACTCCGGCGAAAGGGGATCGATCGACATAGGTGTGACAATAGAAGCACTGAATGTTGTAGTCGGTGACGTGCAGCTTGTGATCGAAAGCAATGGGTTGATCCGGTGCGTAGGGTTCCTCCGCCTGCACCATCCAGACCGCCCCTGCCAGCAAGCTCAATATCAGGACACCCCCGGCTGCCGTCCATACGTATTTGCCCATCGTTAGAATCTCAGCTAGCACCGCCTCCAGGTGTGTGGCCGCGAGCCTAGGAGAGCGTTCAAAAGCGCTCCGTATCTGGCCGACAAGTGTAAATTATTGGAGTCCAATGTCAAGGGAGCGACCGTTGAATTTTCCACAAGTAGGAGAGCTAGTTATACTCGTCTTCTTGGAACGTCCGACCTGAAGAAAATGGCACGAAAAAAACCAGCAGAAACCGTCACCGGGCGCTTTGTCGCTCATCCTGATGGCTACGGCTTTGTCATTGCCGAAGATCCCCCACTGGAACAGGATGTCTTCGTTCCCCCAAAAAAAGTGGGGAGCGCTGTTGATGGAGACACGGTGCGGGTGCGTCTCGTTCCTTCCCGCCGTCCTCGAAAACGAAAGGGACTGAGTTCTCTGGAAGGGGAGATTTTTGCCATTGTCTCTCGGGGGCGAGAGACCATCGTGGGCAAGCTCTTTCGCTATCGTCAGGGCATTTACGTGGCTCCCCTGGACGAACGCTACCGCTACACGGTTCGACTCATCGATGAGCAGGCCAAGAAGATTGAGGATGGAATGATTGTGGTGGTTTCCATCGTGGTTCAACCGGGGCCGAATCAGAGGCCTCAGGGCAAAATCAGGGAGGTCCTGGGAGATCCGGATGATCCGGAGATTCAGTACAAGATCGTCTGCCACACCTATGAGATCCCCGTCGAATTTCCCAAGGAGGTTTTACAAGAAGCGGAGTTGGCAGAAGAGCCGGATGGAGAGAGCATCCGAAATAGAAAGGACTTTCGAAAGCTGCTGACCGTGACCATCGACGGCGAGTCATCCCGTGATTTCGATGATGCCATCAGTATTGAAAAGCTGAAAAACGGCCATTTTCAGCTCTGGGTTCATATTGCCGACGTGTCCCATTATGTCCGTACGGATACCCCGCTGGATCGGGAGGCCTTGCTTCGAGGTACCTCGGTCTACTTTCCGGATCGGGCCGTTCCGATGCTTCCTGAGAAGCTTTCCAATCAGGTCTGCAGCCTCAATCCCAAGGTGGACCGACTTACCATGAGTGTGGCGATGGAAGTCGATGATCAGGGAGAGGTTGCAAATGCGGAGTTTTTCCGGTCGGTGATCTGCAGCGACGAGCGGATGACCTATACCGCCGTCAATAAGATTCTCATCGATCGGGATCAGGCGTTGAGACGTCGCTACCAATCTCTTTTGGAAAGTTTTGGCTGGATGTTAGAGCTGTCCAGGATCCTCAGGGCGATGCGGGTGAGGAGGGGGGCCATCGATTTTGATCTTCCCGAAGCGGAGGTCGAATATGACGACAAAGGGGAAATTGCCGACATCGTCCGTTCCGAGCGAAACGAGGCTCATCGTATTATCGAAGAACTCATGCTGCTGGCCAACGAGACCGTTGCCCAGCACCTGGCCGGCCGGGAGATTCCTTTGATTTACCGAGTTCACGAAGATCCCGATCCCTCCAAAGTCGAAGCCTTCCTGGAGCTGGCAACCGAGTTTGGGTATTCGTTGAAGCAAAATAAAGACGGTCGGTACTCCTCGCGAGCCTTTCAAAAGCTTATGGTCCAGATGAGTGGCAAGCCGGAGCAGAAGTTTCTTTCCTACCTGATGCTGCGCTCCTTTAAGCAAGCCCAGTATAGGGAAGTGAATCAGGGCCATTTCGGACTGGCCTCCACTTGCTACACTCACTTCACCTCTCCGATTCGGCGTTATCCGGACTTGATCGTTCACCGCATTTTGAAAATGGCCATCGACAAGAAGACTTCCGGCCGCGGGGCGGAGGGACTCTACGGCCGGCTCCCGGAAATTGCGGGCCGCTCTTCGGAAAGAGAACGAAAGGCGGTTGTGGCGGAGCGGGAAATCATGCGCTGGATCATGGCCCAGTTCATGGCCGAGCGGCTGGGCGACGAATACGAAGCTTTTATCATTGGAGTCAAACGCAATGGCTTTTTTGTCGAGCTGCTGGACCATTTCGTGGAGGGCTTTGTTCCCGTCGAGACGATTTGGGATGACTTCTATGTGTTGAACCAACGCCACCACTGTCTCATTGGGGAAACGACAAAAATGGTGTACCGGATCGGCGACCGGCTGAGGGTCCGGGTGGATAAAGTCAATCCTCATCGGCACCTGATTGACTTCTCGCCTGTTATTTCTGCGAAGCGATCTCAGCGAAAAGTGAAGCGATCTCGGCGAAAGCGGAAACGATAAGGTCTTCCTGCTCCGGGAAGACGGTCCGCAAATCCAGAATCAACTGATCATTCTCGATCCGCGCGATCACCGGCGTGGGGGATTTTCTCAGCTGCCGTTCCAGCTCGTTCACCGAATGTTGTTTCGAGGTGACGGCCAGCACATAGGTGGGGATCTGTTCCTCCGGCGCCGAGCCACCGCCAATCAGAGAGAAGCCTGCCTTGATTTCGCTTGAAAAGAGCTTGGAATCCAACAAGTCCCCCAGGCGCTGAGCCCTTGTCTTGATTTCCTCGGCAGCGGCGGAAAGCATCCGCTGAACGGGGATGACACTTTTGTAGGTGCCGTTGTCGTATTGAATCAGGGTCCACTCGAGGGCTGCGTAGCTCATTTTATCGACACGGCAGGCCCGCATGAGAGGATTGCGGCGAATGGCATCCACCAACTCTTTTTGACCCACCATAATACCGGCCTGGGGACCTCCCAACAGCTTGTCTCCACTGAAGCAGACCAGGTCGACACCCTCTGCCAGAACCGATTGCACGGACGGTTCCTCACGCAAAAAGGGATGGGATGAAGAAAAGAGGAGGCCGCTGCCGGCATCCTCCACCAGGGGAATCTTGCTCTCCCGGGCCAGCTCCACCAGTTCCGAGAGTTCGGGGCGGTGAGTAAACCCAACAATTTTATAGTTGCTGGGGTGTACCCGCAGGATCAAGGCGGTGTCTTTATCGATGGCGTCGCGATAATCGGAAGTCTTTGTCTTGTTGGTGGTCCCCACTTCCTTCAAGATGACGCCACTGCGTTCCATAATAGCGGGGATACGGAAAGAGCCTCCGATCTCGACCAGTTCACCACGGGAGACCAGGACTTTCTTGTTTCGGGCCAGGGTATTGAGAATCAGCAGCACTGCTGCAGCGTTGTTGTTGCAGACGCTGGCTGCCTGGCAGCTCAACAAACGACAGATGCGCTCTTCGAAGTGCAGATCCCGATGTCCTCGCTTGCCAGTCTCCAGGTTGTATTCGAGATTGGAATACCCGGTGGCGACTTCCTGGATGGCTTCGGCTGCCTCAGGAGCCAGGGGGGCCCGGCCCACATTGGTATGAATAATGACACCGCTGGCATTGATGACCTTGCCCAGGGAGGGGGCAAGTCGCTGCTCCAGTTTGAAGCGGACAGTGGAATCCAGCGAGTCGATGCGTTCGCTCAGCACCTGGTCCGAGAGCTGGCCTTCTTGAATTTCCGTACGCAGCTCCTCCAGATATTCTTGAATGCCATTCACAACAAGCTCTCGAGAATAGAGATCGATCAGGGCCTGAACCGAATCCTTTTGCAAAAGCTTGCTGACGGACGGAAGACGCTGCAGAATCTGACTATCCGCGGACACGGGTAGATTATACAGGAAGTAAGGACTGAGGACTGAGGACTGCGTGCCTTGAAATTTTTGGCGCGCGAAGCGCCCTTCAAGGTATGCTGTATTCGAGGTAATGCCATGCAGCACTGGAAGGCTCAAACGGTTCGATTGGACCACTTGGAAGCTCATCTGAACCAACTGGCCCGGGATGGTTATCAGGTCTTTGGTCTCTATCCCGTCATGCTGGCTGTAGGATCAGATGATGAGATCACCACGTTCTTGGTCGTGGCCAAGAAAGGCTTGGACTTCATGGGAAAGGAAATGGCTCAATTGGAAGCTGAAGTCAGGGAACAGTAGACCGCAGACCGCAGGAAGAGAGGACTGAGCGCAGACCGCAGATCGGGGGAAGACCTGCCCCCCTGACCCGTTCTATTTTCCTCTTATCTATTCTCTATTTTCTATTCTCTGCGCGCGCAGCGCGCTCTGACCGCAGACCCGCCTAATATCTTGGTATCCCTTTCTTCCGCTTTTTTCTTTTTTCTATTCTCTGCGTGCCAAGCAGGCGATATGATGAGCGTTTGAAGAGAAAGGGAACGTCTGCATGAAAATCGAGACCGCATTGTTGAGTGTTTACAATAAGGAGGGGGTTGTCGAGTTGGCTCAGCGCCTCACGGAAATGGGGATCCGCATCCTCTCCACAGGAGGCACCTCCAGCGTTTTAAAGAAAGCAGGCATCCCGGTCGTTGCCATCTCCGAGTACACGGGTTCTCCCGAGATTCTGGATGGTCGAGTCAAGACGCTGCATCCGCGTGTTCACGGGGGCATTCTGGCCCGCCATGATGATCCCGGCCACCAGCAAACCCTCGAAGAAAACAACATTTCACCCATCGGTCTGGTGGTCGTTAACCTCTATCCCTTTAGCCAGACCATCCAGGTGGAAGGCGTGACCATCGACGAAGCCATCGAGCAGATCGACATCGGTGGGCCGACCATGATTCGGGGCGCCGCCAAGAACCATAAGTACGCCACGGTGCTGGTGGACCCCGCGGACTATACGAAAATTGTGGAGGAAATGGACAGCCAATCGGGAGAAACCAGCGAAGGCACTCGGCGTTCGCTGGCCGGCAAGGCCTTTCATCATACGGCTTCTTATGATGCGGCTATTGCCGGCTACTTTGAAGGCCTCGACTCCGAGCAGGAGGGTCTCCCTGCAGCTCTCAATCTGGGCTTACTGCAGAAAAGTTCCTTGCGCTATGGTGAAAACCCCCATCAAAGAGCGGCCCTTTACCAGCCCTGGTTTTTACCCAGTGCGGGATTGGTCAGTGCCCAACAACACCAGGGAAAGGAGCTTTCCTTCAACAACTATCTGGATCTGGAGTCGGCCTGGAATCTGACCAGTGAATTCGAGGATCCCTTCTGCGCCATCATCAAGCATACCAACCCTTGTGGCGCGGCCCTGGGGTCGGGTTTGTCCGAGGCCTACCAGAAGGCGCTGGCCTGCGATCCGGTCTCGGCCTTTGGCTCGATCGTTGCTTTTAACCGGGAGGTGGATGGGGAAACGGCCGAGCTCATGAGATCACTCTTCATTGAAGCGGTGATCGCTCCTGGTTATCATGGCGATGCTCTGGAGATTTTCGGCAAGAAAAAAAATCTCCGCGTCATGGAGATGGGAGAGCAGGCCCTGCAGCCGGATCCGGCCGGAAAATGGTTTGATTTCAAGAAGATTTCGGGAGGCTTCCTGGTCCAGGACAGGGATCTTTATTACATGAAGAGCGAGGAACTCAAGACGGTGACCCAGCGTGCCCCCACTGAGGAGGAAAGAAAAGACCTGCTCTTTGCCTGGGAGGTCTGTAAACACGTGAAGTCAAACGCTATTGTCTACGCACGCGGCGGCCAGACACTGGGAGTGGGTGCGGGGCAGATGAGCCGGGTGGATTCGGTCCGCCTGGCCGTGCAGAAGGCCCAGCTGAACCTGGAAAATTGTGTCCTGGCCAGCGATGCCTTCTTCCCCTTTCGCGATGCCATCGACGAGGCTGCCAGCACCGGCGTCAAGGCAATCATTCAACCGGGAGGATCCATCCGGGATGAGGAGGCCATCGAAGCGGCCAATGAGCACGAGATGGCCATGGTCTTCACGGGCATTCGACATTTCCGGCATTGAACAAAAACCATGTTACTGGCCATCGATATCGGGAACACCCACTTGGTCCTGGGGATTTTTAAGGGCGACCAACTGGTCCACTCCTGGAGAGTGGTGACGCGAAGAAACCAGACTTTTGACGAGTACGCGGTTTTGTTTCGCAATCTCTTTGAGTTGGAGGGAATTTCCTCAAAAGACATCGAGAGCATGGTCATCAGTTCTGTGGTTCCTCCTCTCAACAAGACCTTTGAATCGCTGGCCAAGCAATACTTCTCGCTAGAGCCCCTTTTTATCGATCCCACCCGTCAGGATCTGGTGCCCATTCCTTCTTATAAGCCTCCAGCTGACGTGGGTGCTGATCGCATCGCCAATGCGATAGCCGCCTTTGACCTGATCGGCGGACCCTCTATTGTGGTGGACTTTGGAACCGCCACCACCTTTGATGCCATCTCAGGAAAAGGGGAATATCTGGGTGGAGTCATCGCTCCCGGAATCGGCATCTCTGCGGAGGCGCTCTTTAGCCGCGCTTCCAAGCTGCCTCGAATCGAGATTCGAAAGCCTTCGAAGGTCATCGGAGATTCCACGGTGGGCAGTATGCAGTCGGGACTCTATTTTGGATACGTGGGTTTGGTGGAGGGAATTCTCCGCAATATGAAGGGAGAATTGGGAGAGGCCGAGGTGCTGGCCACAGGGGGTTTGGCCTCTCTGGTTGCCGCTGCTACAGAAGCGATTGACCGGGTGGAAGAGGATCTGACTCTTTTCGGATTAAGATTATTCCATAGTAAGTTAAGCTAAGATACTTGGATAATTACTTTAATTATTTCACAGAGGTCGAGGAGTATTTTGTCCGCAAGCGGGGCAAGAACCTGTTGGTCTCTCCCATGGACTGGGGCCTGATCGAGCTGTGGAGAGATAGCGGGATCCCTTTGCACATCGTCCTGCGGGGAATTGAAAGAAGCTTCGAATCGACACAGAGCAGACAAAAAAGAAGTCCGAAGACTCTTTCTTACTGTCACCCGGCCATTCTTGAGGCCTTCGACGAATACAATCAAGCCATGATCGGCGCTTCCCCGGAGAGCCGGGAAGAGGAAACCGCCTCGTATGGGGATCCTTCTCAGGTGGAGGCCGTCCTGAAGTTTTTGCAGGAACTGGAGAGTGCTCTAAAAGCCCATCCCCATGAGGTCTCTCAAAGGTCGAGTGAACGGGTTACCGCTCTAAGGTCGGAGGTCTCCTCTGCTCAGTCCATTGATTATCGAGTGCTGGATCGTGATCTGGCTCAGGTAGGAGTCGTGCTTTGTGAGTCCCTGCACAAGGAGATGGGTCCTGCGAAAGTGAAGGAGTTGCGGGCCGAGGTCAAGAAGGAGATGAAAATCTACCGCAAGCGTCTTTCCAAGGAGATGTACCAGCTCCTGGAGAAGAACTACCTGGATCGCAAGACTCTGGCCCTTCACGGATTGCCGGAATTCAGTTTGCTGGGGGTGGAGAGGGCGTAGGGCCGCGCGCGCATCTCATGCGGTCTGGGTCTTCATCCGCCTGCGCCCACGCCGTGGAGTTACGGGTTTGGTTTCCATCGTCGTTAACCCAGAGAGACTGATCGGCTCACGATCAGGGAATTCGGCGATCAGTGACAGCCTACCGCCCATAGCTTCGATGTAGCTCCGCAGTGTGGAAAGAAGCAAGTCGCTGCGTTTCTCGAGGCGCGAGACACTGTCCTGTCCGATGCCAAGAGTTTCGGCTATCCGTTTCTGGGTAAGGGTCAATGCCTTCCGCAGATCCCGAAGGGACATTTCCTCGGCGATCAGTTCAGCAGCGCGTGCCTCGATCTTTTTGCGCCGGTTAGCGCTCAAGCTCTTTATTTTTTTGTGTACGTTGGTAGACATCACTATTTCCTCTCTTTCTTTAGCCACTCCCGGTGGGCATCAAACCTCTCGTCGGCCCTACGGATCAAATCACGATAGAAACGTCTTTTGCTGACGCCCGATTTATCCCCGGAGGCAAACAGAACTGCACACCGGCGGCTATCGAACGCGAAGGCCACGCGCCAGACGCCGTCAGCGGCTTCGAAGCGCAGTTCCTTCATGTTCGCGTGCCTCGATCCATGGAGCGTGTCCACCCGTGGACGGCCAAGCGTAGGGCCAAATTTTTCGAGTAGTTGTGCATGAGCTAGAATTTCGTCCTGTACATCTTCAGGAAGTTCGTCAAACTCCGGTTCAAATTCATCACCTGTCGCAACTTCCCATTTTTCTTCTACCATATTATGGTATACCGTACATATGGTTTCAAGTACATATTAGCCAACTCTTTGGGAAGCTTTCTGTTCTCAGTTCTTCCGTATCTTGATTTCCTGAAAAGTCTCCTCTTGCGGGGAGTAATGAAATACCTGCCACTGAATGCCGTCGGTCTCAATGCGGAGACTTCCCCACTCAGATGTTGCCAGGACCGGCACGCCAGCTTCGGAGAAGCGCTTGAGAGTGTCCTTCGAAGGGTGTCCGAAGAGGTTGTTTCGTCCCGCCGAGATGATGGCCAGTCGAGGTTGGGTCTTCTCCAACAATGGCCGAGTATTGCTGGTCCGAGCTCCGTGGTGTGCGGCTTTCAAAATAGTCACTGGACTCAGTTTGGAGACCAGATATCGCTCAGCGGCCTGTTCGATGTCTCCGGTGAAGAGCATTTTGAAATCCTTGTACTGTAGCTGCACCACCAGGGAATTGTTGTTGGTATTCCAGCGACTTTCCAAAGGGTTTTGGCCTGGCGGATGCAACACGAGGTGATCGACTCCAGCAATGGAAAAGCGGTCTCCCTCCTGAAGCTGCCGGCGGGATGTCCCCGGTTTTTGATGGGGAAAATCGTGAAAGAAGAGGCGACCAATAGGAAAGGCTTCGCGGATGAAACCGTACCCTTGAATGTGGTCAGCGTCAGGATGGGTCAGAAGAACATAGTCCAACTTCTGTGATCGTTCCTTCCAAAGATAGCGTGACACCAGGCGTTCTCCGACAAACGAATTATTCTTATCAGGAGAAAAGAAGAGTCCTCCCGTATCGATCAGTGCGTCTGTTCCGTCGGGATAGCGAATATGAAGACTCTCTCCCTGACCCACGTCCAGCATGGTGATCACCAGCGTGTGCTGGGGATGAGCAGGAGATTGTTGAAGCACCAGCCAAAGCCAGAGAGGAGCCAACAGCATCGCCAGCCTGGCTTTTCCAGTAAGAAAGTAATAGGCGGACAGAAAGAGTAAAAAGTAGATCAGGATTTCAGCAGCCTCCGGCTGTCGGATATAGGTGACCCAGGTGAAATCCTGCAGGCTGTTCATGAGGTGAAGTATGCCCTCGGCAAAGGTTCCCACGAGTCGAGCAACCAGGGGACCTGTGGGCAACCAAAAGGTCAGAAAGAGAACAAGGCAGGCGGGAACGAAAAGGGTGAAAAAGGGAACCAGTAGGAGGTTGATCACCCACTGCGTCCACACCCATCGATTGGTGTAGTAGAGAGTCACAGGAAGTGTGAGAAGCTGGATGACACAACCGCACAGGGCCAGGCTCAGAAAATAGCTGAGTGCCCAACCCAAGGGGGAGAGAAAAATGCGCCATGGGCGGGGCCAGAAACGGAGTTTTTCTTCAAGAAGAAAGCGAACGCGGCGTTGCAGTTCGGCCTGGGCCGTTCGAGCAACGGAGATCTTTTCCGTGAAGGCATCTTGACAGCCTCGATAGAGGCTTTGCATCCGGGCTTCATAAGGAAGAACAAGAAGTCCTATCGCACAAAGACACAAGTAGGAAAACTGAAATCCCGAAGAAAAAAGAACGTTCGGAGATACAGCCAACAAAATCAAGGCTGAGAGACCGAGGGCATTGAGAAACTGCCGGGACAGTCCAAATCCGAGAAATAGATAAAAAAGGGTCATCATGATCCCTGCGCGGAGGGTGGGGAGTCCAGCTCCAACCAGGATCACGTAGGTCCACAATCCGGCCAAGGTGAGGATTCTGCCCAACAGGCCCCAGCGATGGAACTGCCAATGGAGGAACAGGACAATGATGGAAACGTGGAATCCTGAGACGACAAAGAGGTGAAAGATACCCAGTTGCTTCAGGAGCGCTCGATCGGCTTCCTCCAGTACTCTCTTCTGCCCCAGGAATACACTTCGAACAAGTTTGAGGGCATCGGTTGCAAGGTGTTTCTGAGCAAAAGCGTGAAATCTTTGGACATATCCGAAAAGAGGACTCAGGAATCGCCCCATGGGATGGTGCCCTATTCGTTCCACCTGAAGCGGAGATTTGAGGCGTATTCGATGAAGGATTCCCTGGGTCCAGAGCACCTGGCGGAAGTCGGCTACTCCCGGTATTTCATAGTAAGAGGGTTCTTCTAGAAAGCAGTTGAGGCTGAGGATCTCGCCATAGCCGAGAGGTGGATCGAAATAGGTTTTCGGATCTGGATGGGATGAAGAGATGTAGACCGCCAGACGTCCAGGATAGTTGATGGATTTCTCGTGTTGTTGGACCTGAAGAGGGGAGAGTTCCAGATAAATGTAGTCGTCAAGGACTTGAGGCGGTCGAGAGATCCAACCTTTCACCTGGGTCAGGTGATCGTCTTTGAGGGGCACCTGAGGTCGAGTCACTTCGTAGCAACTCCCCAGGAGTGCACTCGCCCCTAAGGCAAGAAGAAAACAGGGATTGAAAAGGCAGAAAGTTTTTAAACGATCAAACATGGCTTGGGACGAGACACTATCTATAACGGGGCAGGATCAAAACCTACGAACACTTTTTGCGAGTTGATCCGGGAACTCCGACACGGCCTGGAGAAGTCAAAGACGCAATCTGACTTTTTGCCCCGGGACTTCATGACTTTTCAAAAAACGCACTGGGTGCCTTTCCTTCCAATCTATTGATTCTTCTAAATTTATAGTTGTTTTCAGCACCTTGTAAATGTTGGTTCGTTGATTGCAGTGGTTAACAGGCAGGGAGGCAAGGGAATGAATAGATTGAAGGATGGCAGTTACCGATGGGTCTTATGGTGTGGGTTGGTGTTGGGGGTCAGCAGTTTGGCCTTGATGTCTCAGCATGGAGAGTTGACAGCAACAGGTCCTGAGTGGATCGATGCCCTTTGGGTGGCTGGAGACAAAGGTCTCTTGAAGATTGACGTTTCAGATGCTTCCCCTCTGTTGGAGATTGCTGACATCGGCGATGTCAGAGCTGTGGACATCGATGCTCGCCGCGGTTTGGTGTGGATTTTCAGCAAAGACCGGCTGCTTGGTATCACCTTTGGTGGTGAGGTTCTCTTTGTGGTACCGGAACACCACGAAGATAGGAAGGACCACGACCGGGACAATGACGACGATGATGATGACGATGATGATGATGGGGAGGATCGCGACGGGAGCCATTTCAAGCTACGCGGCAAGAAGCCTTTTGGCTTGCAGGTGAATTCAAACACGGGAACGGTGTGGCTTGGCCTGGAGCGCTTGCTCCATCAGTTCGATTCCGAGGCCAATTGGGTGAGAACCTTGAGATTGCCCGGTCAGGGACAGGCTCTGGCCCTGGATGAGCTGACTTCTTTTCTGTGGGTGGCCACTCGCGGAGCACTGTTGTGCTATGACGAGACAGGCACCCTGGTTCGTTTCATTGACCTGGGCCGAAAAGCTCGTGTGGAAGATATCGATATCGATCGGGACTCAGGAGACATCTGGGTGGTGGGAAAAAATGGCCTGAGTCGCTGGGACATCACGGGGCAACTCGTCTTTGAAGCCAAAAACAAAAAGTTGACCCGGGTCGTCACGGATTATCGAGGGGGAGTCTGGCTGGCTGGTGGCAAAACCCTCATTCACATCAATCCCTTTGGAGAGCCGTTTTTTGAACTGAAACCATTCGGTAAAAAAGGCAAGGAGCTTCTTGCCCTGGTGGCCGATCCACTGAATGGCTCGGTGTGGGTGGCCAGCAAGGAGCAAGTGGCCCATGTGAGTGCCGCCGGGAAGATCCTGCAGAGTCTGGAATCCAAGGGGTCCAAGAGAAGGAAAGGACGCATTCGGGATTTAGCTCTTTACCTGGATCTGATGGCTCCTCAGGTAGCCATCACCTCTCCTCCTCCGGGTGTCCTAATCAACAACCCCCGACCGGTCTTCATGCTGACCCTTACCGACATAGGCGAAGGTGTGGACCCATCCACTTTGGAACTTAAAGTCAATGGAGAGAAGTGGTCTTTTAACTGCGTTGTGGATGACGAAAAAGAAGGGGCTACTTGCGTTCCGATTATGGTTCTGCCTGAAGGTGTGATTGAGGTTTCAGCCACGGTTCAGGATCTCAATGGCAATTTGTCCGATCCGGTCCAGGTGAGTGTTACCGTAGACTCAATTCCTCCCGAAGTTCTGTTTGTCACTCCCTCGCAGGACGCGATCCTCGACACCGACATTCCAGATATACAGGTCGATTACGGCGATTCTGGCTCGGGTGTGGATCCATCGACATTCACGATTCAGGCCGATGGCGACAACCTGGACATCAACTGCGATGTTGGCTTAACCAGTTCCACCTGTGCTCCGGTCACGACGCTGCCGGAAGGATTGCACACTCTTTCGGCCACCATCCGAGACCTGGCCGGCAATATCTCCTCACCGACTCGTGTTCGTTTTACCGTTGAGCTGTTCGTAACCCCACAACCACCGGTTCTGGATCCGATCGGGGATCAGACCGTTGACCTGGGAAGTACCTTGACCCTCACACTTATGGCCAGGGATCCCAACGGAGATCCGCTGACCTTTGCTGCGGCACTTTTTCCCCTGCCGGCGAATATGGCGTTGCATGCCCTCACCGGTCTGTTCAGCTTTATCCCGGATGAAGATCAGATCGGGATTCTGAACGTGACCTTCATCGTCAGCGATGGTGCCTTCACTGACTCTCAGACCATCACCATCACTGTTTTGGGCCCGGATTCGAATGGCGTAACGGCTCTAACCGGGAGGGTGCTGGATACCAATGACTTTGTCCAGGGGGTGCAGACACCGGTGGTGGGAGCCACCATTTCTCTGCTCGCCACAGGGTTTTCCACGACCAGCGATGCTGACGGAAACTTTATCTTGAACGGAATTCCTTCAGGCAGCCAGATTCTGGATATCGACTCATCAACGGCCAGCCTGGCGTCTGATGGCTCGCCCTATGCTGGCTTCCGCGAAACGATCTGGCTATTCCAGGGGGCTAATAATGTGGTTGATCGTCCCTTCTTCTTACCGCGTATTGAACAGGAGAGTCTGACTCAAGTGGATCCCGGCACCACCACGATTGTGAAAAACTCCAGGTTAGGTATCACAATGACGGTTTTTAGTTTCTCGTCACGGAACCCGGACGGTAGTTTTTTCAACGGAGAACTCTCCATCTCCGAGGTTCCTCGGGGACTGGCACCAGCAGCCTTGCCTAAGAAATTTCATCCTGGGTTGCTTGTCACCATTCAGCCTGTGGGAGTCACATTCAGTACTCCTGCCCGGATTACATTTCCCAATATCGACGACCTGAGGCCGGGCACTGATGTGGACATTTGGTCGCTTAGTCCCGAGACAGGGGGATTTGTGATTGTAGGTCTGGCGCGTGTCAGTGCCGATGGTCTGACCCTTGTAACCATCTCCGGTGGAATCCGCTCTGCGGATTGGCATTTTTTCCTCCCGCCAGCCCCAACTGTAAACAGTGCCAGGGAGAGTAGCGAGAACAATTCCGAGAATCAGGATCAAAATAAATGCACCGATTGTCCCGGTGGGTCCCGAACCGCCGTGAGTTCAGGCAACCTGAGGATTGACCATACCCTGGCAAGTTACCGCTCGCTGGGTCAATCAAGGGCATTGCGGTTGGTCTACAATAGCTCTAGAGCGAATCCACAGCCGGTGATGAGCGCCAGTGCGGTAATCCCACCACGAGCAGCTGTCCCACAGAGCGTCTCATCTCGTCTTAGTGTTGCAGGAGTCGACCAAGGAATTGAAGTCTTTACCGATACGAGCGAATTAGGCGCAGGAACGGAGATTAGACAGGCCGTGCAGTTCGACGCCAGTCGATTCCAGACGGGCCTTTACCCCTATCAGCTAACGCTGACAGGTCACTATACGCGGTCTGCCGTGTCAAACGTCTTGGTCGGGAATGTCCTTATCAACAACCAACAAGGCAGTCCCTTTGGCGCTGGCTGGACGCTCGAAGGACTGGAACGGTTGAAAAGGCACAATGCTGACATCCTGCTCACTAAGGGTGATGGCTCGGTCCTCGTTTTTACCGCCACTGGGGCCTTCTCAGCTCCGACCAACTTTCTGATTGGAGGTACGCCAAGATCTATGGTAGTGGAGGACTTCGATGGCGATGGGATTCCCGATTTGGCAGTGGCAAATGTAAGCAGGGTTGCGGTTCTGTTAGGCGATGGCGCTGGAGGCTTCTTGAGTCCCAGTTACCTCAGGGCTGGAACCCTGCCCGTATCCGTAGCGGTAGGGGACTTCAATGGCGACGAGATTCCCGACCTAGCGGTCGCAAGTCAAGTGGCTGATATTGTTTCGATTCTGTTGGGGGATGGCACGGGCGCCTTCTCGTCACCCACCCACTTCCCGGCGGGAAGTCTTCCCTTAACTGTGGAGGTGAAAGACTTCAATGGCGACGGGAACCTGGATCTTGTGGTGGTTAACAGAGCTGATGGAATCGCCGGTGGTAACACCGTTTCGATTCTGCTGGGAGATGGTACGGGTGTTTTCTCTAGGCCCAGTCATTTCCAGGTGGAAGGTAGGCTAGAATCTGTGGCGGTGGGGGATTTCAATGGCGATGGGATCCTGGACTTGGTCGCCCCGAAGGGTCTTAGTGACACCGTTTCGATTCTATTAGGAGATGGCACGGGCGCCTTCTCAAGGCCCACTCACTTTCCGGCAGGAGATTTTCCAGTATCTGTGGCGGTGGGGGACTTCAATAACAATGGGATTCTTGACCTCGCCGTAGCTAACGTGGTGAGCGGCGACGTCTCAATTCTTCTGGGGGATGGCACGGGCGCTTTCTTGGGACCCTTTAACGTCAAGGCTGGAGTTGCGCCATCATCTGTGATTGTGGGGGACTTCAATGACGACAAGATCCGTGACCTTGCCGTGGCTAACCGGATCAGCGACACCGTTTCGATTCTGCTAGGGGATGGTACGGGTGCATTTGTGGGACCAGTCAATGTCGAGGTAGGAGATGGGCCGGTAGGAGTCGTGGCGGGGGACTTCAATGGTGATGCTATCCCCGACCTTGCTACGACCAACGCATTCAGTCGCGATGTTTCGATTCTCCTTGGTGGGTTCAGTGGGCGGACGGTTTTCGAGAGCCCCCAAGGCGACTTTTCTACTCTACTTGAAAATAGGGATGGAACTTTCAATCGTATTCTCAAGGATGGGACCCAGATCAGCTTTAGCTCCAATGGCCTCCAGACTTCAATAACTGATCGCAATGGTAACACAACGTATTTTACCTATGATGCCGGCGAGCGGTTGACCACCATTACGGATCCGTCGGGATTGGCGACGACTTTCTCATATGGTGGAGGGCTGCTGAACTCCATCAGGGGTCCGGCGGGCCGAGTCACCCAATTCGAACACGATGCTGCGGGCAATATGACCCGCATCAGCGATCCCGATGGAACAAGTCGTAGCTTTGACTACGATTCCCGCCATCAGCTTATTGCACAGACCTCCAAGCCTGGTTTTCAGACCACCTACGCCTACGACCTTGCCGGCCGCAATGTTGGTGTGAAGCGGCCTGATGGCTCTACTCGGGGAATTGTTCCCAGTGAGACGATAGGGGTAATGGATCCTTCCAGCGGAGTGGGAACGCCAGAAAATCCGGCTTCTGTGGTTAGTCCCGGAGATGCCGAGTCGCGCTTTATCGATGGTAACGGTAGCACGACCCGCTTTGTCACCAACCGATTTGGCGCAACCACGGCGACTACCGACGCCCTGGGGAGGCAAACTCTGATCGAGCGGGACGTGGACTCCAATCCGATTCGAATCGTCAGGTCAAACGGTGCTGTGACGACGATGACCTACGATGATCGAGGTAATCTTCTGACTTCAACCAAGCAGGCTTTCGATGCTACAACCACCTTCACTTACGATCCCGTCTTCAATCAGGTCAGTTCGGTGACAGATCCGAAAGGCAGTGTGACCACCATCAACTACGACAGTGGCGGCAATCCTATCGAGGTTATCGATGCCCAAGGAACGGGGACGGTCATGACCTACGACGACTTGAACTGTCCAGGGCAGCTAACCAGCGTCACGGCTGCCGTCGGTCTAGCGGAAGAAAACACCACCCGCTTTGAGTATGATCCGGCTACCTGCAATTTGGTGAGCACGATTGACCCGCTTTTAAACGAAACCAGGCTGGCCTACGATGCTGCCGGCAACGTTATTGAATCCACCGATGCTGAAGGGCGGATAACCCGATTTGCCTACGACGCACTCAATCGCCTCACCAAGGTCATGGATGCGATTCACTCCTCTCCGGATCCTCTCTGCGGGACTGCAGGCGTCACCTGCTACGATTACGATAGCGCAGGTAGCCTGACGCAGGTTACAGATGCTCGAGGGAGCGTGACTACTTTTGACTATGATACTCAGGATCGGCTGATTCAAACCACCGACCCCTTGGGTCGTTCTGAGACTTTCGCTTATGACGGTAACGGCAATCTTATCTCCTCCACGGACCGTAACAACCAGACCATTGAGTTCCAGTACGATGCGGTCAACCAGCTGATCCAAAAGACCTTGCTTCCAGGAATGCCGGATGAGGCCCTTACCCGTTTCGGTTATGACTCGGTGGGCAATTTGGCCTCTGTCGTGGATCCGGACAGCTCGCTCACCATGACTTACGATCAACTGGCCCGTCTGGGAAGTATTTCAACCACGGGCTCGCCCAACCAGCCGGATGTGACGCTTGACTACACCTATGACAAGAACGGCAATCGGCTGACTATGACCGGTCCCCACGGCCAGACCGAGTATGTGTATGATGATCTGAATCGTCTGACCCATCTCACAAATCCGTCCGTACAGACGGTGAACTTTGACTATGATGCCCTGGGCCGCCGCACCCAAATGAGCCTGCCCAATGGCGTGACGACCAGCTATACATACGATGCCGTCAGCCAGCTACTGAGTTTGGTGCATCAATTGGGCGCCAACACTATTAACTCCTTTGCCTATACCTACGACAATGTGGGTAATCGAACCAGCAAGACGGAAAACGCTGGAACGGCGGACTATACCTATGATCCACTGAACCGGCTCGTGGAGGCCATGAATCCTTTCCCCTCCAATCCGGTGGAGGTTTTCACCTACGACGAAGTAGGGAATCGTGTGGATTCCAATCAGAACGGTCTCTCCACCTTTAACTCAGGCAATCAACTGACTGGCGATGTCACGTTCACCTATGCCTACGATGCTAACGGGAACCAGATCCAAAAGACGAATAGGGCGACTGGCCTCTCGACGCAGTTCGAATACGATGCGGAAAACAGGCTCATTGGAATCAAGCCAGAGGATGCTGGCGGCGTGTATTACCGGTACGACGGGTTAGGGAGGAGAATCGAGAAAAACGTCGCGGGGGTTGTGACTCGGTATCTCTATGACAACGAGGACATTTTGCTGGAGTTGGATGGAAGTGACAACATCCTTGCTTTCTATACTCACGGGCCAGGTGTCGATGAGCCTCTGATCATGGAACGGGATCTGGACTCAAGTGGTTCGTTTGGAACTAGCGAGCGGTTCTTCTACCACGCGGATGGGTTGGGAAGTGTGCTGGAGCTCACGGACTCAGCAGGAACAGTGGCTCAAGCTTATACCTATGACGCGTTTGGGCGGATTCAGCAACAAATTGGAATATTAATTAATCCTTACACTTTCACAGGAAGAGAATTTGATGCTGAGAGTGGTCTGTACTATTACCGTGCACGAATGTACGACCCCGTTGTAGGGCGTTTCGTGCAGGAGGATGTCGCTAGGTCTAATGGTGGTGATTTAAACCTGTACTCATACGCCCGCAATAATCCGGTTGTCTTTGTAGATCCAGATGGATTAGCAGTGGTCCTTTTTGGAGTGAGCGGCGGTGCCGGAGCCGGGGGAAAAGTTGATCCGGAAATTGGTGATGGACCTAATTTTCTCACTGCATCGATTGCGTCCTTCGGGGGTACAAGCCGGAAAAATATTCGAGAAGAAGGTGTACTAGTCACAGTTGGGGTCGGTCGAATATTTGGATTTAGCTTTGCAGGTGGACCATTTGTCGCCTTTAATTTTGGGGACACTGAGGACCTTAACGACGCAGCGACAGGTGCAGGAATAATTGTTGGGCCGTTTAGTTTTGAATTAACGTTTAGTGGGGAGGATGGAGGTTTCTTTAGTAGTATAAGCGACTTCTCTATTGGATTATTCTCACGAGGCTTCGGACTCGGAGTATTTGGTGAAGAGATAACGACATGCGTTGTTCTGCGGAGAATCCCCTGAATATGACGGAACTCGGCGGTAGGTTTTGTGGACGATGTGTAGGGATGTCTTGGATGCTGACACTTCGGGACTAGTTTAAGCAAAGCAGATTTTACCACGGAAGTGTAGGGAGACCGAAGCGTTTGTTAAGAAAGTGGCCCGAAAGCATTTCGAATCGAAAAGCCATTTGGCGCTGACTCAAAAATTCTTGGGTGATCACCTTGTGGAGAGCTTCAAGATATTTTGGAGGATGAAAGGGAATTGGTAACGGAAGTCCTAGAAATCGTCGCGATCCTATTAATTGTCTACTACTTTTATAACATCTTGCGATCAGCCAATAGATCGATTGATAGTTGGGTTAAAGAGAACGATGTGAATGTGTTATCGAGGGAGTTTAGACTTCTCAGAACTGGGCCATATTGGCTAACTCACAATCGCCCTGTTTATAAATTGGTGGTTCAGTTCCCAGATGGTAGAAGAGAGATCTGCTGGATTCGGTGTAACTCATTCCTTGGATTCAATCCTGACTATTTTGAAGTGAAGTGTGAAGAAGAATAAAAGGGACAGGGCAAATAAAAGGGACAAAAGCAATAAAGGCAGCAGGGGACAGTAACCCTTCTAACCCAGAATCGGTGACACGCACGTAGTTCCGGAAATTGGTCCCATAAATCAAGGAGTTATGAGAGGTCTGGCCCCGAATTAACTAATAGGAAGGGCAAGCTGAAGTTGCAGGACTTGGGGCTTACTGGGTCGAGAGCTGCCGAGGGCAGCACCATCGGTACCAGAAACTTGTTGTCTTACAGGAGTCCTTTTGGCAATTACGGGCGTGTCACCGATACCCGGCGGTCTGTTGTCTGTTGGTCGTGAAACTTTTCAGCCAAATTTCCCTCTTAGAAAGTAATACTTCTTTACCAACAGAGAGGGGGCTCTTATGAAGGTTTACAAGTTCATTCCAATCCTGGCTGTCGCCTTGCTGATTCCCAGTTTTGTCGCGGCCGAACACTCTGATCGAGGACGGAGTCGACAATACTCGGAACGCGACCATGACCGTTACCCTTTAAACTGGGCGACCTATGGACGTCGAGCAGGGTATGATCGAGGCCACGATCAAGGCTACGATCGAGGCCATGATCGAGGCCATGATCGAGGCTATGCTCGAGGCCGCAACCACCACACCACCTATGGGCACCGTCAGTACGGACACCATAATGATCACCATTACTATGATCATCATGGTCATGACCGCTATGGACACAGCCGTCAAGGCAACCACCGTCGCGGCAGAAGAGGCATTCACTTCGGTGGTGTGATCGTGATCAGGTTCTGAAACCAGCTGATCAGCTGACCAGCTGACCCAACCCTGGTGAACCTGCGGGACGTCCCCCCGTTTTCCCAAAACCCGGTGAACGTGCGGGACGTCCCCATGTTTTTGTACACTGAATATTGTAGCCGTGGCCACTCGATAGGGTGTGATTGACGGTTATGATAGGGTTGCGGATGTTGGCATGAAAAGTTGGCTCAAGACAGAACTCCATTCACACACGATTGATGACCCGAAGGACGGCAAGTCCATCGTTGTTCATTCTGCCCAACAGTTGATCGACAAAGCAGAGGAGCAAGGATTTCAAGTACTGTCGATTACCAACCACAACCAGCTCTTGTTTTCTTCTTCTCTGGAGGAATACGCCAGGGAGCGGGGGATCCTGTTGATACCCGGAGTGGAAGCCACCCTGGAGGGGAAGCATGTTCTTCTCTATAACTTTTTAGACTATGACGATTCCTGGGACAACCCTGAGATCGTAGCTCAACAAAAGGGACCGAACCAACTGGTCATCGCTCCTCATCCCTTCTTTCCGATTCCAACTGCTTTGAGAAACCGGGTCACCCGTTGGAATGGCTTGTTTGATGCCATCGAATACAGCCAGTTTTATCTGTCCTGGCTCAATTTTAATCATAAGGCGAAGGAACTGGCACGGCAGTTGGACTTACCGGTGGTCGGTAACACCGACGTCCACTGGCTCTTTCAGCTGGGATGGACTTTTAGTCTGGTCTACGCTGAACAGAACACGGATTCGGTACTCCATGCCATAAAAGAGGGCCATGTTCGCCTGGTCACCCAGCCGGTCAGCTCTTTCTTCATCGCTCGATGGTGCGGACTCAATGTTCTCACCAAGTCTCAGTACGCCAGTCAGGCGGCGCTATCACGCGTTCAACAGCGACTCTCCAGGGAACGCTGAGCACAAGTGTCAGAGTTGTTGGGGCTCATCGCAGAGGCCACCCGGGGCCCCGAGTGATTGCCGTCACCGACCTGGTGACCATTAAAAACCACAATGCAAAGTATTGTGCGAGTTGCTCGACGGATCGAAGTCTGTTTCGTGTTGACCTTCCTCCTGCCTGCTTGTCAGATCCCGGAGAAGGGGGGCCGCGGGATCGAAGTCGGCATGAAAAAGATCCAGGTTCGCAATTTGCTGGGACCGGCTGATGTCAGAAA
>JADFOI010000123.1 GCA_022562935.1 Acidobacteriota bacterium
TGAAAAGTTTGTAAAGAACATGCTGGCAGGGATCGGTGGAATTGATCTAGTCTTACTTGTCGTTGCGGCTGATGAATCGATTATGCCCCAAACCATCGAGCATTTTCAGATTTGTAAGCTGCTGGAAATTCCAAGAGGCGTTATCGCCATCACCAAAAGGCAACTGGTTGAAGAGGAACTGCTTTCTCTGGTTGAAGCTGAGATTCGGGAACTCGTTGAGGGCAGCCCGTTGGAAAAAGCTCCCATCGTAACCGTGGATAGCATTTCCGGGGAAGGCGTGGAACTCCTGAAAGAAGCACTACTGGAAGAAGTCGGGAAGTCGCAGCAGGACATCACCGCCGCCCGACGTTCCCAGCAGATCTTCCGTCTTCCCGTTGACCGCATTTTCACGATCAAAGGATTCGGGACCGTAGTCACGGGAACCCCTTATGCCGGTGTTCTGAAAAAAGGAGATGGCGTGACCGTGTATCCCACCCTCAAGGCAGGAAAGGTCCGAGGCATCGAGATTTTTAACCAGGATGCTGACCTGGCCATGGCCGGCCAAAGGACGGCACTGAATCTCAGCGGATTGGAAACGGAAGATTTGAACAGGGGAGTGGTGATCTCGGGGTCCAACGCTCTTGCCTCCTCCTCAATGTTTGACGCAATCGTTCACTTGCTGCCCACTGCTCCCAAGGAACTCAAGGACCGCAGTGCAATTCGATTTCACCACGGAAGCGCCGAACTGATCGGTCGAATCCATCCGCTTGAAAACGATCAACTTCGCCCCGGGGAGTCTATGCTGGTTCAGTTCCGACTGCAGAGCCCAACCGTCTGCTGCCCTAAGGATCACTTCATCTTACGCCGTTACTCACCCATGACGACCATTGGTGGGGGTGTAATTCTGGACGGTACCCCCCCCAAACACCGAAAAAAGGACTTGCCCGACATCCTCCCCGAGTTGAGAAAACTGTGGTCGATGCTCACAGAGCAGGATCCGGGTCTGGACAGTGCTTTGGTCGAATACTTCGTCAAACTGCACCGTTTCTCTGGTGTAAGCTTGTCAAAGCTGGTTGCCCGCACGGGTTTTCTAGAAAGTTACCTGCTGGATCTGTTGAAGGGACTGGATTCCGTAGTTTTGATCTCCCAGCAGCCGCTGCTGGCCGTTTTTCGACCGGATCTCGAGGAATTCAAGACGAAAATCGCCCAATTCCTTGCTGATTTTCACTCCCGGAATCCCTTGATCGTGGGTGTGCCACGAGAAGAACTGAAAGAGCGATTCTTTAGAAAAGCCGCCAATTCTTACTTCACATTCGTTCTCAACCAGATGGAGAATGAAAAAAAGATTCTAATCAAGGGCAGCACCGTGTCGCTACAGGGGCAACAACTGGTCCTGAGCCCAGAGCAAGACCAGGCAAAGGAACACATTTTGCAACTGATTCAGAGCAGGGGTCTGCAACCTCCCACCTTGGAGGAACTCCTGAAAACACTGCCCGATGACCGTAGCCAGGTCCGGGATGTGTATTATTTTCTTTTACAGCAGGGAGAGCTGATACGGGTAAGTGAGACTATCGTCCTTTCGCCCGGCCGGGTCACTTTTCTCCAATCCCAGCTAAAGGAGTCTTTTCCCAGCGGGCGTACCTTTACGGTGCCTGAGTTCAAGGATCTCTTTGGAATCAGCCGCAAATACGCGATTCCCTTCCTCGAGTTCCTGGACCGCAAGCGCATTACTCGGCGGATGGGCGACAAGCGCGTGGTGCTATGATTGACAACAAATAGGGTTAGGGGTAGCATAAGGGGAGAGTCAAGCGAGGTACAAAAAAGTATGGGCAGTCTTGGAATGTCGGAATTAGTCATCATCCTTCTGATTGTGATTGTGATCTTCGGCGCCAGTCGGCTTCCACAACTGGGAAAGGGACTTGGAGAGGGCATTCGCAACTTCAAAGGCTCTCTCAAAGGTGGACAAGAGGAAGACACCGAAAAAGAGTCTGATCAAAAAAACCTTCCATAATTCGAACCCTCTCCAGATCTTCAGCCCTTCTTCCTAATCCATTTCTATAATCCTTCTTCAAGGTCCCACTACACCTCTATAGAATCGAGATTTTTCAGACTCATTGGATATAGTTCTTCTTTTACTCATGCCGTCGAATTTCGAGAAAACGCTAACGAAAAGGGGGGAAGAAGAAGAAGGGGTTAGGAGGCTAGCCCGGATTATGCATAGTCCGGGCTTACGCTTGGTGCGCAGGAAGAGGAGATCAGGTGGATTCTTCTCTCGTTTCCGAGAGGATCCACTCCAGGTAGGTTGAATCTCCGTCTTCGATGGAGAGGGCAATCACTTCCGGCACTTCATAAGGGTGGAGCTCTTTGATGCGGCGGGTCAATGAGGACAGCCGATCCTCGGCAGTCTTCATGATCATCAGATGTTCGGTGACACGCTCCAATGCCCCTTTCCACCTGTAGATCGAGGTGATCTTGGGAACAATATTGACGCAGGCTGCGAGTCGTTCCTCTACCAGATGCTGGGCGATTCGCTCCGCCTCCTGGTGGTTGTCTATCGCAGAGAGAACCAAGTAACTCTTAGACATACGCACTGGCCATGACATTTAGCCGAAAAGCGAAAAGAGAGCTTTCCTGGATTCTGCTGTTTACGGGTTGCCTGGCCCTACTGAGCATCCTTCTTTTCGGAGACGGCGGTTTAATACAGCTGCGCAAGTATCGGGCAGAGCTACGAGAATTGCAACTGGAAAATCTAGATCTCAGACAACAACGCAGTGACTACCTGCGAAAGATCGACAAGCTGAAGACCGACCCTTACCAATGGGAACGCATCGCTCGAGAGCAATACAACTTCGCCCTCGAGGGCGACATCATCGTGAATCTCCCCGACTAATTCGATCCAAGAGTGCGCTTCACCTGCTGCAGAAAATCATCGGGACCCAGGTAGCCCACCACCCGCGATTCCTGCACTTCCCTTCCCTGAACATCAATAAAGACGAGGGTGGGGACGCCGACAACGCCAAATTGTTCCCGCAGCGGCCTGGCTTCCGGCGACTCGAAGTGGGTTAAATCAACCTTGAGGGTCAGGAAAGGATTCACGGCTGTGATCACCTCTTCATCACTGAAGGTAAACCGCTCCAACTCACGGCAGGGGATACACCAATCGGCTGTAAAATCGAGAAGAACGGGACGGCCTTCTTCCCGGGCCTGATCAAAAAGAGCCGGATCGTATTCTTGCCATGCAATAGCGGCTCCCGGCGTTTCCGGGATCACGGCAAAAACACCCACTGCCAGGGCGGCCAATCCCGTGGCTTTCTTCAGCCAGTTAAATGTGGTACCGCCACCGCTGTCTTTGTCCAGCCAACCCAGCCACGCACCACTGACGAGGGCCAGAGCCAAGACCAACCAGGGAACGACTCCATCCGGAAACAAGGGAGCAACGAAGTACAGGGCCAGTCCCAGCAGGGCAAAACCGAAGAGCTTCTCCACCCAAAGCATCCAAACGCCTGATCTGGGTAATTTTTTGAGGCCGCCGGAAAACGTCCCCAGTGCCACGTAGGGTAGACCCAGACCCAGGGACAGAGTAAAGAACATCCAGAACCCCACCCAGGGATTCCCAGTTGCCCCCACGTAAGTCAGCAAACCAATGGTTACGGGCCCCACACAAGGCGCAGCAACGATCCCCACCACCAGTCCCATACTCAGCGCTCCCAACACTCCTCCTCCGGTGTTCCCGGAGACTTTCTGGCGAATGAAATTGGGTGCCTGAATTTGGTACACCCCAAACAAACTCAACGCCAGAGCTACCATAATCCCGGCAATGCCCACCAACACCCAGGGATTTTGCAGGAGGGATCCAAACAGCTGCCCGGTCAGGGCGGCGACGACTCCAATCAAAGAGTAGGTGACGGAGATGCCCAACAGGTACATGAGCGCCAATCCAAACACGCGCGAGGTCCTGCCTTCGCTCTGTTTGCTGAAATAGCCTATCGTGACCGGAATCATGGGGTAAACGCAGGGTGTGAGATTCAACGCCAAGCCCAGGACAAAGAGCGCCAGCAGAGTCAGGAACCATCCCCGCTCCTCAATGAGAAGTCCGAGATCGGTTTCCGCTAAGCCCAGGGTGCCTCCCAGGCTCTGATCCAACGTGACAGACCCAAAGATGTCGGGATTAATCGGTCGGCTCGGCTCTTCCAAGCTGGCTACGCGAATGGGAATTCTGACCTCCAGGTTGACAGGAGCCAAACAGATCTGGTCATTGCAGGCCTGGTACCGGAAAGTGCCTTCAATGACCTTCTCACCGGGCTGCTCCCCTCCCGCAATGCTCACCGGGAAACGGATGATGACACGCCCCTCATAGACATCCAGCTCTTCGGCAGCAAAGTCGAACTTAAGGCGGGAGGCCTCCGGATACTGCATCTTACCGAAGGTGAGACCCTCCACCGGTTCCAGTTTGAACTCGGTAGGAATCAGATACTCCAGTGTGGGCGGATTGGCGTTGACATGCCAACCTTCCTCCACCTCACCAATCACAGCGACTTGAAAGCTGCTCTCCGGGTGTACGGTGTCCACCGACAGAGCGGTCTGAATCTTGACGAGACTCTCGCCACTCATCAACTGAGCCTGGACCCATCCCATAGTCATCAAACCGATCCATAAGGCCAGATATGCGGGTCTAATTTTCATGACGAAATATGATTCTCCCTCTCACAATGGTCATAAACGGTGCACCCTGAAGTCTCCAGCCATGAAATGGACAGTTGCGACTCTTCGATCTGAATTTTTTGACATCCACGATTATCTCACAGTCGGGATCGATTACAGTAATATCCGCAATCGCCCCTTCCTTGAGGGTACCTCGACCCAGCTTGAGAATGCGGTTGGGATTCGTACTGAAGAGCTCTACCAGTCGTGAGACAGACACGATCTTGCGCCGGATCAAAAATTCCCAGGCCAACGACACCGCCGTTTCCATTCCAATGATGCCATTGGCCGCTTCCTCAAACGTCATTTCCTTTTCCAGACGTGTATGGGGAGCATGATCGGTAGCGATACAATCAATCGTGCCGTCGGATAACCCTTTTAACATCGCCTTGACATCGGATGGAGCACGCAACGGCGGATACATCTTGAAGTGGGTGTCGTAATTCGTAATATCGGTATCGTTCAGTGTGAAATGGTGGGGGGTGATTTCGCAGGTTATGGCGATCCCCTGCTTCTTGGCCTGGCGCACCCAGGCAACAGACTCTTGAGTGGAGATGTGGGCAATGTGGACGCGCCCGCCCGTGATACGACTCAAAATCGTATCGCGCACCACATCCAACTCCTCCGCTGCCCGACTTATTCCGCGAACTCCCAGCCGGGTGGACACCCCGCTTTCGTTCATGTGACCGGCCGCGGCAAGATCTCGATCCTCACAATGATCCACCACCGCCACATCGAAGATCTTCGAATACTCCAAGGCCCTGCGCATGATCTGATTGTTCTCAACCGGATTCCCGTCATCGGTAATGGCCACCACTCCCGCTTTGACCATTTCCCCAATTTCAGCCAACTCCTTCCCCTCTAACCTTTTAGTAATGGCCCCGACCGGAAAAACGTTGACCAGGCCAGCCCGGCCAGCCCGCTCCAGAATAAAGCGGGTAATGGCCTCATTATCATTCACCGGCTCAGTATTGGGCATACAAGCGATACTGGTGAATCCCCCAGCTGCTGCAGCTTGGCTTCCGCTTAGAATGGTCTCTTTGTCTTCGCGGCCCGGTTCTCGCAAATGGACGTGCATATCGATGAAACCTGGGGCCACCACACATTTGGAGACATCCACGATTTTCCAACTCTTCTTAGGCTTAATCTTTCCAAGGGCGGCAACTCTCCCCTTTTCCACCAGTAGATCCAGTCTCTTCTCTATCTTCTGGCTGGGATCAACAACGGTTCCGCCTTGCAAGAGCAGTGTCATAGGTCGGCTTCCTCACTAGCACCCAGCAATAGGTAGAGGACCGCCATTCGAACCGCTACTCCATTGGTGACCTGTTCGAATATGACGGAAAATCCTGCTTCGGCAAGCTCCGGATCGATCTCAATACCCCGGTTGATCGGTCCAGGATGCATCACTATGGCACTCCGCTTGGCCCACTTCATCTTTTCCATGTTCAGGCCGTAAAGAGCAAAGTACTCCTTGACCGACGGGTAGAAGACATCCCTCTGCCTCTCCTTCTGGGTTCGTAACATCATGACCACATCCGCCCCCTGAAGCGCTTCCTTGATGTGATAAGTCACCTTGACCCCGTAGCTCTCAAATTCCATCGGGATCAGAGTGGGAGGGCCGCAGACACAAACATGGGCTCCCATCTTGACGAGAAGCAGAACGTTGGATCGAGCCACGCGGCTGTGGGCTATATCTCCCACGATGGCTACATGGAGGCCTTCAATGCTTTTTTTATGGTCCAGTATGGTGAGAACATCCAACAGGGCCTGAGTCGGATGCTCGTGCATTCCATCCCCTGCGTTGACAATGGAGGTGGACTTACAATATTGGGCCAGTAGATGTGGCGCTCCCGCCGCACTATGACGAATGGCGATGATATCGGGATTCATCGATTGCAAATTTTTTCCTGTATCAATCAGCGACTCTCCTTTACTCACACTGCTCGTGGAAATATTGATGTTGATGGAATCCGCGCCCAGGCGCTTGGCCGCAATTTCGAAAGACGATCGAGTCCGGGTCGAGGGTTCATAGAACAGGTTGATGAGGGACTTGCCGCGGAGTGTCGGGACCTTTTTGATCGATCGGGTGGAAATTTCTTTAAAGCTTCGGGAAGTATTTAGAATCAATTCGATTTCATCAAGATCAAGATCTTCAATTCCCAGTAAATGTCTATCGCGCAAAGGCATAATGCAACTGACCGCCTGACCTTGGGAGGTCAGCTCCCCTTCCTCAAAAGCTCCGTTGTGGTTAAAAACGCTCCTTCTTCTCCATCGATGGATGAAATGAGAACCTCAACCACCTCCTCTTCGGCAATCTCTACAGACTTGCCGACGTAATCGGCTTGAATGGGCAATTCTCTATGCCCACGATCAATCAGAACCACCAGTTCGATCCGCCTGGCACGTCCGTAGTCGAGCACACTCTCCAAAGCAGCTCGAGTCGTGCGGCCCGTGTACAGGACATCGTCGATCAAAAGCACGTCTTTATCGGTCACCTCAAAATCGAGATGCGACCCCCGGACAACAGGCTGAGTGGCGACCAGGGAAAGGTCATCTCGATAAAAAGTAATGTCCAGAATTCCAAGAGGAAGTTTCTGGCCCGATAGTTTCTCGATTTTCTTCTGAAGTCTTTGCGCCAGCGGGACACCCCTTCGTCGGATTCCAATCAGGACCATGCTGTCTAGGTTTTGATGCCCTTGAGTGATTTCTTTTGCAATTCTGGAAAGCTCCGCTTCCATTTCTTTGGGGGTCATCACTTGTTGAAGGTAAGTCTGCTTCACTGTGTTCCACCGAAAGGCGCTGCAGATGATAGCATACGCTGATTCCGGCTGACCAGCATGGGTCTAGCCCGGACTATACATAAATTCTCTACTGCAGCGAACGAATTTCATCCGGCGTGCGTGGCGCACCGCACTCAGTTCGGCGCTTTCGTCGCTTCGTAACGAGAACCTCTGCATAATCCGGGCCACCTCTGTGTTATTCTGTGGTCCTGGATCTGTTTTATGTCGCCGGATGCCAAGGCCAAGCAGTTGATTGTGGCTCTTGATGTTTCGACTCAAGAGAAGGCCACCGAATTGGTACGGACATTGAAGGCCCAGGTGGGTTACTTCAAGATCGGCCTTCAACTGTTCACGGCTGCTGGGCCCACCGTCGTCCGGAAGATCCTTCAAGAAGGGGTCCAGGTCTTCCTCGACCTCAAGTTTCATGACATTCCGAATACGGTCACTCAGGCCGCCCTGGAGGCGGCCCGCCTGGGCGCCCACATGATGACCCTCCACAGTCTAGGTGGAGAGGTCATGATGAAACAGACCCGTGAAACACTGCAAGAGTACTCTCTAAGAGAAGGATGGCCCTGTCCCAAGCTGTTGGGAGTCACGATCCTCACCAGCATTGACCCACAAATGCTTTCTTCCCTGGGTATTGCTCATCCCCTGGATCAGGAAGTTTTGCGTTTGGCTCGATCGGCTCAAGAAGCTGGATTGGACGGAATCGTTTCCTCCCCGCGCGAACTACCTTTGCTCCGACAGGAAAGACCGAAAGGATTCCTCCTGGTGACACCGGGCATTCGCTCAGGGGAAACGAAAGGTGACGACCAACGACGCACCATGACCGCTTCTGAGGCCCTGGCCGCTGGTGCCGATTTTCTTGTGGTGGGACGACCGATCGTTCAATCCCAAGATCCCGTCCAGGCAGTTCAAACACTTTTTGGAGAAATTCCTATCGGATAAATGATCCATCTCGGTTAAAATGTAGCCATGAAAAAACTCTTCTTGAGTTCTCTTCTGTTTATTTTCTGCAGTTGGGTGTCCGGCCAGGCACTCCAAAGAGAGTCTCCTGAATCATCACCTTGTCACGTTTTCATCGACGATCAGAACATTTGGACCCTCGAGATTCTTGAGGAGCGAGGCGGGGAGATCGTGCCGATTGTCAACATCATCACCTTTTCACCCGGAGAATGGGACTTTAGACCCCGAGAAATTCATTTCTATAACGAGGATCAGGAGACTCGGGCAGAGAAATTTTCGATGGACACGGGGGTTCCTGGCGAGCCCTATCTGATGGAATATCTCAGGGTCCTGGGAAACAGCTTTCTCGGTCTGGACCTGCTAGGAGAATTCGACGATTTTGCCGAGCCCACACAAGTCGTTATCGATCTCGGAGAAGATCGTTTCCAACTGGAGCCTTTAGAATGCATGGATTTTGAGGCTCTAGCGGAAAAAATCGACCAAATCAATTTCAACAGCCCTAACCTTTGGGAAGATTTCGAAGTCCTTCGGATCGAGTTTATGGGCCAAAAAATGCCCCTACCCGTCGAGTAGGGTGAGTGGGAGTTCGGGGACAGGCCCCGAACTCCCACTCACCTAAGGGACGACCACCTGGAGACCCTCACTGGAGGACGAAAACTCCATGGGACTCTGGCCGATCAATTCGCCATCCATTTGGATAGGAACGGGGCAATCACTCGATACCTTCAGGTGCTTAACCTTTCGATAGAGGACATCGGGGTAGCGAAGGTGTCTTCCCGACAAAACGCCCCAGAGATAGAGCAGATAGCGCCACCTTTTCTGGCTGGTGAATAGGCACACGTCCAAGCAGTTTTCCTGAACACTTGCCTTTGGAGTAATCTGTAACTCCCCTCCATAGTTTCGAGCGTTACCGATCACGGCAAAGGTCCCCTGGTGAACTTCTCCTTCCAAACTCAACTCAAAGAGAGTCATCGGATACTTCAGAAGGGATACATGAGCAACCAGCCAGTAAGCGACCATGCCCAAGGCTTTCTTCAGGTTTTGACCCGTTCTGGAAATCACGTCCCCATCAAATCCAATGCCTGCCATCAGGTGAAAAGGAGACGCTGTTTACGAAGCCTTGTGCACTCAACAGACGTGACTCGCCGGGGGTGTCGAGAACGGACTCTGCAACATCTCCTCCAGCGGGAACCAGAATGCTCAGCCTCCCCTTCTTCGTGTTTC
>JADFOI010000124.1 GCA_022562935.1 Acidobacteriota bacterium
CGCGCGCGGAAAATAGAAAATAGAGCATAGATAATAGAAAATAGAGCATAGAGAATAGAAAAAAAGAATTTGTTTTGAATTTGTTTGGGATTTGGAGTTTTGGATTTTGAATTTCCGCTGACCGCGGTTAGCGGTTAGCGGTTCGCGGTCAGATTTTCACCACGTCGCAGGCATCGACTTCGCAGGCCACCGCCTGCTGGATCAAATCAATGGACAGAATGAATCGGTAGGTACCCTTTTTCTCGGTGAGGATCCCCTGTAGTCCTCTGAGCGGACCCTGAACGATCTCCACTCGATCCCCTTTCACAATATAGGGATAGGGATCGTAGGGTAGAGTACTGAAGACCAGCTTTTTGACGTCCTGGACCTGTGCTTCAGGGATCAAGGCGGGCTCACCATTGAAGCCGACGATGCGAACGATCGAGGGAATCTTCAGAATGTCCAGTCGCCGCTTCTGTATCGGGGTGTGAATGAAAAGATAACCGGGAAACAAGGGGAACTGGACCTTTTTATAGCGGTCTTTCCACTTCGAGAGTACCTCACGCAGTGGCAAAAAGCACTCGATATCCTTTTGCCATAACTGTTCCGCCACCACCTTCTCATGTCTGGATTTGGTGGTTACTGCGTACCAATGGGTGTCAGAATCGGCCATTAAACCTCCTTGTGAGAGCCTTCAGAAGAGATTGTCTGTGTCGCTTTCCCCTCCACTTGAGGCCAGGGAACTCTCAATGGATTCAGGATCCTCTCCCGCTTCGAGCCTGTCCACAACCTCACTGAATTCCGGACCCAGGTCTTCGCCCATTTCCGTTCCCATCTTCTTCATCATCCGAGCCATCGATTTGGGATCGTTTTCATCGAGGTCGCCCCATCCCGAGGGATCCGCCATTCGCTCCAGGCGGCTCTCTTCTGAGCGCGGCATGGAGACTCTTGAGATGAGTTGCTCGAGATCGTCGCTCCCACACTTGCACCGGGTTCCATCGGCGTCGGAAATCCTCCAGAAGAACCGGGAAAAGCGCCGTCCGCATTCCCCGCACAAATATTCGTAGACGGGCATATACCAAGAATTATAAGCCGTTTGACGCCCTTCTGGCAATTTTGCCACAATCGGATTCCTGATGTCTCATCGAGGAAAAGTTCTCATCAGAGCCGGTATCACTCTTGGATTGCTGGCGTTTCTCGCTTATCAGATGGATTTGAGTAAACTGTGGGTTATTCTTGTCTCGGCAAGTCCCTGGCTGGTCCTGTTGGGAACCTTGATCCATCTATTTAGCGTCTTGCTGTCGGTTGTTCGATGGAGGACGATTCTGGTGAACTTTGATATCCACATCGATTATTCACCCCTGGCCAAGATTACCTTTATCGGGTTTTTCTTCAATCTGTTCTTACCCTCCGGGATCGGTGGAGATTTCTTCCGTGCCTACTATCTCTCCAAACGAAAAGATCGAGGGATGTCGACCACCCTGACCACCACTCTTTTGGAGCGCAGTGGGGGCCTTTGCGCTCTGCTGGTCATCGGAACCCTGTTCGCTGCCTTTGAGGACCTCCGAGTGGAAGGGGTACCTCTGTTGTATGTGTTTCTGGTGCTCATCACCCTCTATCTGCTGGGGAATCTCATGCTCTTTCATGCCTGGATCCACCGCAAGATCAGCTCACTTCTCAAAAAGAGAAACCTGGAGCAGATCGAAGCCAAAATGGAGCTGGTATACAGCGGGTTGAACGCGCTTCGCGGCAACAGGCGTTCCATCGTGCTGGCCCTTCTCCTGTCCCTGCTCATTCAGTTGCTCACCGTGGTGATGGTCTGGATCGCGGCACTGGCCATTGACATCGATGCCCCTTTTCGAGTCTTTATGATTTTTGTTCCGCTGATTAACCTGAGCATCATGGTCCCTTTAACCATCAATGGCATCGGCCTGCGAGAGAGTCTCTTCTATCTGCTCTTTTCCCAGATCGGGCTTCCTGTGGAAACGGCCGTCAGCCTTTCACTGGTGACCTTCTGCCTCTATCTGCTGACTGCGATTCCTGGGTTGATCCTTTACTCACTCTATAAAAAAGAGGAACATCTGGACAAGATGCGGGGGTAGAGCGCATCTCGTCTCGTGCTTTCGTGCTTTCGTGCAGTCGTGCTGTCGTACGGTGTGGAAGGAGGCCAGAGCGCTTCGCTCGCGTTTCAGACTTTGGACTTTGAATTTGTTTAGGATTTTGAATTTGAGATTTTGAATTTCCCCTGACCGCTTTTAGCGGTCAGGGGTGTCATCGGTTATTTCGAAGACGAAAACGCGATTGTCCTGCTCGACAGTGACGTAAGCGAAACGCTCATCGGGTGAGAGTTTGACATCGATGGGACGGTTTCCAACCTTGACAGTTGTGATCTTCTCGAAGTCGGGTGAAAAAAGAGACAGAGTTTTGTCTTCGCTTTCTACCACAAAGATAAACCCATCCTGATTCACGGCGATGGAAAACGGTTTGGAGCCGACCTTCTCACGCCGGATTTCCTTCAGATCAATCAGGTCCACTATGGAGACATCATGGGTACCACTGTTGGAGATGTACAGGGTGTTTCCATCAGGCGAGAAAGCCAGCGCATCGGGGCCCTGCCCAACGGGCAATGTCTCGATAACACGGCGTTGAGAAATATCGATGATGTAAAGATCATTCGAGCCACCACACACGACGTAAAGACGGTCCCCCAACTCCGAGACCACGGAAGCCAGGGGTCGTACACCTACCTCAACCTCTCCCAGGATACGGTGAGTCGATGTGTCAATGAAGTCGATTCTGCCTATCCTTCCCCTTCCGTAGTTGGTTACAAAGGCCTGTCCACCTATAGGTGAGATGGTGATGTTACTGGGCGTGTCTCCCACCTTGATGTCGTCCTTGACCTCGTAGGTTTTGGCGTCGATCACCTTGATCAAGCCTCCTGCCAGATTGGTGACGAAGATCTTGTCGGCGTCGGGAGTGATGGCGATACCCACGGGTTCATGTCCACCGTAAAATTTCTTTATGGTGCGGAGGGTGGCCGTATCGATCACCGAAATCTCATCGGATGCGAAGTTGGCGACGAAAAGAAGTCGGCCATCGGGGCTGAGGGCAGCATAAGTGGGAGAGTTACCTACCTTGATTTTCTTGACCTGAGTGAGGTGCACCGCTGACAGGCTCGTCAGTCCTATCAGAAGGAGTAAGACCATTCTCGTGAGCTGGTTCGTCTTCATGGTTGTTCTACAGTTGTACGGTAGCAACTTGACGGTCAATCTTCAATAGACAACAGACCGCAGACACCGCTGACCACGGTCAGCGGAAATTCAAAATTCAAAATTCCAAATCCCAAACAAATTCAAAATCCAAAACTTGAAATCTGAAACGTGCGCGAAGCGCGCTGACCACAGACCTATCCTCGTCTCAAGCGGCAGGCCGTGGCCGTATTTTTCATGAGATGGGCAATGGTGAGTGGACCGACGCCGAACGGGACTGGAGTCACGGCCTGGGCCACTCCTATTGGGTCCCTAGGGTGAACATCGCCTACCAGGGTATAACCCTTCTTTTTAATTTTGCTGATCCTTTCGGAGTCTTTCCCGAATAGACGAATGCCTTCCTCCTCTGTTCTCACCAGGTTCTGTCCTACGTCGATGATGACGACGCCTTCTTTAAGGTAGTCTCGGGTGATGAGGGCGGGCTGTCCAACGGCGGCCACCAGGATATCGGCTCGGCGGCACACGGCGGGCAAGTCGCGGGTACGAGAGTGACAAAGGGTGATGGTTGCGTGCTGGTGAAGGAGCAAAAAGGCCATGGGTTTGCCCACGATGTCGCTGCGTCCCACCACCACGGCCTCTGCCCCCTTCAGGGCGATGCCCTCGCTCTTCAGCAAATACATGATTCCCATGGGGGTACAGGGGGCAAGACCCACTTTCCCGGAGACGAGATTGCGGACGTTCAGGGGATGAAATCCGTCGACATCCTTGTCGGGCCTGACGGCCAGGAGAATTCGGTCCTCCTCGATCTGATCCGGCAAGGGAAGTTGAACCAGAATCGCGTCGATATCATCGGCCTGGTTGAGTCGGTCGATAACCTGGAGCAGTTCCTCCGTTGTCGTTTCCCCGGGAAGCTCGATCGTTTCAGAATGCATGCCCAGTTCTTTACAGGTACGGGTTTTGTTGCGCACGTATAGTTGGGAGGCCGGATCGTCTCCCACCAGGACAGCCGCCAAACCGGGTACCAGATTCTTCTTGGAGAGCTCTTGAAGCTCTTCAGTAACTTCTGCTTTGATTTGCTCGGCGACCTTTCTACCATCGATGATTCTGGTTTCCATAGGAGGGCAGATCTTAGCAGGAGAAACTGACAGCTGACAACAGATAAGAAATCCCAAATTCCAAATCCTAAATTCTAAACAAATCTCAAATCTCAAATTCCAATCAGCAAACCAGGGGATCTGCCACTGGTCGTGTTTCTAAGTTCGTGCTTTGAATTTGTTTGGAATTTAGGATTTGGAATTTGGAATGTTTTCTGCGTGCGAAGCACGCTAGGGGTACATCCGGTAGAGCATTCTGGGGAAGGCGATGGTTTCGCGGACGTGGTCAATGCCGCAAATCCAGGCCACGACGCGCTCCACGCCCATTCCAAAGCCGGAGTGAGGCACGCTTCCATACTTGCGCAGGTCAAGATACCACTGGAAGGCTTCTCTGGGGAGATGGTGCTCTTCAATGCGCTCTGAGAGCAGATCGTAGTCATGGATTCGCTGGCTGCCTCCGATGATTTCTCCATAGCCTTCCGGTGCCAGTATGTCCATGCACAAGGCCAGTTCCGGATTCTCCCCATCCGGTTGCATATAAAAGGCTTTGATCGCCGTCGGAAAGCGGTGAACGATCACCGGCCGGTCAAATTGGCTGGAAATAATGGTCTCATCGGTCCCGCCGAAATCGGAGCCCCGGGGTGTCTGTGTGCCCTCCTTTTCGAGGATGTCGAAGGCTTCGTGGTAGCTGATGCGGGGAAAGGGAGACTGTATTGTTTCGAGAAGGGTGGTGTCGCGTTCCAGGACTTTGAGCTCCTCTGTCCTTTCGGTGAGCACTCGCTGAACAATAGAGCAGAGGTGCTCCTGAGCCAGATCCATGATGTCGTCCAGGTCGGCAAAGGCCACCTCTGGTTCGATCATCCAGAATTCCATCAGGTGGCGGCGTGTTTTCGATTTTTCGGCCCGGAAAGTGGGACCGAAGCAGTAGGTTTTTCCCACCGACATGCAGGCTGCCTCGTTGTAAAGCTGGCCGCTCTGGGTCAGGTAGGCTTTCTCCTCAAAGTAGTCGAGCCCAAAGAGGGTGGTTGTCCCTTCGCAAGCCGCCGGGGTGATGATGGGAGTGTCGACCAGAGTAAAACCGCGGTCATCCAGGAAATCCCTGCAGGCTTTGATAATCTCGCTGCGGATTCGCAAGATGGAATGCTGGCGTGCGGAACGGAGCCACAGGTGTCGGTTGTCCATCAAAAAAGAGGTTCCATGCTCTTTCGGTGAAATGGGATAGGAGTCCGCCACCTGAATGACCTCCAGGTTGCGGACATCCATCTCGAAGCCTCCCAGAGCACGTTCATCCTTTCGGATGGTACCGGTCACGACGAGAGAGGATTCCTGAGCCAGCGTGTCGGTTGCTTGAAAGACCTCAGGGGAGACGTTTTTTTGGAACACAACGGTCTGGATCACCCCCGTGCCGTCCCGAATCAGCAGGAAGCGGAGTTTTCCCTTGTCGGTTTTGTTGTAAAGCCAACCCTTGAGTGTGACTTCTTTCTCCACATGTTCAGCGATATCTTGGATATAAACGTGAGGCATGGTGTTCTTATTGAGTCAGACTGCCATCGACGATGCGTTGGAGATAAGGAAATTCAGGGACCGCTTGCAAGGAGAGGAGCGCCCGCTGAAGCGAACCGGACACATATTGCTGATAAAAAGCATTGCCCCGCTCCGTGATTTGAAAGCCATAGGTTCCCAGGGCCTTGAGCAAGCGTTGAATGCACATTAAGTGAAACTGGCGTAGGAAATCCCCCACTTTACGAGTCAGGGAGGCCCTGCTCAGATAGTAATCCCGGTATTCATCCACCTCCTGGATATCCAATTCGATGGAGTCCTTCAGGAGGGACACCACATCGTAGGAGCAAGGGCCCTGGCGTGCATCCTGAAAATCGATGATGTACATCTTGCCGTCTTTCAGCATCAGGTTACGGACGTGATAGTCGCGGTGGCAGAGAAGACGAGGAAGGCTGGCCAGCTCAGTGGACAGTCGAGTGAATTCCTCCATGAGGCTCTCCTCCTCCGTCAGTTTCAGCCCTCGATAGCCGCCCAGGAAATGACGGTGAAAAAAGAGAAGTTCCGAATTCAACTTTTCCTCGTCGAAGGCCAGTACTGAGGCCTCGTATTGCGGATTCAATGCTTTTGTGCCTTCCTGCTGGATGGTGACAATGTGATCGATGGCCTGATGAAGGAGTTCCCTTCGTTCTTTTTCTGCCGCCGTGAGGAGCCGATCCTGGAGGGATTCGTTTCCCAGGTCTTCCTGAAGAACGATGCCCAGTTCTCCATCCAGGGCGATGATTTCCGGAACAGGAAGACCGATCTTGCGGAAAAGATGGTAAACCTGTTGATAGGTGAAGGTATCCGGGTCAAAAGGCTCTGGGTAGGCGGTGAGAATAACAGCCTCTCCAGATTGGATCTGGTATCGAAAATATTGGCGCTCGGAGGCGTCTCCGGCGAGTCTGCTGAGTTGGGAAGGGTTGGTTCCGGGACGAAACTCTCGCTCGATGAAATCCATCAGGCGCTGCTGAATCTCGGTCATAGCGGCCAAATAAGAGAGTCACCCACCCTTTGTGCGGCTTGAAGGGGTTCCGTTTTCTCCGGCAAGGGGGTGACTATGGCGTTTTCCAGATGAGTTTCTGGTCCCAGGGTTACTCCATCTGTGACTATAACACCGCTGAGGGACGAATTTGGGCCGACTTTCACATCATCCCAGAGGACTGAGTCCTTCACAACACTGGACCCATCGATCTGGACGGAACGGGGTGCCACCACGCCCTGACACAGCGGGCTTGCCTCACCCTCGATCAGGTTGTCCAAGCCTCTTTTTTGCAGGACCTCCAGCGATCTCATTAAGTAGCTTTGCGGTGTGCTGCATTCGCACCAGTAGGCCTTACTGACAAAACCCTGCACCCGATAACCCTCCTGAATAAAGCGGGGGTAGAGATCATCGACAGTCTCGGAAGGACCTGCGGGGATGAAATCGAGGATCTTGGGATCGAGGATGTGAACTCCCGTAAAGACATGGGGTTGGTCGGGATGGGTTCCGGTCTCTGTTGGACCGAACCCCGTGATGTTGTTTTGGTCGTCCAGGAAGACGGGATTATAGGAATATTCATCCGAGTAGGGAACCAGAACCAAGGTCACCAGGGATTCCGTTTCCTGGTGAAAGCCGATGGCCTGATCCAGATCTTGCTCGAAATAGATCTTTCCGCTGCAGACCACGAAGGTGTCCCCGGCCAAAAAGTCACGAACCTTGCCGATGGCACCTGCTGTTCCCAACCTTTCTGTCTCGTGGGAGAACAAGATTGGAGGTATCTCTTGACCTTCGGTTCTCATGTCTTGGACGGCAGCTTCAATGGAATGAGGGAGATGATGGGAATTGATCATGATCTCCTGAAGACCGGCGCCTGCCAGGAGTTCCCACGCATAATGGATCAGAGGGCGATTCAGGAAAGGAACGGCCGCCTTGGCACGAAAATCGGTCAGAGGGTGGAGCCGCGTTCCCAAACCCGCTGCCAGAATCATCCCTTTCATAGGTTCCAGCCTTCAAGTTCCAGGTTTCAGCTTTCAAGTTCCAAGTTCCAAGTTTCGGATTTGGAATGTTGGATTTTGAATTTCCGCTGACTGCGGTCAGCGGTTAGTTTTCAGCTGTCAGCAGCTCTGTGCCCTGCGGTCTGTTGTTCCAGATACATCTCGATACCCATTTAATACTCTTTTCATCCTACTGATTTTAAACGGCTTCCAGTTTTCTGTCTTTTCCCAGTTCTGCCTCTGTAGTGAAAATGTCAGGAACATTATTCCTTAATTTCCGAATTGCCGCTACCTTATGGTCCGGACTGAGGTGAGTATACCGCTCTACCATCGCCATATTCTTCCAGCCACCCAACTCCTGAATCGTTCGAGCGTCTACCCCGGCCATTCCAAGACGAGAACCGAAAGTGTGCCTCAACGTATGCGGAGTAACATTAGCAAGTTGAGAACGTCGGCAGGCAGTATCAAAAGAGGTTCTAATGAAGCTATATGGCTCGCCATTCGCCTTTTCAAAAACGTGCTGGCCCGTGGCCTTCTCTTTCAACACCAACAGCGCCTCACGCAAAACTGAATCCAGGGGTATCGTTCTGGTCTCCCCATTCTTGGCGTAAGCATCCAGGATGGTCAGAAATCCATTCTTGAAGTCTACGTTGGGCCAGGTGAGCGTGAGTGCTTCCGATTGCAACCTCGCCCCTGAATAGATCCCTGTCAGGATCATGGTTCTCATGGGTTCTTTGGCGGCATTCAGTAGTGCCCTCTCTTCTTCTTCTGTGAGGAACCTCACGTTTCCCTTGCTCTCTTTGAAACGCTTCACCTTCTGCATCGGATTTGGACCCTCGCACTTACCCCAATCAAGACAACGGTTGAAGATGTTCGTTAAAGTAGATGTGTCCCGGTTTACCAGCACCTTCCCATCGACCTTCCGTCGCTTCCCTGCTCCGATATGCTTCAACTTGTACTTCTCGATGAGGAAGGGGCTAATCTCACTCAGTTTGCGACTACCGAAAAACTCCGTGAGTCTCTTTGCGGAGCCACTATAGCTCCTTACCGTGTTGGGCCGCTTGTTCGCTCTGGCCCACACCAGGAACAACTCAGCGGCCTTATCGAAGGTGATGTCCTTCTTCTTTTTCCCAATGCCTACCTCACCCCTTAAAATGGCTGCACGCTTCACCTGAGCAAGCTCAGCGGCCACAGAGCGGCTGACACCCTTCCCCAAAGGCAACTGGTAGCGCGTGCCGTTGATGCGACAGTCCAGCCACCAATTTGTGAGCTCGCCGTTGCCTCGGCAGTACACACCGTTTTTCATGGTTTTACCTTTTTTTGGCATCGTTTTTCCCCTTCTTTTTCGCCTTCGTCTGGCTGGTTTTTTTAACGCGCCTCTTTTTGCGCCATTCCTCTCCGTGCTCTGCCCACCAACGACTCTTGGCCAGGCGCTGGCCATATGCGGCACACGAATCGCTGCAATATTTCTGCCTTTTCCGCGTTGCAAAGAAATAGGGAGCTGCGCAATTAGGGTTCCCGCAGTGCAGGGCACGTTGTAAATGGTGCTGAAAATAGAGCATGGAAACCTCGAATGGGCTTTTAGGCGGAGGTTCTGTAGGGTGTGGCTCGAGTCCGACCAACCGTAAGGCCATTACCCGTAGCCACACCCATCGCCATACTCCGACCCAAAGATCCGGAGCATCCCAAAGGGACTGGAGTTGACGGGAACACACTAAACTCCATACAAGCAACTCCTGTCGTGGTGCGCTTCCAAAGGTTTTTTTCCACAGTTTCATGGTTCTTTTCCCGATAAATGATCCCAATTC
>JADFOI010000020.1 GCA_022562935.1 Acidobacteriota bacterium
CTGCTGCGGATGAATCTGGAGCCATAGACCCGTCAAGGAGCTGTACACGAAATGAACTCCCTTGCCTCTCCTTGACCTCGAATACTCTCATGAATAGTTGAAATTAGTAACTCCGCAAAGGAACAATTGCGGAGAGGTCCTTCCTCATCTATCCAGTGAGCTGGACTAAACCTGGGTTGCACCCCCAAAGACCGTGTGAAGAACGGACCAGAAGATTCATGATTCTCCCTGATTTACACCCAGGGGGGTCGATGTCTCAGGCGGAATGGTACATAATCTGCACAACTCATCAGCTATTTGTGAAAAGGATACAAGGGAGGAACATATGAAGAAGGGAAGGGTCCGGGGCGTTTTGGGTTGCAGTCTTGCATTGGGCTGGGCGGTTTTTACGGGACTCAACCTCCCCTCCTCCGGCTTCGGATTCTCCGCACCACAGGGATCCACTGCAACGGAAGCTGTGCCAGTGGATGGGGAGAAAGGAGAACTCCGGGTGCCCCTGGCTCCTGCATTTTCGGCCCGGCAACTCACGGCTTTACCCGAAGAGAATTGGATCACCAATGGCGGCACCCTGTTCAACCAGCGCTACTCGCCGCTGAGCCAGATTTCCAGGAGCAATGTGGCTGGCTTGAAGGGCGTCTGGGAGGTGCACCTGGAGTCGGCAACGCAGGGAAGGTATCGGGGAGAGGCTCAGCCTCTGGTTTACCAAGGGGTGATCTATGTGATCAGCGCCGCCGATGATGTCTTGGCTATAGAAGTGAAGTCGGGACGGGTCATTTGGAAGTATGAGGCTCATCTCGATCCTGAAATCAACACGGTCTGCTGCGTATGGACCAGTCGGGGGGTGGCCCTGGGAGAAGGCAAGGTCTATGTGGGCCAGCTGGATGGCCGTCTGGTCGCCCTGGATCAAGGGACGGGAGAACCGCTCTGGTCCATTCAGGTGGAGAAATGGCAGGAGGGTTACACGATCACCAGCGCCCCCCTCTACTATAACGGCCTGGTCATCACCGGAATTTCCGGAGGCGAATTCGGCATTCGGGGGCAAATCACCGCCTACAATGCCCAAAACGGGCAGAAGGTATGGCGCTTTTATACCGTCCCCGGACCTGGTGAGCTGGGCCATGAGACCTGGCCTCAGGACTCTGAGATATGGAAAAAGGGCGCGGCTCCGGTGTGGCAGACTCCCGCCGTGGACCCCTCTTTGGGCTTGCTTTATTTTTCTACGGGCAATCCTGGCCCGGACTATCACGGGGGTATCCGTGCCGGGGACAACCTGTTTGCCACCTCCATCGTGGCACTGGAGGCTGAAACGGGCAAGTACCGATGGCACTTCCAGGAGGTTCACCACGACCTGTGGGACTATGACGCCCCCAATCCCGTGGTTCTGTTTGACCTGGAGATCGATGGAGTCATGCGCAAGGCCGCGGCCCAAGCCGGCAAGACTGGCTGGGTCTATATTCTGGATCGGATCACCGGAGAGCCATTGCTGGGAATTGAGGAAAGGCCCGTCCCCCAGGAGCCCCGGCAGAAGACCTCCCCCACCCAGCCCTACCCCCTGGGAGATGCCTTCGTTCCTCAGTCCATTCCGGAAGAACTGGGAGGAGGCAAGCTGGTCAACCAGGGCCGAATCTTCACACCTTTCTGGGACGAAGAGGTTCTGGTGAGACCTGGCAACCGTGGAGGTGCCAACTGGCCGCCCAGTTCCTACGATCCCTCCAGCCACTATCTGTATGTTTGTGCCAGCGATACCATCCGCCACTTCATCGTTGAAGCGGACTTGACTCTTCCGTCTCTGGGAGAACGCTTCAGAGGAGGCATGTTCGGTTCCTCTGACCTTCAGCCCGAGAACCGCGGGATTGTCGCGGCCATGGATATGAGCAGCAACCGCCTGGTGTGGCGGCAAGAGTGGAAAGAGGCCTGCTACGCCGGGTCGGTGGTGACCGCCGGTGGTCTGCTTTTCTTGGGAAAAAAAGACGGCAACTTCGTGGCTCTGGATTCCAGAAACGGTGCCACCCTGTGGCAATTTCAGACCGAAGCCGAAGTCAGTGGCACGGCTACCGTTTTCCAGCAAGATGGCCAGGAGTACATCGTGGTCCTCTCCGCCGGAGCTCGCGTTGATGGATCCGGCCACGGAGACAGCCTTTGGCTCTTCTCCCTCAGTGGAACCCTGGACCCTGTAGACGTGACTGAGCTGACCCGGTGACTCGCGGTTCATTCAGGACACACAACCATTAGGGAGCCATCGATGAAGCGGATGCCCAGCGGCGGGATTTCTTCTTATTTGATAGACCGTTAGAAAATCCACCGACAGGACTTAAAATCTTGTGAGATATTTCTCGTAAGGGTTCGAGTCCCTCCCCGGGCACCCTGCTGACGGGGGTTTTAGCCAATCCGACAGACAATTCGTGAGGAGACTCCCTGAAAAAGACAAAGATAGGGCTGTAAAACCCTTGGTTGGGGTTCGAATCCGCCCGTCATCTCGACCTGTCGGATTTGTCCGTAGCCAGTTCGTTGGATTCTATTTGATTTTCATTCCACAGGCCTATTAAATGGACTCCTGAGAAGGCATGGCTATGGCTATTCATCCCACCCGATGGATCTGAAGGGTTGAGTTTACTGTGTGTGGAAGATATTCAATATTCACACCCACAGATGTATTGAAGCTCAGATTTAACGTATCGCGTGCTGAAGCCTTAAAGCCAACCTATAACGCAGCTCCAACTCAAAATTTGCCGGTCATCCTGAACAGTGATCCTAGAACCATCCAACGATGCCGGTGGGGTTTGATTCCTTCTTGGGCTAAGGAGGAGCGAATAGGGAATAGAATGATCAATGCGAGGGCCGAGACATTGTTACAAAAACCATCCTTTAGAACTCCTTTCAAGAAGCAGCGATGTTTGGTTTTGACGGATGGTTTTTATGAGTGGAAACAGACTTCGGATGGGAAAGTCCCTCACAGAATTTCAATGAGAGACCATGAACCTTTTGCGTTTGCAGGCATTTGGGAGGTGTGGAAAACTCCTGACGGCGAGGATATTCAGACTTTTTCAATTATTACAACAGAGCCAAACGAACTGATGAAACCTCTGCACCATCGAATGCCAGTCATTGTAAAGCAAGAGAATGAGGAAAAATGGTTGCAAGAGATAGACGTTTCAGAAGCACAGAAGATGTTGGAACCTTATCCCTTTGAAGATCTTGAGGCTTATCCGATTTCCACCTTGGTGAACAGTCCAAGAAACAATTCAGAAGATATCATTAAGCCATTACGTTGATGCCTGGTCGACCGACCGCTGTTCTCTGAACTAACGGCCGCAAGGCTCGTGCATGCCCTTGGTTCGTCATTTCAATTTTCCCAAGTCTCCTCGTTTTGGTTCCAAGAAGACCTTGACCCCCTTCGAAACGAACCTCGCTTCCAAGACCTGCTTCAATGAAGAACTGGGTGCGCTGGAGGGGTTAGCCGGGATTATTCATAAATTGTCTACTACAGTGCCGCAACCATCCAGCGTGCTGCACCGACTGCGTTGTGCGACCCGCACAAGCGGGTCCCCTTGGGCTCCTCGGCGTACTCCATGAGTACGGCCTGCCGCGGGGCCCGACCCGCAAGCGGGTGCCCCCGCACGCCTTGTCATCGCGGCGCCTGCGGCACTTCGTCACGAAAACCTATGCATAATCCCGGCTAAAAGTCGAACTGGTAGCTGTACTTGACGAAAAAGGCGCGGGTTAGAGGGTCAAAGCTCTCACCGGGCGTCGCGTAGCTGTCGTTGTACACAATGTACAGACCCGTTCCGGAGGGTTGGGTCCACCCAAAACGGATGTTGCTGCTGAACTGTTGATCGCGACTGTTGTACTGAATCAGGGCCTGAATGAATCGATAAGGCGTGAAGGAATAATTGATTCGCAGGCGCCCCAGGTTAGTGTTGAAATGTCCCCAGTCCGCCTCCACTTGAGTGTTCACAAAGTTCAATTCGGTCACGAAATTAGGACCGGTCCGGAACCCCACGATGAAATCGTAGGATACAATATTCCCATCAAAGAAACTGCCAAAGCCGAGGGCCATATCCCCATAGAGCCAGGCCGATGGATCGGAGGCGGCCGTGATCTCCCACTGGTTGAAACGGTATTCACCGGGGGGGATAAAAACACCAGGGTGGATCTCGAAAGGAACGCGTAGAAACTCGAAATCCCGGTTAAGAACAATGGACAGACTGCCCCCATTTCTGAAGAAGACCTCCAAGTCGTGGTGCTGGCGTTCCGTTTCCAGTTGCCCGTCAAAGCCGTACCAGCGCCGGAAGCCGTAGTGGGGATTCCACCGCTTGACCGGACCACTCTCCGGACTGGGAGTGAAGAAGATCCTGAACTGGGGTTTGCGACCTCTTCTTTGGACGAAGCCCACTTCCGGATTAAAGTTGTCCTGGATCTCCAGATAGAGAGTCTGAATCCGCCACAGGTTACTCTGATAGCCGGCGAAGACATTGCCCGCCCAGTCGTCCCCCGAAAGTTCTGGAGTGTAGGTTTTGGCCAGATAACTTGAGATAATCCAGTTCTCACCCAGGCCCAACTGGAGATCGGACCCCCAGGCACGGTTGTACTCAGTTTTGCCCTGAGGATCCCCGATGCTCTCCCGGTTAGTGAAGATGAAGCCCACACTGCTTCGTTTGTGGAATTCGCGCCGGACGCGCCCTACAAAGAAATTCTGAGCTGGGACCAGACCCTCTTCTTTTCCGGTCTGGATGGCAAGGAGGCCCAGCTGAAAACGGTCGAGTTTTCCCGAGAGCCGTCCCCCGACCCGAATCGGGACCTCTAATCCATCTTCGATGCCGATGCGGCGACTGAAGAACAGATCCATCTCTCGCGGTGTCCCGAAAGCGAAGGTCCCGGCGTTCTCCAGAAAAAAGCCCCGTTTTTCGGGAAAAAAGAGAGGAAAACGGGTCAGGTTAATCTGTTCATCATCTACTTCAACCTGGGCGAAGTCGGTGTTGACCGTGAAGTCCAGGGTCATGGCCGAGCTGATTCCATATTTGACATCGAAACCCACATCGTGCTTGAAATCCGTATCCGAGATCAGAAAGTCCCTTTGAGCCCCGACCAGTGCGTAAGGGATGAACTTGAGGTTGCGAGGGGATTGGATGTCCAGCGATTCGAGGTTCCCGGCCAGGGATACTCGGTAAATCGTGTAAGCCTGGGGAATCTCCGACCAGAACACCTGCTCGTTCTTGCGCCGGATGTTGCGCATCACGTTCAGGCCCCAGCTCTGGGGTTCACTGCTGTCGTGGAAGCGAAGGGACTTGAGAGGGATCTCCATCTCCGTCTCCCAGCCGCGCTCGGTACGACTGCTTGCAACCGCCCAGGTCGTATCCCAGTTCAGATTGAAGGCGGCCACATTACCCCGCTGTGTGGTAGAGGTAGCTGAACGTCCCAGTCCCCCCGAGCTGCTGTTTTGCCCTCCGCTTACCCCCTCATTCAGGATCTGGGCATCGTACTGGATTCCGTTGGGATTGGTTCCGAAAAGGAACCCATTTTGTCCGTCGTGGTAGGTGTCCAGAATGATCAAAACGGAGTCGGAATTGCTCAGATCGCCGTCCCTGCGGCTCTGGGTATCCACGATCCGGTCAGGTTCCGAGTCGTAACAGATGACACCGATATACAGAGCGTCCTCGGTGTAGAGGATGCGGACCTCGGTTCTCTCCGAGGCAGGGCCCCCCTGCACGGGCCATTGCTGGAGAAAATCAGAGGCGACCTGTGCCGTGCTCCACTGCTCCTCGTCGACGCGACCGTCCAAAACCGGTGCCAGCTCGGTCTTTAGAGCCACTATCGAGCGAGGGGCGGCCATCAAGCCGGCAGGAACCAGCGATATCAACGAAATGGCCGTTAAAATGTTCAATCTCATGTGATGCTTCAAGCTCCTCAAGAGCTGATTAAGATAGAGTTTCCATGGAGAGCGGTCAAGCAGAGGGATGCTCCTGTAAGGCGGATGACAATGGAATCGTGAGGCCTTCCACCAGCCTCATGCAGCATATCTTGCTGGCTTTTTCATGAAGTTCTTAACTAGGAAATTCCAGTATACTCCAGAAGAAGATGATTGAGAGAACACTCAAGGGAATAGCGGTCGTTCTGGTCCTGATCATGATGACGCTCCTGGTTGTTTACCTCAACCGCAGTGACCCGTGGGCTCAAATCCCTGGCAAACGGATCACAGGAGAGGAAGCCACCGAGCGCATGGATGACTGGAGCTTCATGGAGCCGTCCACCCGGGTCATCCTGGAGGTACGACCCTCCAATCCCTATTCCCTGTACATCCGGGCTTACCAACACAAAGGGGTCCTTTATCTCAACTCTATTAGCCCCGAAAACCGCTGGACCCAGTTTTTACTGGAAGATCCGAACCTGAGGCTCAAGGTGAAGAACAAGATCTACAAAGTACGTGCCACACGGGTAGAAGATCCGGCGCTCGTGAATGAGATTCAAGAAGCGAGGGAGCAGATGAGTCCTCGTCTCAAGGAGAGAACACCAGAGGAGAGAGCGCAAAACTGGTATTTTCGGGTTGATTCTCGCTGATCACCCCGCGACGACCCTCGCTAGCCAGGCGAAGGCGGGGCAAAGATTCCCGGACCCGGTGTCAGTACCTGGTTAGGATCGAACCTTCTCTTGGCGTCGACGAGACGTCTCCAGGCTTCGGGCCCGAAGTGATCCTCCCACCCGGTTGGCGACAGACGAATCGACGAATGCGCTATGTAGCACTTTCCACCCATGGAGCTCATCCTCTCGAACAGTCCCCGAGTCTCGGCCGTCATAGCAGCGTAATCCGAGGCTTCTCCGGCCGGAACCGTGCGCGGGAAGAGCCACAGCGAGAAGGCCACTTCCCCGGTCGGGAGCTTGAAGAGTGGATGGTGGAAGCGGGCCAGGTTCAGCGGCGAGAAGGAGAAACCCGTCGGGCCGAAGGCCGACTTCGACAGTGCTACCATGATTTCCGCGCTCAGGTCCCGAGCCACCGAACCGGGTACGAACATCACCAGATCACCGAGGTGGCGTTTCGCGCGTGCCGCCGCCCAGGTTGCCGCTCTGTCGGTCTCGGGTGCGACATAGTCCCGGTAGGAAAGACGCTTCCTTTCGGAGCGGGACCGAAAGCCCAACCCTTCCTCCAGCGCCGCCAGGTCCGGCTCCTTCCCCGTGGCGTGGAAAGTCCCCACCTGGATCCGGAAGCTCCAGTCGCCGTCCTCCCCCCTGGTTGCCCGCCCGCTTAAATGATCAAAGCGGCCGTCTGCGACCAGGTGTTCCTGGTCGGAGATGTACTCGCCCAGGTCATCGTAGAGAAGGTCCCAGAGGACCACTCGGCTCGGAGCTGGCACCAGCCCGAGTCGGGCCCGGACGATGATGGCGCACTGGCCCATTCCCGCCAGCACCATCTCAAAGAGCTCGCCCTGCTTATTCGGGGAACAGGTCACGAGGCTTCCCTCACCGGTGACCACCTCCAGTTCCTGAACGCTGTCGACTGCGGCACCGAACCGATGGCTGGTCCCACCCCATCCGCCCACGCTCAAGACGCCACCCAGGGACAGCTCTGTGCAGATCGGCATGGCCGGAAGGGTGAGCTTCTTGGCGAAGGCCGCCTCGTAGACCTCTCCCAGAAAGGCTCCGGGCCCCGCATCCACGCTCTGGGCGTTCCCTATTTCGACGGCTCTGAGTGTGCGTGAGTCGATGACGATCCCTGCTTCGACCAGAGTCTCGCCGGTCCTGGAATGGCCCTGGCCCCGCATGACGACCTGAAGATGATGCCGGTTCGCATACTTCACCATACTGACCATGTCCTGCACCGAGCCGGGCCTCAACACCGCCAGCGGCTGGCGGCGAATGTCATTGCCGTGATCCTTGGAAAAGGCCTGGCGGGACGCTTCGTCGTAAGCCAGGGTCCCATCGAGCGCGGGTAGGTCCTCCAGGCCCTGGGGTGGCGCCTGTCCCTGCAAGATCCACAAGCGGGCCTGGGGGTCGAATCCGACGATCACAGCACCGGAAGCGGCCGCGGCTCTGTGGAGAAACAGGCGACGCGACAATGGATGACCCATCTTACCCTCCTTGGATCTGTGGTCCTTCAAACAGAGGGTGGCACGTTGGCATTCAGCCGGAACAAATTACCCGGGTCATATTTATTCTTGATTCCCACCAGGCGGCGATAGTTGCCGAGGTAGTTCATGTTCACCATACCCTGTGACTGTTCGAGCATATCGTTGGTATAGAAACCTTGGACGTGTGGCTCGATACCTTTCCAGAAGTCCTCGAGGTACGCCATATGTTCCGCGCCTTCGGTTCCCAGTGGCCAGCGTACGTTGCAAAGCATGTTGTGCTTGGAATCACGGTGCGGGAATGCAGTGGCATCTGCCGCTACCCGACCAATGGCACCGCCTGATTGCTGGAAGCCAATCGCGTGGCTGCGTCCGGGATGCGGTTCCAACCCGTTGATCAAGTCATCGACAAGCTGAGGCGTGATGACCCCTGTGAAGCCGGACTTCCCAACGGTTGCGTTACGCAGATCCGTGTTGTCGCCCATTTTCTGCAACAGGACGTAATCCAGTGTCCGCACATCTTCGGATACAAGTTTGCCGGCCTTGCGAATGGGTGCCAGCAGAGCATCTGCCTGATCAGGCGGTCCGGAATAGCAGATACTGATGGAGAAGCCGATACCATTGGCCCTTGCAAAGAGGCCGCCGCTGACGTACATATCGTCCGGCGCGTTATCCGCATATTCAGCAAAGAAATTAAAAGCGTTTTTGGTGTCGGACTCAGCAAATACAAATCGTGCGCGAACCACTTGGCGTTGCATCGGATGCAATTGGAATTTGAATGATGTCACCACGCCAAAGTTGCCGCCGCCCCCGCGCACGCCCCAGAACAGGTCCGGGTTCTCGTCCTTGTTGGCACGGCGAAACTGACCATCGGCCGTAATGATGTCGACCTCCAGAACATTATCCAGGGCCAGGCCGAAACGTCGCGCCACCCGGCCAAATCCACCGCCAAGAGTCAAACCGCTGACGCCGGTGTGGGAAACGGTGCCGGCCGTGGTGACCAGGCCATACTCCATAGTATCGTGATCCATATGACCCAGCAGGCTTCCGCCCGAAACGCGGGCGCTACGAGCAATGGGATCGACCCGGACGCTCCGGAGTGGCGACAGATCGATCAGCATGCCACCATTGCAGGTGGATAGGCCCAAGTTGCTGTGACCACCACACTTCACAGCCACCAGGAGATTGTCTGCGCGGGCAAAGTTGACGGCGTTACGCACGTCGGCTGATCCGGCACATTGCACGATCAAGCTGGGATATTTGTCGAACATCGGTTGCAGGACCCGCCTGGCCTTGTCATAGCCCTCATCGCCCCTCAATAAGAGCCGGCCCCGCAGACGGTTGCTGAGATCCTGCACTGCAGACTGTTTCAAAACGACTTGGGCGCCATCCCCCGTCATGGCAGGAACATCGGCACTCACCTCGGTCGTTAGGTTGAGCAGTGCGGCGAGGCTTTGTTTCGCGGGAAGGGAAGCCGCAACGGCTGTGGCCAGGCCATATTGAACAAATCGGCGTCGATTCATTGTGGTACCTCCTGTTAATGATAATTGAAGTCACACAGTTATTTTGCTTGTTGGCCAGACTACTTTGTTTCGGCTTCTGAAGCAAAGAAAGAAAGCCAGAATTGGCGACGACCCTACAGGAGCAAAAGCGAAAAGTTTCAACGGGTTGTGCCTGAAGTGTGGCCGCGGCAAACTCATTCCGGCCGAAACAGATCCCATTCCCTTTACAGATGTTTACAAGAGATTACAACTCTTGACCCACACTGATCGTAATTGTCTGTAAGATGTGAGGTGAAGCAAGCAAGGCCTTCACTCTTAAGAAAGTGATGGAGTATGGAGGGCCACTCAAAGCAGCTCCTACTCATTGAGGGAGGAGAGACACGACGATGGGAATTGCCCTTCCCGAGCACTCCAAAGAGACTCCAACATGAAAACCCGGACCTTGTCGATACAGTCAATGATTCTAGGGTCGGCCGTTCTACTTGGGATTTTTCCTTTGGCCTGGCCTCAGGAAACGCCCTCTTTCAAAGTAGAGGTCGATGTGGTGAACATCCTGGCCACCGTGCGGGATGAACAAGGCCGGTTGGTCAACACCCTCACCAAAGAAGATTTCATCCTCCAGGAAGAGGGTCAACCACAGGACATTGAGTATTTCTCGAGTGAGACCGATTTGCCTCTGACCTTAGGACTGCTGGTGGACACCAGCATGAGTCAGAGCCGAATTCTCGAGAAAGAACGTCAGGCCAGCTATCAGTTTCTTGAAGACATCTTGCGGCCTGAGAGCGATCTGGCTTTTGTCATGTCCTTCGATGTCGAGGCCCAACTATTGGAGAATCTGACCAACTCGCAAGAGCAACTTCTAGCCGCATTGGAGAGCCTGCACGTCCCCACAAGGACAGGACGGCAGGGTGCGGGAACAGTGCTCTACGATTCCGTTTTTCTGGCGGTAGATGAGATTCTGAAGTGGGAATCCGGGCGCAAAGCCATGATTGTCATCTCCGACGGAGTCGACTTCGGGAGCCTCGTGGACCTGGACGAAGCCATCGAGATGGCTCAACGCAACGATTCCATCATATACACCGTGCGCTACTACGATCCCGACATGAACATGGCAGGTCGAGGTCGTGCTGGAGGTGGAGGGAGAGGTGGCAGGAGAGGATCGGGCGGTGGAAGGGGTGGAAGTTCCAGAAGGCCTCAGCTCCCTGACGGGAAGAAAATCCTGGAGCGCTTGGCCCGCGAGACCGGCGGCAGCATGTTCGAGGTGACTGCGGAGCAGTCGCTGGGAGAGATTTTCCAAAAGATTGAGGAAGAGCTTCGGCACCAATACAGCATCGGATTCACCCCGAACCGAGAGGGCTCCGAACAAGCCTTTCGAAGAATCAGGCTGACAACAAGAAACGGACTGACCGTCCGTTGCCGCGAGGGTTACTACCTCAAGAGTTGATCAGGTGGTAGCGGAACCAATGGATTCTTTTTTGATCCAACAGTGGGTCAAATCCTTCAATCGTGGCTCATAAAAGTGGCAGACAAACAGGTGCGCTATTAACCCATAACCAGTGGCCGGGCTAGCCCGGTTTATGCATAAATTCTCTACTGCAGCGACCCAATTATCCGACCTGCTGCACTGCCAGCGTTGCGCGACCCGCAGGGGTCAGCCGGTGGCTGACCCGAACAGAATGAGCAGCATGATCTTTACCAGTGTGGCTTCGGTTTTGCCATCCTAACTGTTCGGGCGAGCCACTCGTGGCGAGCCACTCGTGGCAAGCCACCGGCTCGCCCCTACCTCCCTTCGTGACAAGAACCTACGCATAATCCGGGCGAGGAGCAAGAGCCCGAGACATTATCTTTAATGTGGCACCGTTGTGAGCACTCTAGAGAATCTCAGGGCTAGAATTGGGTCAGACGCCAGGCCCATACTGATGACGCACACGACTTGGCGTTACGGGTTTTCCGGACGTAGCGGAGTTGGGCGCCCCTTCTCTAAGTCGACGAACATCTCAGACAGTGGATATTTCGCTTGGAATTTCGATGTCCAGCTGTTATGTTCGCCCACTTATAGATCTTAAGAAAGGAAATGACTGCAAAGTGATCCCTTCCACAGAATCAAAAGATGGCCGGCAATACTGGCGCAAGGTCGTCGCGAAGTATGAGGCGCCAAGCCTCGCTCGGAGTCTACGGCAAATCGCAAATACGATCATTCCGTACTTTGCGTTACTGTGCGTGATGTACCTCACGCTCGACGTCTCCTATTGGATAACGCTGGGGCTCGCTATCCCCGCGGCCGGGTTTCTGATCAGAAACTTCGTTATTTTCCACGATTGTGGCCACGGCTCGTTCTTCAAATCAAGGAAGGCCAACCGAATCCTAGGATTTTTCGCCGGGGTGTTGACCTTCATGCCCTCCTATTACTGGAGTCATCAACATGCAAAGCATCATGCCACCGCCGGTGATCTGGACCACCGTGGTGATGGCGACGTGTGGACCCTGACCGTGCAGGAGTACCTGGCGCTGTCGCGCTGGAAGCGGATCTGGTACCGGACCTATCGGAACCCGTTCTTCCTTTTCGGGGTGGTGCCGCTATACTTCTTCCTCGTTTATTACCGTTACTGGCGCCCGGGCGACAACACGCGCGTACGTTGGAGTACGATGCGGACCAACGCGGCCTTGTTGGGTATTGTGAGCGCGGTGAGCTTGACCATTGGTATCCAGGCATACCTCATGATCCAGCTACCCATCATAATTGTCGCGGGCTCGGCCGGCGTTTGGCTGTTCTATGTACAGCACCAGTTCGAGAACACCTATTGGGAGCGCAATCAGGAGTGGAGTTACGTTAGACACGCACTCGAAGGGTCGTCTTTCTACAAGCTGCCGCGCATCCTCCAATGGTTCACCGGTAACATCGGCTTCCATCACCTTCACCATCTGAGCCCACGAATTCCGAACTACAACCTGCAGAAGTGCCACGAATCCCATCCGATGTTCCAGGCCGTGCAACACATCACGCTGTGGTCGAGTCTGAAGTCCCTTGGCTATCGTCTTTGGGACGAGGAGCACAAGAAATTGGTGGGGTTTAGCTACGTTTCCGTCTATCTCGCCAAGCAGCCGATGCGGTCGTGAAACAACATTGCGAGTTCTGAAGGGGACTCCAGTTGCCGCAAAGTTGACGGGTGATGCCAAGAACCTATGCATCATCCGGGCTAGTCCAGTCGAGGAGCTGGATCCCGAAGGTATCTTCCTTGCCTCTCCTTGGCTTCCAATACCGTCACGAATATATTGAAGGGACAAACGCAGAGAAGTTTCATGGGCTTGTGCCTGAGGTGGGACCGCGAGAAAACAACTCCAACTCACTCCAGGCCAAACAGAGGGCAAATTTGATTGCTTTCACGCCATCTCGAGTTTTAGTATTTGGAGCCATTACATCGCACAGTGACGGAGAAGAACATGATCAAACAAGTGCTCAAAGGTGTAGCGGTCGTGTTAATCATGACGATCGGAACTCTCCTCGTTCTTTACCTCAACCGCAGTGATCCTTGGGGTCGAATTCCAGGGAAGAGGCTTCTCGGAGAGGAAGTCACCGAGCCGATTGAGGACTGGAGCTTCACGCAGCAGGCTCGCGGCGTCACCCTTGAGGTGAGGCCTTCTGCCCCCTACTCGATCAATGCCTCATGTCTTTTTCACGATGGAGCTTTTTATTCATTAGCGGTAAGCATCGACAACCGTTGGGTGCAGTTCCTGCTTCAGGATCCTAACATCAGGTTTAGGGTGGGGGACAAAATCTACAAGGGGCGGGCAACCGTGGTGGAAGATCCGGAGTTGATCAATGATCTTTTCGACACCCTGGCCCAGAAGTATCGAGGCGGTGTGGATAGAACACCGGAACAGAGGGCTCGATATCGCTTTATCCGGATTGACTCCCGCTGAGTTCCGTCGTGCCTGGCCGGCTAACTCATTCACGAATCCCCGCGAGTCTGCAGGTAAGCTTTCTGTTGAGATTGTTTTGATTGCGTTCACTGCCGCTCAGCGCTAGCATCGAATGATATTCCAAGTGAGAAATTTATTTAGACGAACCTTGTTAGCGGTCGCGGTCATTCTCTCATTGCTTTCCGCATCATCTTTTATATTGCCAACCCTGACACGAGTAAACGATATCGGCGTGACTTTAGGTTTCTACTTTACTCACAACAAACTGCTCGGAATTGTCCTCAGTTTCGTGGCACTTTCAGCCGCAGTTTGTATTAAATGGAAAGAAAAAGGACGGTTCAGGCTTGGAGATTTTAAAGTCGAGACCATGACTCTCGTTGTGGTTGTCGTTACGACGGTTGCATCATCTTTCCTGATCTCCAGAGCCATTCCATTCATATCGCTGGACAACCCTACATTTACTTCGGCAGACAACGCTTTTTTGAGAGATAGTGATTTTGTAATGGGAATCAGTCTGAACGGTGAAAGCAGAGCGTATCCGCTCACCATGCTTGCCTGGCATCATATCGTGAATAACGAAGTAAACGGTAAGCCGATGGGGATGACCTACTGTCCGATCTGCAATACCGCGATTGCCTTTGAATCAGAAGTTGAAGGGAACGTGTTGCAGTTCGATGTGGTCACAAACTACAGAGCCAACTTGGTTATGGTAGATCGACAGACAGGTTCGTGGTGGCAGCAGCTTACGGGTAAGGCAATTCAAGGAAAGCTTTCAGGAACGGCTTTGAAACTTATTCCCGTTGATCTGATGACCTGGGGCGCATGGAAAGAACTCTATCCGGACACACGAGTCTTATCAGAAGACACGGGATTTACTCATAATTACGATGTTTTTCCCTCTGGAGGTTCGTATATAGATTGGCAGAAAAGCGATCGTGTCTTCCCTTGGCTGATGAAGATTACTGATACGCGTTTTAGAGCCAGAGAAACCGTTCTTGGTGTGCAAGTTGGAGATGTCTTCAAAGCATATCCGTTTTCCAACTTGGGAGAACTGGCGGTTATCAATGATGAAATCAATGGAGAGCCGGTCCTCATTTTGTTTGACAGCAAAAGCCAAATCGCGAGCGCATTTAGCAGAAAGGTCGGTGAGAACATTCTCACATTAGAGGAAATAACTGAGGGTGGTGAAGTGATGATACGGGACAAGAACACCGGGTCTGTATGGGATTTTGAAGGCAGGGCCATTGCCGACGAGAGGGAAGGAACGAAACTTGAGAAATTGAAGTATCACAATGCATTCTGGTTTGCGTGGGCAGATTTCCATCCGGACACTCTGGTCTACGGAGATCATTAATTTTAGGACTTCACATAAGAAGTCATTCGGTCCCGTCGCTCGCCGAAACGAAATACGCCTCTCCGTTCCGACGACCTGCGGCGGCGGATCAACCTGATGCCATGAGCAGTTTAGAAGACCTAGAAAACAACCTCAGGAGGTAACCGCATGATTCGTTCTCTGGTGATGAAGAGGACCCTCGGATGGATGGTGGTCCCTATAACTCTCTTTACCCTGAGTTCCTGCCAAGAGCAGGAGGCACCCCAGGAGGCATTCCAGCTGCTGGAGGCCACCCTACCGCAGATTGAAGCAGCCCTGGCCTCTGGAACGATTACCTCCCAGGACCTGGTCGCAATGTACCTGGCGCGCATTGCCGCCTACGATCAGCAGGGCCCTTCTTTGAACGCGATCATCACCGTGAATCCCAATGCTTTGGCCGAGGCGAAAGAGCTTGATGCCGAGCGAGCGAGAAACGGTCCGCGGGGCCCCTTGCACGGCATTCCTGTGATCGTCAAGGACAATTACGAAACCAAGGACATGCAGACGTCGGCCGGTTCCCTTTCCCTGGCCGGCTGGATCCCCCCTCACGACGCATTCCTGGTAAAACGTTTGCGCGAAGGCGGAGCCATCATTCTTGCCAAGGCGACCCTGCACGAGTTTGCCATGGGCATCACTACGGTCGGTTCGCTCTTCGGACAAACCCTAAACCCCTATGCGCTTGACCGCAATCCCGGGGGTTCAAGTGGAGGAACGGGTGCTGCCGTGGCTGCAAACTTCGCCGCGGTAGGACTGGGGACCGATACCTGCAGCTCGATTCGTACCCCGTCCGCACACAACAACCTGGTTGGTTTGAGAGGAACGCAGGGTTTGGCCAGCCGAACCGGAATCATCCCCCTGTCTCATACCCAGGATATCGGGGGACCGATGGGTCGAAGCGTTACCGATGTGGCTATCGTGTTGGACGCAATCGTGGGCTACGATCCGGCAGACCCTCAGACAGCCGAGAGTGTGGGAAACATTCCAGAGAGCTATACGGCCTTTCTTCGAGTGGAAGGACTGGATGGCTCCAGGATCGGCCTGCTGCCCAGCCTTTTCTCCACCGTGGCGGATGACGAGGGCGTTGCCCAGGTGGTGCGAAGGGCAATGAGAGAGATGGAGCAACAGGGCGCGGAGGTGGTTGAGGTGACCATCCCGGGATTCGATGAACTCCTGGCCGATCGTCTTCTGGTTGCGGAATACGAAACCCGGGACGATATGAATGCTTACCTGGCTCAGCACCCTGGTGCGCCCCTGCGATCCTTCAAGGAGATCTTGGACTCGGGTAACTATCATCCCGTGTTAGAGTCCCGGCTGCGTCGGCGTCAGGAAATTTCCCCTCCCGATACCCAGGAATACCTGGAACAGCTTGTGAAACGAACGACCCTCAAGCGAGCCATTCTGCAGGTGATGGCTGAGCACGACCTGGATGCGCTCGCCTATCCGACGATCAGCCGCGTGGCCGCTCCCATCGGTGAAAATCAGGAGGGAAGCAATGGCTGCTTTAGCGCCAACTCGGGGCTCCCGGCTATCACGGTGCCTGCCGGTTTTACGGACCAGGGTTTAGCCGTAGGGTTGGAATTGCTGGGTAGAGCCTGGAGTGAAGCCCGGTTGATTGAGTTGGCCTATGCTTATGAGCAGGCTACACAGCACCGTCGTCCGCCCACCAGCACGCCCTCTCTCTAGAGTGCACGTTAGCCGGGATGATGCAGCATCCGGGCTAGATAAACGTGCCGCCGTCAGAGGCAATTGGATGTTTTATCCTCAACGGGTCTGCCATCCATCTTTGGGCGAGGGCGCCACCCCATAGTGATTGACTGAGATCTAGATCTCACTTACCCTGGTAGGAACAACACTACACATTAAGGAGACTGAGAACCATGAGAAGAGGACTTGTCTTACTAGCCGGCGTCTCGTTTGCTATGTCGGGATGCAGTGGAACTCAAGCTGACGACACACCCCTGACCCAGGTTCTTGCCTTGAACGAAGAGATTACCGTGGGAAATCCTCAAAATAACGCCGCCGATCCGTTTTTTAAGGTGTCTCCAGGTGGAGAGGTATTTCTGGGATGGACAGAGGACAACAAAGGCGAAGCCGACGGTCGCAATGCTTTGATCGCCTCATGGAACACGGCCCGCAAACAATTGAGTGAGCCCAGACGAATCAACAACAATCCCGGCGAGGTCAACCCCGCTGGTGGAGACAATCGGCCCAAGCTCACCATCGGTTCGGATGGCAGCGTGGCAGCGATCTTCGCCACACCTTTCCCGGTCTATCACACGGGCTACATACAGGTGGCTCACGCAGAAAAGGGCAAAGCGTTTTCTCCGTCGAGCACTTTGAACGATGATGGCAGGGCAGTCGCTCATGCTTTTCCGAACATCTCTACCAGTCCGGATGGAAGGGTATACGCAACCTGGATCGACGGGCGCAATCGGACCGAGGCCGTCCCCAGAGATGACCCCCAAGCAATGATGAATATGTCATCGCAACTCTTTATGGCGATGTCCGAGGATGGCGGTAGGACCTATGGTGAGAACTATCTTATTTCCAAGGCCATCTGCGCCTGTTGTGTACCGAACATTGTTTTCCTCGATGGCGGGAAGACGATCGTAGTATCCCATAGGTTTCTCGACCCGGACAGTGTGCGTAACCATGTTGCGATTCGTTCCACAGATGGTGGGAAGACCTTCAGCGACCCGGTCACGATTAGCGATGATGGTTGGGTCACCGGTTGTCCGCACGCTGGAATCTCGATTGCCAGCGACAGTGAGGACAGAATCCACGGGCTATGGTTTACAGCCGGAAGAACTGAAGAGGAGGCGGGTATCTACTACACTTTCTCTGAGGACGGTGGAAAAAGCTTTGAGCCTCGGCAGCTGGTGGCTAAAACACCCGCAAAAACCGTGTTGCACACCCAAGTGATCACTGACAAAAACGACACCGTTTGGGTTACCTGGGTGAACATCGAGGACGAGAGGCCCCAGATCTTTCTTGCCCACCGGGGTCACGGTAAGACAGAGTGGAGTCCCACATATCAGGTCAGCGATGCCACGGGAAATGCGGTTTTACCCTCGCTGGCTGTTGACGCCGAGAACGTCTACGTCGCCTGGACTGAAAAGAAGGGCGAAGGTTCTCAGGTGAAGTTGCGATGGGCGTCTTTGGTGGGAGATTAAGGCTCGAATACTGTAACAGCCTGTCGTTCCCTCCGACCCCCGATTCAAAGACCTGCGGCGGCGGATGAATAGTCCTCTCTATTTCCGTCTAAGAAAAGCAGCTGATGCAGTAGAATGACATCCTCCTTAGTCGTTCTTTGGGTAAGAACTCTAGGAGATGAGCTATGTTCAAGAGGATCCTCAAATGGGTGGGTGGAGGACTGGTCGCTATCGTAGTGACCTTGGCACTCGTTCTCGGACTGGTCCTTCTCTTTCGAACCGAACCCCTTGCCATCATTCCAGGTGGCCGGCTCAGTGGGGAAGAAGTGACGGTTCCAGTGACTGACTGGAGCTTCACGGAGCAGTACACTACGGTTACCCTCGAGGTTCGATCCTCGGATCCCTACTCGGTCAACACCTCGTCCCTTCTTCATGACGGAGTCCTTTATGTGCCCTCTGGGCGAGGCGGTGAAAGCCGTTGGGCTCAATTTCTGCTTCAGGATTCAAACATGCGACTCAGGGTCGGTCATAAACTTTATAAGGTGCGGGCCACACGGGTAATAAATCCGATGTTGATCAGAGAACTCTATGAGGTGTGGGGGCAGAGGTATCCAAGTCAAGCGGGCAGAACGGCAGAAGAGATCGCTCAGCTCTGGTTTTTTCGGATTGACGCACGCTGACCCCCTCCGCCACGACCCTCGTTTTCAGGCCCCGCCGTTGCGGGTCGTGCTGGCGGTGCAGCACGCCGGAGATTTTTCCGCTGCAGTAGAGGATTTACGCATGGTCCGGCGCTAACATGAAGGTTGGGTCTTTCGCTTCTGTGAACTTTATGGCGATGGTTGGCTTTACACTTCGGGCGACTCGCGTTGTTCGACTTCGACGATTGGCGTTAGCGACTTGCGGGGCACTCGTTTTTCTCATCCCGGCGGTAGGGTTGGCCATGCTGCAGCTTCCCTACGACACCGAGTATGAGGTGATTGGATACTCGACCAGTGCGCCGACCGACCCAGTAGCCCGGCTGCAGCGGAAGATCGACAGCGGTGAAATAGAACTTCAGTTCGACGCCCAGAGCGGATACCTGGCCTCGCTGCTGCGACACTTGAAGATCCCTGTTGCCTCTCAGATACTCGTGTTTTCCGATACCAGCTTCCAAATCGACTTGGTTTCGCCGCAGACGCCCCGCGCCATCTACTTCAAAGACGACGTCTATGTGGCCTGGCCGCAGGGTGGTTCCGTCGTCGAGGTCTCCGCGGTCGATCGGCAGTTGGGCGCGGTTTTTTATACTCTCAGCCAGAAGAAGAGCAACCGTCCCAGGTTTGAGCGTCAGACCCACCTTTGCCTCCGTTGTCACGACTCCTACTCACTGACCGGCGGCGGAGTGCCGCGATACATCATGGGCTCAGGGTTTCCAGACCAGAGCGGCCAACTTGTCTCCCACCAAGGTTGGCACCTCACCACTGACCAGAGCCCACTCAGCCAACGCTGGGGCGGGTGGTACGTCACCGGAACCCACGGCAACCAGGTGCACATGGGAAACCTGATTGCGAAGGACGCTGCTGACGCCGCGCGGCTGGACTTGACTGCGGGTGCCAACTTGACCGATCTCGGTAAACTCATGGACACTAGCGCTTACCTCGGCAAGCACAGCGACATCGTCGCGCTGATGGTGATCGAGCACCAGGTTCACGTGCAGAACCTGATCACCCGTGTGAATTACGACACTCGGACCGCGCTCTACAACCAGCAGATGCTCGACCAGGAACTGGGTCGCGACCCGGATGACCGATCCGCCGCCACCCTGAAGCGCATCGAGAGTATTGCTGAGCCGCTGGTGCGGGCGATGCTCTTCGTCGACGAAGCGCCGCTGAGTGATCCGATCGCAGGCACTTCGGGCTTCTCTGCCGAGTTCGTCAGTCAGGGGCCGTGGGATGAGCAGGGTCGGTCCCTGCGACAGCTGGACCTAAACAAGAGACTTTTTCGGTATCCGTGCAGTTATCTCATCTACTCCGAGGCCTTCGACGCCCTGCCCGATCTGACCAAAAAATACATTTATGAACGATTGGGGGAGGTGCTCGGCGGCCAAGACAGGAGTGAAGAGTTCGCCCACCTATCGGACGCAGACCGCCAAGCGATCCGTGAAATCTTGGAGGAAACCCAGGCCGATTTCCCGCGCCAATGACCCTCGATTCCACGACCTGCTTCGGCGAGAAACCAACCCCAACTCACTCCATCCAAAAATAGAGGGCAATTTTGATTGCCTTCAGTGCCTCCAGGACTTAGCATTGGGAGCAATCACAGAGAGGTTTTCTTTTCAGGATGGAGGATGTCATGAATCGATGCTTTAAGATGTGCCTTTGCGGGCTCGTGCTGGTTGGAGTGTTTTCTGGAGTGGGTTGGGCACAGAGCCGCCCGGCCTTGGTGGACCAAATGGGCTATGCCGACCTGGTGTTGATCAACGGCAAGATAGTGAGTATGGACGACCGCAGCATCACCCCGGAAACGCCCGGCAATATTTACCAGGCAATGGCGATCAAGGGTAAAAAGATCATGTCGCGGGGAACCAATGAAGAAATGAGGGCGTTGGCAGGACCCCAAACTGTCATTGAAGACGTGGGAGGCAGGGTGGTGATTCCCGGTCTGATACAGACCCATTTTCACCTCTTCTCGCGGGCGGCGCGAAGGTACGGACCCAGCATGGGGTTTGTCGATCCCAGCGTTCAGCTGACGGTGACTGCCGCAAGCGATCCCGAGGGGACGGCCAAGAAGATTCGGGATACGCTGCTCAATGCCATCCGGGTGCAGAACATACCCGAAGGTCAGTGGATCTCTTTGCGGGTTGAGGAAGGGTCGAATGCGCCCGGAACCGGTCGAACCTGGTTTGGGAAAGGCAAGCTCAACCGCAGGCAGCTGGATGCGGTGACGCCCGATCACCCCATCCTGGTGCGAGCCAACATCGGTGGGTATTTCAATGAGGTGGCCATCAAACTCTTTACCGAAGAGTTTCACGACTGGCTGGAAAGCACGGACATCGAAACGGCTCCGGGATCGTCTCAAAACGGATACGTGGCCGTTCCCGAAATGGGGGGGCTGACCTTTGAGTTCTGGTGGAAGGACAAGCCGAGTTCCGACCTGGCTGAAGTCATGCGACTCTACTCGGTGGATGTCGTCAACATGGGAATCACCACGGTGGCTACCCGCATTCTTTATCCCAAAGTGATTGAGGCCTTTAACATCCTCAACCGAGAAGGGAGATTACCCCATCGCTTGGCCTATTACGTGGAATCGCAGCGGGGCAACTTTTTTAACGTCAGATCGATTCGCGAATTTTATCGAGGAATGGGTGCTCCCTGGACCAACCATGCCAACGGTGGCGAGATGCTTTGGCTCAACGGCATGTGCAACGAGTTGTGGGACTCCACACAGTATAGCGTGTGCCTGGGGCCGGACGTGCCGGCAACCCAGGATATCAAGGATCGTGAGCGTTGTCCGGCGCCCGGTATGAAGTCCTGGGAATCGGTAAAGGCTGGGCTGGAGTTCGGATGGCGGCCGGCTCAGATTCATGGGAATTCCAGCCATGGAGTTCGGCTGTTCCTACAGCTCCTGGATCAGGTGGCCAAGGAGAAAAACTATTCCGTGGAGTACATTAGAAATCTCCGGCCCACGCTGGAGCACAATGCACTGCTGGGCAACCTTCCTGATGTGATGGCAGGCTTAAAGAAGTACGGAGTCATCCTCAATGTCAACACCGGAAATTTCGCCGAAGTGCCGCCCCTGATCGAGGACTATGGAGAGGAGTTAAGGGAGTTCGCCATGCCGGTAAAGACCTGGATCAACAGTGGAATCCGGGTCACTTTCGAGGCTTCCGGAGTGGACTTTTGGAAACCTATTCACAGTCTGGTCACCCGGAAAACTCCGGTCAGTGCCACCTATCCCGAGCCGGTCGTTTTGTTGCCGGAGGAGGCGGTGGATCGGGTGACCGCCCTGAAAATGGCCACTACCTGGGCCTCCGAGTACATGATGGCCGAGGACACCATCGGAACCCTGGAGCCGGGGAAGTTTGCGGACTTTGCTGTCCTGGACCGCGATTACTTCAGCATCCCAGTCGAAGACATCTTGAACGTCAGAGTGGTGATGACCGGTTTGAGCGGCGAGATCGTTTTCGACAACAGGTCAGGCAACAACCCGGCCAAAGACGTGCTTCCCTTCCGTTCCTGGTAACTAAGCGTTTCTTTTATGGGACGAGACACTCATAACCCGAGTCTGCTTTTGAAAGGAAGTATTTCACGATGAGTGACCAAAGACCTTTTAGGATAAGGATTTCAAACTTCATTTTGATGAGTCTTCTGCTCTTTTGGGGACCTTTTTTGTGTGTTACTCAAGCCCAGGACTTGCCTCCCGAAGTACTTCGTTACGCAGATACGGTTTTGTACAACGGCCAGGTGATGACCATGGATCGCGATCAACCGCCCATCAACGTCGTCCAGGCCATCGCCCTTCGCGATGGTCGGGTTCTGGCGGTTGGGGAGAGTGATCGGATTCTTGAGATGGCCGGTCCGGACACGATAAGAGTCGACTTGGCCGGTAAGACTGTCATACCGGGAGTCATCGACACTCATTCCCATCCCAACACCTATGCCCTCAGGCACTTTGCAGACGAATACATCCCTGCCTATTTGAAGTTCCTGGAGGAGAACCGCGTTCGGTTTGTGACCGTCCGCTGGGACAGCAAGGAGACGGCGTTGGCCGATTTCAAGCGAGTGGCGGATAACTTACCTCCCGATTATTGGATCTACAGTACCGGTAGATTGACTCCGACCACGCTGTACGACATCAAGAAAGAGGATCTGGACCAGGTGGCACCCGATCATCCTCTTTACGTGATGCTTGGAAATGCCATGTTTGGCCTGATCAACAGCAAGATGCTGGACATCGTGATCGAGAGATATGGCGACAATCTTACCGGGATTGTCAAGGATGAGCAGGGTGTTCCCACGGGTCAAATACTGGGGGCGGCCGGGACCGTTATCGACCAGGAAGTCATCCCTCAGACAACACCAGAGCTTTTGGCGCCTTTCTTAAAGAGAGAGCTGGAGGAATGGGTGGCCATGGGGATCACGACCCTGTCCACACGCCTTCAGGGAAATGAAATCAGCGCCTATGCGCTACTGGATCGAACGGGCGAAATGCCCCTTAGATTACCCTACTCACATGAGATTGGACGCGGAAATCCGTTTCTTGAAAGGGATCTCAAGCGCTTAGGGAACCTGCAGGGTCATGGAACCGATTGGATGTGGATGATCGGTATATCGGCCGGAATACCCGATGGCACCGGGCCCGGTACTTCACCCGGTGCAGGAACGGACTGTGTCACCCTGGAGAAGCGTGAGATCTTGCCCAATAACTACTGGGAAGAGGGTATGTGCTTTTGGGACATCGAGGGGGACCCAGGTGCCGATGCCCTGATCGTTGCCAATCGATACGGCTACAGGATTTCAGGTGTACACACCTTTGGAGACCAGGCCTATTTGAGGATGTTGGATGCCTTTGAGCAAGCCGACCAGGAAAATCCCATCGCAGGCCGGCGCTTTGTGCTGGATCACGCCAACATGGTGAGCCCGGAGGTCGTCGAGAGGGCCGCTCAGATGGACATTATATGGACCGTGCAACTCCTTGGCCTTTACCGGGGTTCTGTCGCCGCTGTGAGTCGAGTCTATGGGGAAGAATACGCTCATCGATGGATGAAGCCAGTCAAACGCTTGATCGATGCCGGTATGAGAGTCACCTATGGTGCGGACGTTCACGATGACCCGGACAGACATCCCATGTTTGGCCTTGAACTCTTGGTGACAAGAAAGAGCCGTGATGGTCGGGTATTTGGCCCCCGGGAGAGAATCGACCGTGCCAACGGCTTGCTCATGTTGACCCGCTGGGGTGCGGATTATGTCTTACGCAAGGATGAGCTGGGTTCACTGGAGGCGGGAAAACTGGCAGATCTGGTTCTCCTGGACAAGAATCCGTTGGACCGCAGTATCCCGGATGAAGAGATCTCTGAGATCAAGGTTCTGGCAACGGTCATTGGAGGAGAAGTGGTATACGGCTCACTGAGTCCCGGACAGTAAAGGATCTTACCTTGTGTCGCGAGCGAGGATCACCGTCTTGCGCTGGAAGAGCCACGCTCTACGGATTGCTTCCGGGATCCAAGGGGGACCATGAGAACTCAAGCAAAGGAGCCCTATGAAACGGATTTCAATTCAAGTCATGCTTTTGCTTATTCTGGTCGCGATGTTGTCTTTCTTGGCGGAAGCGCAAACGAGCCATTCAAGGGTAAGAGTCTTGCCCGATGTCGAGTACGCGAGCGTCGATGATCACCGGCTTTTGCTGGATTTATACCTTCCAGAGAAGGTGGAGGGTGCCCCGCTGCTGGTTTGGGTCCACGGTGGCGCCTGGCGGGGTGGTTCGAAGTCGCGGATGCCTTTGGGAACACTGGCCGAGGAGGGATGGGCCATTGCCAGTGTCGATTATCGGTTGACGCCTGTGGCACGCTTTCCAGCTCAAGTCCACGACATCAAGGCCGCTGTTCGATTTCTTCGTGCCAAAGCGGCCGATTATGGCTTTGACGCCGAGAGAATTGCCATCGCAGGCAATTCCGCGGGTGGACATCTCGCAGCCTTGGTGGGGACCACCAACGGACACAAGGAACTCGAGGGTTCGGTCGGTGCACATCTTGAGGAATCTTCGGATGTGCAGGCCACCATCAGTTTATATGGTGCCAGCAATCTAACCACTATTCTGGACCAATCCACCCCTCTTGGATTGGGAGTGCGCATTCCCGCCTTACAGCTTCTGCTCGGTGGGCAGCCCGAAGACAAAACGGAGATCGCCCGTCTCGCCAGCCCGATCTTTCACGTCGATCCTTCCGACCCTCCACTGTTGTTGATACATGGGGATCAAGACCCCCAAATGCCGATCAACCAGTCGCACGAACTGAACGGGCGCTTCAAGGAACTGGGACTTTCGGTACAGTTCGAAGTCGCTCATGGGGCAGTTCACGGCGGGCCCCAGTTCTATGATGAGATTCGTTTGCCGATCATCAAAGAGTTCTTGAAAACCCACCTGCTTTTGAAATGAAGCTCTTCTTTAGGGTCGTGGGAGGCATCGCGGCTATTGTCGTGGTCCTTGTCGTTGTTGTCAGCGCGATCCTTCTGTCCCGTCCTGCGGGTTTCGATGTCATCCCCGGTGGACGCCTCAGTGGGGAGGACATAACGGGTTCGGTGACGGACTGGAGCTTCATACAACAGCACCCCATCGTCACCCTCGAGGTGCGACCCTCGGATCCCTACTCGGTCAACACCTCCTGCTTTCTTCACGATGGGGTTCCCTATGTGCGCTCCTCGCCCCGCTTTCCCCTGCTGCAACTCCGCCAACTGTTCTGGGGCTCCGGCGAAAGCCACTGGGCCTTGTTACTGCTTCAGGATCCGAACCTGCGACTGAAGGTGGGAAACAAAATCTACACGGTACGGGCCACACGCGTAGAGGATCCGAAACTGGTGCGAGCAATCTATGAAAACCAGGTCCGCCGCCACACGGGAAGTACCTTGACACCAGAAGAGATCGAGCGGATCTGGTTTTTTCGGATCGACTCGCCCTGAGCTTGTCCCTCTCAAGTCTGCCCGCTAAACTTTGAGAATCATGAAACTCTTCTTCAGGCCCATTAACTTTTTGTTGCTCGCCGGCAACCTCCTGCTTGCCTCGAACAGTTCTGTGGGCATGACCAGTGCCCAAGCTTCTTCTCAAGCGGATTCCAGAAGCCCTTTTGAGACGCTGTCTCAGATCGTTCAGGCGGACTCTATAAGAATCAAAGACGAGTGGGAAGGGTACGGTCCTTTCTCACCCATCTCTGCTTTTTGGGATCTCCATCGGTCCCAGGACGGGTTTTCAGGAACCGCTACCTTTCGGGCCCACACCCACTACTCCCTCTATTTTTCGCGCCCCGATCTTGAGGGAAAGGTTTTGACGGATACGGTAGATATTCTTGTCCCTGCTGGGAATGTGACCAGCTTCCTGAGCAGACTTTCCAGAGTGCGTCTCTTTAAGGGGGAATACGTCCCCTCCATCCCCAGGATAGCCTCCTACCCGTCCATAAGTATCGAGATCGAGGTGGGTCCTGAGACGATCACTTTCTTCACCCGGTCTCAAGGGAAGGAGCACATACCCTGGGGTGTCACCATCCAAGGGGAGACTTATGTGGTGGTTTCCTCTGATGTGCCGGCCGGGGCACTGGAGCAGCACCTCGAGCCACACCTGAAGCGGGAGGTTTTGAAGGAGTTACTCAACACCGTGAAATAGAGGTAGAAAGCGGCCACCCTCGCGTCTCGCATTACCCAGATGATGCATCGTCCTCTGATAGTTCTTGAGCGCTGACCCGGAGAATGGTATTTTGCTACCCGACAAGAGTCTAAGACATTTCGATAAATCATCTTGGAAGGCGGTTCACTATGTCCGAAAGTAGAAGTCCGTTTCGAAAAATAACTCAGCGAAACCAGGTTATCCTGGCCTCTCTTCTTGCAAGCCTACTCCTTTCGCCCACATTGACGCCTGTTCTTGGCCAGGAAACGGCACCCTTCCAATTGGTGGAAGCAACCATCGAGGATATCCATAACGCCATCAAGTCAGACCAGACTACCTGCCAGGAATTAGTCCAGCAGTATATCCTTCGAGCCAAGGCCTACAACGGTGTCTGCACCCAGTTGATCACTGAAGATGGAGCTTCTATTGCTCCTGCTCGAGGAGTGGTTAGCGCGGGTGCGCCTCTAGAGTTTCCAACGGAAACCGTTGCGGCATCAAGCTTGTTCCCGGATTTTGATGAGTATGTCGGAACGCCCTTGGACTTTGGAAGAATGGAAGCAACCCTATCGGATCCAAGCGTTCAGCAGCAATACGGAATGAGAGTCGGGATCCCCAATGCAGGCCAGCTCAACGCACTGGAAACCCTCAACATCCGTGGTGAGCGTTCTGTTACCTGCAAAGGCCCATTCGATGCACATCCCTCCAAAGGTCCTCTTCCAGCAGGAGCCCCGGAAGTCTGTGAGGACTTTCGCCGGCAGCCCGATGCTTTGGAAAGAGCAGCCGAATTGGATGCCCAATATGGAAACGATCCTGACCTGGAGAATTTACCCCTCTATTGCATTCCATTCTCCTTCAAGAATTGGTATGACGCCAAGGACATCCGGGGAACAGGTGGGAATGACGTCAACTTTGCCATGGATGTGCCCCCCATTGACTCCGTCCCTGTGGCTCAGGTGAGGGCAAAAGGGGCGATCGTTTTTGCCATCGCCACCGCCAGCAATAATCGTATCTCTCTATCGCCTACTCCTCCTGGCGTTCCACCAGCAAAGCTTTTTTCTCCTGCCGGATCGATACCCGGGGACCGAAGGCCGACAACCTCGATCAGTACCTGGGGAGGACAGCCCTGCAACCCCTATGATACAGAGCGCGAAACCAGGGGAACGAGCTCCGGTTCGGGTGTCTCTGTGGGCGCGAATCTGGTGGTGTGCTCCATCTGCGAACAGACCTTTGCTTCCTGTCAAGGTCCTGCAGCCAGGAATAACATCGTGAATTTCCTGACCACCAAAGGGGTGAATTCCGACGGCGGCATTCTTGCCCGCAAGATGGATGACCGGGCAGGCATCCATTGTCGCACGGTCCAAGACGCAGTCCGGGTTCTGGATGCCATAAAAGGGTACACCTCCAGGGAATACTTCACCGCCATTCCCAAAAGCCTGATCCCGGAAGAACCCTATACCAGTTTTGTGATCGATGAAGACGACCTTGAAGGCCAGGCTAAGCCTCTCGAGGGAATACGTATCGGGATTGTGCGTGAGTACATGGTCAAACACAGCCGAAATGATGTCGCCGTCAGCGATCAAATAGACAAGGAAATTAAAACCATTTTGCGCGATAAGCTGGGAGCAGAGCTCGTTGAATCCGTCGATCCACTCTATCCTGACGATCCCCAGGTTCCCAATATGAAATATACCTTCCAGGACGCTTTCGCCGAGATTCTCCCCATGAATGTGCCTGAGTATTTCTCTAGAACAACCCGCTCGGGCGATCTGGAATTTGCCGTACCTGGCTTTGATGTGACGACCAAGGATTATCTGGTCAAATTAGCGCTGGGCCAGGCCCCCTTATCGGACAGTCTCAATTTACGCCGCATCACCACGGGCTTTGACAATACCGGACGAGGGCATTTCAACACGGCCAAATATCTGGCGGAAAGAGGGGATACAAGGGTATTTGATTGGGCGACTTGGATCGCTAACGATAAACCGGTTTCTGACAGTGATCGAAGGAGCGCCGAAAATGCGGTGGATGTACAGGACCTTCGTCCAACCAGAGGCATCGACATGTTTAAGATGCAGGCCGTGGTGAGGCTTGTGATTCAAAAGGTGATGTATGAAAACGACATCGACGCCTTTGTGAACCCGGAAAATACCCTCCCCCATCGAAAGATTGGCGGCGCCAGCGAACCGACCGTCGATGATCGAAGTGCAGTGAGTTGCTGTGGACGCTTCACCGCCTTTGTAGGAATGCCTCAGATTATCGTTCCTGCCGGCTATAACCAGATTGTCTACGAGCCCGGGTTTGCTCTCAGCGCAGACAGGACGAGATACAACTATGTCAGTGGCAGCCAACGCTCGTCGCTTCCTCGTCCCATGCCCATCAGCATGATGCTGTGGTCGGGTCCCGGTGAGGAACCGGTTCTGATCAAGATCGCGTCAGCCTATGAAGCGGCAACGAAACACCGAGTTCCACCGCCTGACTTTGGACCGCTGCCGGAAGAGCAATAACCTTAGATCGGATTATGCATCAACCGGGCCGGGGAACGAAGCGGTCTACTCTTGTGCCCCGACCTTCACCATGATGTGGGCGTAGGGGGTGCCCTTCCACATCACGTAGACGGGGTCCTGCGGATCGGTAGAAATCCCCTCGAGGATAGCCTGATCAGGCACCAGGATCATCAGGTGCGGCCCTTCCTTGACCCACTGGTTGTCATCCGTTGGCTCGGTGGCGAAGGGATCCACGTTACTGACGCCAAGGGCCTCTCCCTCGCCAGCCATCATGTAGGACAGGCTGAACTTCTGAACATCTATGGGTGCCTTGGTCATGACGGCTCCAATGAGTTCGTCCCACTGAGACTGGTTGCACATGGGTCCAATGGCCCCTGAACCCGGGTAACAGGTCCAGCTGTTGGACCCCTGTCTCAGCACTCTTCCGTCCGAGGTTTTAATCGTGGCGTTCTTTGTCACAGACTCTGGAGCAGCGCTCTCCGCCTCGGCGATGAGTTCCACATCGCTCGCCTGGGTTTGAGCGCAGCCCGTCACAAGCAGGCTGAGAAAAAGCACTGGGATAAGTGTTCTTAAAATGTCCATGGATGTCTCCCTCCTTAGAGTTTCTTAGTGAAGTGACTCTAGCCTACGCCATGGAATCACTTTGTCAAGAGTTGGCAAGGTCCATTCTCAAACAACGGGTTGTCAGATCAACCGGCTGGATTTGACGAGGTAGCTCCTGGAGTTGCATCCTTTAATGATAGGGAGTTGAAGAAAGATGATGTTCCATAAGGCCCTTATATTTGTGTTGTTTGCGTCAGGGATGGTCCTGGCTCAGTTCAGGACTGCGAATCTGTCGGGAACAGTTTCCGGCGAGGCAGGGATGCCACTCGAGGGAGTGGGGATTAAAGTGACCTTTCTCACCCCAAGCCGCGATTTTGTGGGGCCGACACTGGTTCGGGAAGTTTGGTCAGGACTCACTGAAGAGGACGGCAATTACAGGGTGCCCAGCTTGCTGTTGGGAAGCTACCAGGTAGAAGCTTCCTTAGCCGGATTCGACACCAAACTAAGGTGGCTACCCCTGAGAACCAGCGCAGATGAAATGATCTTGGATTTCACATTGAAAGCGGAAGACATCCCGGAAGCGGTACAGAGATTTACTTCACTCCCGGGACCCGCGAGCAGGGAACCCATCAACGAGCCGGTTCCCGTTGCCACCAACCAGAGTGAGCACATCTCCCCCGATGCCCGGCCGTCGCCACCACCTGCTGAGCTACCACCGACTGAGCCACCACCCACCAGCCAGCTTGGATTTACAGCCTCCAGGCCCGTCGGTTTTGCTATTCAGATCGCGGCCTTCCAGACTCGCCAGAAAGCTGAAGGATTACGGGCCAGGTTACAAGAGGCTGGTTTTACCGCCTATGTCGTTGTAACCGATGTTTTTCCAGTATCAGCTCGTTACTACCGGGTGCGCGTGGGTCCGTTTGACACTCGAGAGGAAGCCCAAAGGGTGGCCTCGAACCTGCGGAGCCGTTTTCCACGAGAAATACCTGATTTCTGGATCGCTTCCTATTGAGCAGGACAGAGATTAGGGACAGGGCTCGGGGCCTGTCCCTAATCTCTGTCCCCTTTTTCCCTTTTTTCCATCTCGGCCCCTAATCTCGGCCAACACCCCACCCTTAGAAGGTCATTCTGATTGCCTTTCTCCTCTTGCAGTTCTAGCATGAAAAACAACTGCATCGCACAGTGACCGACCGCGAACTGTAGAGGAAGAGTTCATGCCTGAAAATAGCCGAGGGTTGCCTGTTTTTTTGCTGCTCGGATGCCTGGTCACGAGTTCCTGTGGGGATTCAAGGCCACCGAGCTTTGTCTCAGGCCCCAGGATCAGCCCCAACCCAAACCCGGCTGTCCCGCTGGCGGCCATTCTCGAATTCAGCACCGACGAACCCAGCCGAGTCGTCCTGATCGTCTCGGATGGCAAAGAGGAACGGGAAGTTGATGTGAATCAGGATTTTACAACCGATCACCGATTCCCCATTCTTGGACTCGCTGCTGATAAGACGTATACCCTCACCGTTCGTGCTGTAGACCCTTCAGGAAATTGGGTTGAGGCCCAGGACCCACTGAAATACACGACGCCCGTCTTGCCCGATGATTTTCCCCCACTCTCGGTCCAGGTGAGTCAGACAGATCGGATGGAGCCCGGTGTCACCCTGTTTGAGATCACCAAAAGGATCGGGAATCAGCCCGACTCGGATTTTCATTTGGTACTGGCAGTCAATCCACAGGGTGAGGTCGTTTGGTACTATCGCCCGGATCACCCTGCTCGCTATATACACGTTCTCTCCAATAGGAACCTTTTGTACATCAGTGGGTACAGGGTCATAGAAGCAACCTTGACGGGAGAAATTGTTCGGCGATGGCACGCTGCCAGATATCCCAACGACGGAAAAGAACTCGATGTTCCTGAGGGATCCATTCCTGTTGATGTCGAAACCTTTCACCACGAAGTCCTCCAAATGCCTTCGGGCAACTTTTTAGTGATATCCACCGAGTTGCGCGTTGTGGACAACTTCCCGACAGAAGTCGGGAACCCGGGATCTCCACGGGAAAAAGCCAGTGTCATCGGGGACGTCATTGTCGAATTTCAACCCGATGGGACCATCGTAAACCGGTGGAGCTTACTGGACCTGATGGACCCGGATCGCTACGGATACTCATCCTCGGGTAATTTCTGGAGGACCCGAGGTTATGGTCATATCGAGGGAGAATTGAAGGACTGGGGCCACGCTAACAGTGTTTTCTACAACCCACCCGATGACTCCGTTATCGTCTCCGTTCGGCTCCAGGATGCGGTGATCAAGCTCTCTCGAGAAACCGGAGAACTCATCTGGATTCTGGGTACTCATGCAGGTTGGGGAGACCGGTGGAAACCTTATTTGCTCAATCCTGTCGGAGACTTCGAGTGGCCGTATCACCAGCATGCGGCCCGAACCACCCGCGATGGATTATTGTTGCTCTTCGATAACGGAAACGATCGCGCTTGGCCTCCTGAGGCCAGAACCCCTGACAAGGAGGCTTACAGCCGTGCGGTTGAGTTCAAGATCGACGAAGAACAAGGTACAGTCGAACAGGTTTGGTTATACGGAGGCCCAGGTCCAGGCGCCTTCTTCTCATCTTTTGTTTCAGAGGCCGACCTCTTGCCGGTCACCGGCAACGTCTTGGTAACAGAAGGTGGACTCACTCGTAATGACCAAGGAGAGTACGCATCTGGAAGGGAAGCCACTCGCTACTCAACGCGGATTGTTGAGGTCACCCATTCGGAAGCACCCGAAATCGTGTTTGAACTGCTGATCGAGGATCCGTCAGCTGAACATCCGATGGGGTGGACGGTTTACCGAAGCGAACGATTGCCTGACCTTTACCCAGACTGAGAACTGCTTGAACTTCACCTCAGATCAGGGATTTCATTGCCTTTAGTTCCCCGGGCACCTATCATTTAGAAATTCCCTCTTTTAAGGAGGTCCAAAATGAAGAACCTGGCACCCATGTTTCCTCGTTTTATCCTGGGCTTCGGCTTTGTCTATCACGGCTTTCCAAAGCTTTTCTTGCCTGGGGAGCGTGAGGTTTTCGTAGGCATGTTACGAACGATAGGAGTCCCCCAACCCGGTCTCATGGCATGGGCTGTGGGGGCCCTCGAGTTTGTGGGTGGTTTGGCCCTTATAGTGGGTGCATTTGTGGTGATTTTTGGGTGCCTGTTGACCATCAACATGCTGGTGGCTCTGTTCACCGTACATCTCCCTCAAGGATTTAACTTCATGCACATTACCGGTATGGCGGAAACAGGTCCGACCTTTGGCATGCCCGGCTACGAAGTAAATCTGTTGTATATCGCAGGGCTCCTCGTGCTCATCCTCGGTGGAGCAGGGGCGTTTTCCGTGGACCGAAGGCGGTCCCACGGTAGACCTGGAGGATTTCGATGACGATGAAAGTGAACACACCAACACTTTTGATTGTGGCACTCACTTTCTCACTCATGAGCGCCAATGCGCTGTGGGGAGAAACTTCATCGCCGATTTCCTCTTCCGGCACAGACTTCATGGCTCCCAAAAGAGATGTCCATGGGAAGTCCATCGGGCAGGAGGATGTCCTGATTGAGGAAGTTGCTTTTGCCGACTCCGGCCGCCGGTATCGGCGGCTGGATGTGGGGGTCAGTGGAACCCTTGCAGGTTGGGTGGTCAAAGAGGGTCCCCGAGGCAACCACTTCACTTCTCACCCTGAGTTTGCCTTCACTCAATCGGGAAATGAGTATCGACGTTTCCATGGAATACTCAGATACGAGGCTTCCAAGGGTACGGCCGTGACCCTGGTGTACCCGGAAGCCGGGACTCCCTGGAATAAAAAGTTGTTTGTCACCGTCCATGGCAGAAGTGGATCCTTTTTCGGAGGAACACTCAAAGCATGGAACCAGAACCTTGATTCGGCAAACCCTCTGGGAGATCTCAATGGCTATGAAAGAGTGATGCTGGATAAAGGCTATGCCGTTGCCAAGACCCGAAGAAATGCCGGCGCTGCCAGTGGGGATCCGGGTTCGGGCCCGGGAGACTACTCGGTGACTTTGGATGATGGTGAGATTGTGCAAGGACGGAATCTCAACATCCACACCGATTTGCTCCTGGACATGGTTCGATTGTCGGAAAATCTTTTGAAGGACCGTTTAGGGGAAAAGCCCTTGCGCACCTACTGGTTCGGCCATTCTGCCGGTGCCATGAATGGACGCTTGATCAACTATGTGCCTGGTCTGAACCTCGATGAGAACGGAGAAACCCTTATTGATGGATTCATCAACAGTGACTCCGGGGGCGGAAGATACCTCCCTGTTTTAATGAAAGAGGGTGAGGATACGCTTTTGCTAACCGATGAGGCCCGGCGGCAATTCGTCAAGACCATTGAAACTGCCCACCAGCTCTACACGAGCCGAATGGATGTTCCCACTCTTCCGCCATGGATGTCGTACGGTTATCTGGTCAACAAAAGATTGACGGCCAGGATCCTCAGAGACAAAGGTCTGGAAAAAAAGATGCGGATCTATGAGGTGCAAGGGGTGAGTCACATGGCCGGGGGGCATCGCTCAGGAGGTGGAGACACGGTCCTTCTGGATTTGTCGGGACTCATGGACGGCCTGATTGATCTTCTGGACAACTGGGTGGAAAGGGACATCGCTCCTCCTGCGAGCAAATCCGGGTGGTTAGAATTGGGCGATGTGAATGGTGACGGGGTGAATGAAAATGAAGCCATCGCCCTGCCCGAAGTGGCCTGTCCTCTTGGCCTGTATTATCCCTATCCCCCAAGCCGGGGAAAGAGTGGTGGAGGATATACCGGGTTTGCCGCCTTTGACGGCCAGGGTCTTGAACCCCTGGATGGGCAGGGGGCTTTTGTGGATATGAACTTGAACCGATATCTTGATCACAAGGAAAGTGTGGATGAAGCATGGCATCGACTGGGTCTATTAAAGCACGGCGAAACGTTCAGCCGCAGCAAATACCAAGCCTGTGTCGAGGCGACTGTTGCCCAGTTAAGGAAAGAGAAGCTGATCACCGAGAGGGCTGCTCAAAGGTATGTCCAACAAGCCTCAACAGCCGATTTCCCAGGGCAGTGACCCCGAGGGGTTTCGTGCAGTCGTGCACGTCGTGCACGTCAGGAATGTGGGAGGCACCTCAGGTGCCGAATCCGAAAACCGATCCTGAAATGGCTCCCATTTATCGGGCACAGGATGACTGGCCCCCTTCATTTCTCCTCTCACATGTGAGATTCGGCACCTGAGGCCTCCCACACTCCGGAGGCCTTTGCAATCAACCCTTCTAAGGGCGGCGCTGGCGGGACACGAAGGGCTTGATCCCTACGGTCCAGGAGAGGGGAACTGACACCGGATTGTAGCAAACCTTGTCGTCGCAGGCCTGATACTCCAGCGAGCCCGTGAAGGTCAGGGTTCCCATTTCGTCAAATGCCGCCCTCTCCTCCCGAAGGGTTTCGGTAACCACTTCCTGCAACAAGGTGAACGGTTTCTGATAAACAGGCACCCGCTCATCGAGCGGTTCGAAGTAATAGATCTCGGAAGCAGGGTGCTGTATGGGGAGGAGGCGAACAAAGCGTTGCGGCTCGATTGAAAGGGTGATGACCCGATAGCCCTCGGCACCCGGGGCATAGACGTGCATGTTGGGCTGAGGTGTGATTTCAACGGCCAAAGAGAAGAGTTCACCCCGAGCGATCACCGAATCACTGGGATAGGTCCTGATCTGGATATGGCTTGTCGAGATCTCGGTTCCCTGAACGGAAGAGCCTCCTGCGCCTACCTTTATCAGAATGTTGGCGGCTGTGTTTCGTTCCTGATAAAAGTCCTCGAAGAAGCGGGCCGTGACCACGCCCTCAGTGTCAAGCATGAATGTGCCGGGATAGGCGATTCCCACGAACCGCTCATTCGGGCTGGTTACCGACACATACAGCGGGAAGTCGGCCAGGACCGCCGGGTCGTCCCCATTGGGACCGAGGGCTTCTGCGCTAACCGTGTTTAAGATGCCATACCGCTTGATGGTTGCCGAGCCCACGTCCGCCAGCATCGTGAAGGTGATCCCCTGCTGCTGGGCGAATTCGGCCAGCTTCTCCCGGGAGTCGTAGCTGATGCTTACCAGTTCCAGTCCCTGCTCGCGAATGTCATCGACCCGTCCCTGCAGCTCGACCAGCTGCGTCCTGCAGTAGGGTCACCAATCCGCCGATCTCACAAAGACGAGCATGGCTCCCTTGGGACCCATGATCGACTGCAGTGTCCGGGTCTCGCCATGCTGATCCTGCAGGCTGAAGTCGGGTACTCGCTCGCCTACCTGAGGCCCCAGTTTGGAGACATCGATCTTCGTTCGCGTGGGCGTCTGGGCCCGGGCCGCCCAGGTCGCCATCCCCATGAAAAACATCGCCAACACAATGACCATCACTCTTCTGGACATTCCTACCTCCTCAATGAATTCAGGATGCTCGCTTCCTTTCCAGGAACATACCTCATTCTAAATGTTCCAGGGTAGAATCTCAACGGTGAACGCCCGGATGGGGACGGAGCGATCGGAAGATGAACATTTTCATGAAGTCCGACCTTCCCTGGATTGGAAAGCTCCCCATGCCAACAGTAGATTAAAAAAGATCATCATGGGGACCACGATGCCGGGTGCCAGCACCATCGGAAACTCAAAGATAAAGACAAATCCAGGTTCGTTCATCCAGTAGTTCATCAGGGGAAAGGTGGGCAAAAGGATGAGGGAGGCTCCGATCAGACTCCAGACCACCAGAAAGCCCTGGCTGACGGCTTTGCGGAGGAGCAACCACCCCACCAGGATGGCGGAGACTCCAAACAAGAAATCGGGTATGCCGATCCAGAAGACATAACTGGAGGTGATCTGCCCTTGTATGCCCTTGATCACCCCGCCCAGCGCCCCAATACGGAGAGCTTGAAAAAAGACCAGCCAATGTTGCGGAGTGCTGGATGCGATACCGTGCAGGGCACGCCGCAAATTTCTGGACAGGATAAAGTTGATGAAAAGTATCGTGACCGGAATACCGGACTGCCACAATAAGGGGACCTGATTCATGAGCGCGACGTGGATCCCACCTATCCCCAGTGCTATGAGAACGGCTGTCCAGACCGCAAAAGCCAGAATCAGGAAATAGACGCTGCCTGCTTCCGCCCCGCTTATCGACCGGTCCTTCCTGGCTTTAGCGGTGATGAACACGGCGAAGGCAAGAGTGAGGAGTGCCAATAGGGGTACCAGGGATAATCTCATGGGGAACTCCTGATCTCGGTCATGGCAATACAGAATGGTTCAAGTTGCATTCCTGACCTTTTCCGCTGCTTGAACCGGCGCTGCCACCTCAGAGCCACCCTGTAGACCTTTCACCTTTTGCTGGGTCTTTCCCAGGCCGGTCTGGCCTTCGCAAGGAGCTGAAACAGAAAATGTTTCACTGTCTTCAGATGTTTTTGTTCTGGAGCGACTGCGTTTTGCTGCAGCGAAACGCCGGACTCTCTTTTCTGGGCGGTATCAAGTTCTCAGCCGGTTATCCAACGAATGTAATGATTGGTGCCCTAGCCTCACTCAATTAAGGAACCCGGGTCAGGCCGGCGTACAAAAGGAGACAGCATGATTGACTCAAAAGACATAAAGGTTGGTGCCTACGCGGGTCTGACCGGAGGTGCGGTCTTCGGAGTGATGATGTCTATCATGGTGGGAGATCCATCGGCTGAGATCGGCTTTTTCATCTACCTGGTCATTGGCGCCGTGATCGGTGCGATTGTGGGAGTCGGTTACATTTGGCTTAAAGGTCGGAGTAGCGCCCATAAAGCAGTCGGAGGACGGGTCCGCACCTTGGCGGAACTGTGCATGTACAACACACTATCGAAGGAGACTGATCTCAGGGGGGAACAACTCTGAACGCACACCGAGGACACACTTTATACTTGCTGCTCCTTTTTGGGGTGTTGGTAACCTCATTTTCCGGTTTCCTGCTTTCCGACACCTTCGAATCTGCCCGAAACAACCCCGTTCTCAGGAACCACTTCCTCCGGCAACATATTCAGATGATGTCTTACATGGATGTCTATGGAAACCTGCGTTACCGGGGAAATGTCCGCCTGCTTGAGCAACAGGTTGACCGGCTTGTCGACGATTTTCTGGCACGCGTAGCCCACCAGCTTGGCACCCTCAAGATTCACTTCAACACAGTCTTGCGCAGCCGGGCAGAGACGCTCAGTAAGGCTTCCAACGACGAGAGCAGACGAGGGGCACAGGCACGCTGGAAGGACTCTCTCAAGACGATGGCGGATGAGGCAGAAGATCTTCGCAAGATCTTGTCTTATGTTTTAAGGGGCTTGGATAAAAAGAGTGACTTCAAGCCTGAGATCGAGGCCAATGCAAACAACTCGGGATTCCATAAGGAAATCCGGTTCATCCAGGAGCAGATTGTTAAAGCGGAGCGGCGAATCAAGGACTATTTTTTCGTTCCCACCCACACAGTCAACCTGCAAGACCTTCAAGGCCAAAACATGATGATTTACCTGTACAGGGTGAAGAAGATGTCAAAGAAGCTTAGCGAATTTCCGCCGGGATAGTCTGGAAGCGCTCCGACTTGCTCCCCTATAGGTTTTCAGGAAAATACCAAAAGATAGGAAACATGGAACAGATGACCCAGTGGTACCCCGGCTCAAGTGAGTTCGAGAGGAGCCTTTTATGCGAGAGTTTTTTTCAACAGTGGTAACCATGAAGCCTGTTGTCTTCATCTTTCTATTTCTGTTCATTCTCCTGGGCGTTGGCGCCGCGGATCAAAAAAAGCCTGCCCCACGGTTTCGGGTAGGTGTGGATACGGTAGCAGTTCGAGTGGCGGTGAGCGACCCCCTCAACCGCTATGTCGTGGGCCTGGAAAAGGAGCATTTCAGGATTTTCGAGAACAAGGTCAAACAGACCATTACCCATTTTTTCAGCGACAAGTCTCTCATCAGCGTTGGCATTATCTTGGATGTCAGCGGTTCAATGAAGATCAATATCGGGAGTGCCCGCAATTCAGTGGTGCGATTCCTGGAACGTGGAGATCCGGGCGATCAGTACTTCTTGATCACGTT
>JADFOI010000125.1 GCA_022562935.1 Acidobacteriota bacterium
CACACCTTGGGGCATGTCTCAATCGGCAACCATCTACGCTGAGGGGATCGTCTTTCATTCCACTGCCGGTCATGGCGGCTTTAAGCTCGACCGGGCGCGCAATGCGGGGATGGATCCCGCGTTGCGACTATCTGGCGGCTGGTATGAAGAAGACGCCGAATGGGCGCTCGTCGCCGCAGGTTACCCGGACATGTTCACCTACCGCGAACAGGCAATGGCAGACAGAGCGATGCGCGATTGGTATCCCGATGCTTGGGAGGCCGTCCATGGCCGCACGTTGTCAGCGGCAGAATCTTTCACCCGTGGCCGCCAGCAGTTTGCCCGCCGTCACGCAAAGGACTGGGTGGTGATTTCCGCTGTTCGATCATCCGATCATCCTGGCATGGTTGAGGCGCTAGCCACCGTCGGAGGGGATCGGAATAGCCAAGAAACACGACGATTTCTGGTGCGGGTCGGAGAATATGCAGCCGGACGCCATGGGTTTGTTATCATTCCAGCGCTCCACCAAAACATGTCACGCGCGGAAGTTCGCTAACGGCAAGGAGTGCGGGCCATCTGGAACGTCAGTTTCAGGCATGTCTATCGACAAAACTGCCGGTAATGCAGGTCGTCAGGCCGCCGTCCGCGATGCCGTCGATGACTGTAATCAACACTGAAGAAGGGCGTTTTATCGTCGCGGCGCTTCTCCATCCCGTCCAGCATCGCTACTCTCTCCGAGTTCACCGGGTGCGCTCGAAGATAAAGCTGCGCCAACGATAAGGCTCCCGCCCGAGCGCATCCCCGGCCTCGGCGCGGTCGAGGCACAACGGCGGGATCTCATCCCATTCTTCAGTCGGAGGATCGGTCTCTCCGACGCGGGGGAGCCGATCCCGATTATGGCCGGCAGCAAGCTGACTGGAAAAGTTGGGGCGTTTGACCTGGGATTCCTCAACGTGCAGACGAATGAAGATCAAGGCCAACCGGGAGAAAACTTCACAGTTGCCAGGTTTCGCAGGGAGATGTTGGGGCGCTCCTATGTCGGCGCCATCTTCACAAACCGGCAGGGTGGAGGACTCTTTAACCGCCTGGCTGGGGTGGATGCCCGATTTGTCTTGAAAAGGTATTTTCACATAAATGGGATGCTGGCAAAGTCGTTCACCTCAGGGATCAGTGACAAGGAGTGGCTGACTCAGATTGGCCTCGAATGGCGGGCCGACTTTTTTACCGCCGGGATCAACTACATGGACATTGAACCCAATTTTATACCTGGAATTGGGTTTCTTCGCCGCAGAGATCGGACCATCGGCTCCAGGGTGATTTTAAAACCCCGTCCGGGCGGTGAGCTCATTCGCAATTTCGAAATCCAACCCAGCCTCGTGTACTATCACAATGAGGATAAAGTCCTGAAATCTCGCAATGCCGACCTGGGGTTTGACATCATTTTTCAGAGTGGAGATAAGGTGCAGTTTGATTTTGGAAATGATGTGGAACGCCTCTTTAGACCCTTTAGAATCGCTCCTGGCGTCATTCTGTCAGAGGGACTGTACCAATGGAACGCAGGCGGGGCGAGCTTCAGCTCTTTTAATGGCAGGAAGCTGGCCGCCAGCGCTGGATTCAGTATTGGGGATTTTTACAACGGCACCAAGAATTCATTCAATCTGGCTGGAGAACTTCGACCCAATGAGAAGATAAGCTTCAGCCCCAGTTACAAATTCAACGACATCGATCTGATCGAGGGATCTTTCAACACCCATCTCTTCGGGCTGCGTACCGATGTCTCCTTTACCAATAATCTCCTCACCTCGACCTTTCTCCAATACAACAGTACGGGTGACCTGGCGGCACTCCAGGTACGCTTCAACTACATCTTTCGCACCATCGACAATTTTTTCATCGTCTACAACGAGACCCGTTTTACAGACGGCGTGTTTTCGGGAGAATCCGACCGCTCCCTGATTTTAAAGATTACCTACTCCTTGCATCGGTAACCACAGCCGGCGGACCGGCTGAAATTCAAAATCCCAAATTCAAAATCCCAAACAAATTCAAAACTCAAAACCTAGAACCTGGAACCTGGAACGGGCCCGAAGGGCGCTCCCTAGTATTCGTCAAACATGCGCTGGATTTCCTTCAGGTCTTTGGTCCGGGTCAGGGCCAGCATGAGAAGAATACGGGCCTTTTGGGGCGGTAGATTATCCCCTTCAATGAAAAGGTCATCCGGACTGACCTGGGCTCGTCCCTCGCCCCCGCGATTGGTGATCACAATAGGTAAACCTCCCTCGGCCAGGGCTTGAAGAGGAGCCCTTTGCTCCGGAGCCAGTCTTTGAAAGGTGGGGAAGCCTTCAAAAATCAATCCTCCCAGTTCCAGGCCTTTGAGTGCACGGAGAATCACACCGGATGCCCCTGCAGCGGTGCTCATGATTTCCACGGTGGGAAGACCTTGGATTTGGCTGACGTCAAATTCACTTTGATAGGTATGTCGGCGAACCGGGGCGTGGTAAAAGGTCACCTGGTCGGGATCAATATAGCCCAGAACACCTACCCCCCGCGTGTTGAAGGCCCCGGGACGACGTCCCGTCTTGAGAACGTCGCGACTGGCCTTGATTTCTTCATCGAGAATGACGAAGACGCCTTTCCCTCTGGCTTGAGGGGAGGAAACGACCCGGATGGCATCGAGTAAATTACGATCCCCGTCGTTTCCCAGGGTGCCGTGCCTTCGTTGAGAGGCCGCCAGGGCCACTGGCTTGTCGCTTTTAACCGTGAGATTGAGAAAATAGGCGGTCTCTTCAGTGGTTTGGGTTCCGTGAGTGACAACGATTCCCGCAACCTCGGGCTCGGTTTCCAAAATCTCATTGATGGTGTTGGCCAGACCAATCCACACCTTGGGGTTCATGGAGGAACTTCCGATGCGCACGTAGTCCAGCACTTCAACCCGGGCGTAGCGTGTGATGTCCGGGATATCTCGAATCACATCCTTGGCGCTGATGCGACCGCCAGGTGTGTTGGCGATGGTTCCTCCGGTGGCAACAATTTTCACAAGGGGAAGCGAGGATTCTGTAGCCACCGACTGCGAATAGAGCAGGGGACCGGTTAAACCTGCGGTCAGGACAGCGAGTACCGACACGAGGGATTTCATTTTCAAGACCTCCAGATGTTATTTTGGATCTGGCCGGGATGCTACTGCCGGTCAGAACTTCTGTCAACAAATCACCAATCACAATTCAAAAATCACCATTCACCATTCACAATTCGGAAGGGTTGCCTTTCACCACCCCAAGAGCTAGCATTGCACCCACGATGAAAGAAAGGCGCCAGTATAGACGCTGGCGGGTTTCCATGCCCTGTTCGGTCAAGTGGGAAGACGGTCTCACCAAGGGGCTGATTGCCAACATTTCCTTCGGTGGCGCATTGGTCTCCGAGGTCAGCGCTGTTCCTCCTGAAGGCGCCGAAGTAGCACTTACCTTTGAAGCTGAGGAGGGAGAAGTTCAGCTGGAAGGCAAGCTGTCTTCCAGAGTGGTCCACACCATCTCTGAGCTCATCGAACACGGAGGAGCCGGAGCGTTCGGCGTACAGTTCGAGGGATCGATAGAGGAGATCCGCTCGAAGCTGATTCCTGTTTTCAGTGTTTTGACTTCGAAAGAAAGAGAGCCAGGATGATGACTTTTAAAGATCTGCCAAAGGTTGGACTGTTGGGCTTGCTGGTGTTGTTTGGCGGCCTGTCCGAGGCTCCCGCTCAATTGGGAAGCCGCTCGGCTGACGATTGGGCCAGTGTCCTGGACCGAGAGCAGAGGGTCTCGGGGCTGAAGATCGAGGAAGTGGTAGCGCTGCTGAAGTTGAAACCAGGGGACGTTGTTGCGGACATCGGTGCCGGAACTGGTGTTTTTTCCGGACCGCTGGCTCAGGCGGTGGCTCCCACAGGGACACTCCTGGCCGTCGATATTGATCAAGGTCTCCTCGATCACATTGCCCAACGGGCCAAAGAGGAGAACATCAAGAACATCCAGCCGATCCTTGGAGAATTCGACGATCCCAACTTGCCCACCCGAGTCGATGTGGCCTTTTTTCATGATGTCCTTCATCACATTGAACACCGCCAGGCCTATCTCAAGAAGCTGGCCACTTATCTGGAGCCCGACGGTCAGGTTGTCATTATTGATCTGATCTTCGATCGTCCCGACGGCCCTCACCGGAATCAACCCGAGATGCACATTACTCAGGAGCAGGTACGGAGATGGATGGCTGCTGCCGGCTTCCCGGTGATGCAGGAGATCGATCTCTTCGATAATAAATTCTTTGTAGTGTTCAGACGAAATCCCTAGCGAGACACTTAGCCATACACCTTAGCTCTCGAACGAAACAGGGATCGACCGCAACTCCCATTAGCCGACGTCATCGTAGTGATTGAGCGATCAAGCCATGAAACTAAAGTGGAAAACTATACCTATCCTTTGTATAGGTATCGTGGGCTTAGCGGTGTTCTCTGTGGGTACACCCGGAACCAACCCCCAGGAAGATCAGGACCAGGAATCCACCGGACGGTTCACGGTTAATGTCGAAACGATCGTCGTCAATGTGCTGGTTACCGATCGGAACGGAAAACCGTTGACCGGTTTGCAGAAGGAAAACTTCCGCATCTTTGAGGACGGGGAGGAGCAGGTGGTTCAAAACTTTTTCCCTGTGGATGCTCCCTTCAGTGTCGGTCTGTTGCTGGACACCAGTTACAGCACGGTGGGCAAGCTGGCCAGGATTCAGGACTCCGCCATTGAGTTTCTGGATCAGATTCATCCCGATGACGAGGTGATGGTGATTTCCTTTGATGATGATGTTTATCTGGATACCGACTTCACTCAAAACAAGGAAGCGGTCGAACGAGCCATCAAGATGACTCGTTCCGGACGAAGCACTCAGCTCTTTGAAGCGGTCTATTTAGGGCTGCAGCAGCTTCGGGAACAACCGTATAGAAAAGTGATGGTGCTCTTTACCGATGGTGTGGACACGACCAGTCCAACTTCTTCGGCCAAGGAAACCGTGGATGTGGCCAAGGAAGCGGAAGTCACCATCTATACGATTTTCTTTAACACCGAGGCCGATACTCTGGCGGGGTTGCGAAATCCCAGCCCGAGAGGTCCGGGACCGTTAGGGACTCCGCCTGGCAGCCCCTTTCCCTTTCCCTTTCCCTTGCCCATGCCGCAGCCCACTCCCCCCCGATATCCTGGAGACCCCGGCGGTCGTTACCCGGATGACGCGCGCAGGGAGCAAGTGGAGCGAGAGTACATGAAGGCCCGGAGTTACCTCAGCCAATTGGCTGAGGTAACTGGAGGAGCCCGTTTCGACGCGGCCGGCAATTTGAGCGATCTGGGAGAGGCCTTTGCCAAGATCGCAGAAGAAATGCGCAGCCTTTACACACTCGGCTACGTTCCCAGTAACTCGGAAAAGGACGGTAAGTTCCGGAAAATTAAGGTTGAGGTCAATATCGACAAGGGCCGAGTGAGGACTCGGCAGGGCTACTACAGTGCCAAGAAGTAAAGTAGCTTACTCGACGACCGTTAGCGGTTCCAGAACCCGTCCTCCCAGAATAATCTTCACGATCTTCCGCGTATTCCTGATATCAACCAGAGGGTTCTCCTCCAGAATGAGCATATCCGCCAATTTGCCTGCTTCAAGCGTCCCCAACCTGTCGGAGACGCCGGCCCATTCGGCCGATCCTCGAGTCCCTGCAACAAGAGCTTCCATGGGGCTCAAGCCCGCGTCCACAAAAGCTTCGACTTCCTTATGGGTGGATAGGCCCATGGGGGCGAAGTTGGTGCCCGAGTCGGTGCCCACGGCCAACTTCACGCCGGCCTCTTTCAATTGCAGGACATTCTCTTTGGCCTGCTGGTAAGACTGGGCCATTCTTTCCAGAACATCCGGACCCGCCTTGGCTAGAGCTTCCTTCAATTCATCCACCTCTTGACCCAGGATGGCCCGAATAACGGGATCTTCAAACAGCTCGTTCTCCTTGGTGAAGATCAGGGCTTTTTCCCTCTGCACAAGCGTTGGGGCCACTATCGTCCCCTGTTTTTGCATCAGCTCAAGGGTTTCCTGGTCATAGGGGTCTCGAGCAATGTGAGTAATCCCATCCAGCTTTGCCTCGACAAGGCTCTTGGTGTCGGCGGCGGTGTTGATGTGAGCAAAAGTTCTGAGATTGTGTTGATGACCTTCCTCGATGATGGCTCGTGACACTTCCGTCTTTATGGGGGGCAGGCCGCTGATCTGCGCCAACCAAATTTTAAGTCCATCCACCCCCTGGGTGGCTAATTCCTGAACGCGCTGTCTGGCCTGGGCGGGGTCGTCGATCTGGTTGGGCAAGTCGGTGCCCAACTGGGTAGGGTGACCACCCACGGCAGTAAAGCCAGTACCGGCTGTCAAGATGCGTGATCCATCAAAACCATCCTCCCAACTCTCCTCTCTGAGGGCAAAGATGATGTCCGGATCCAAGCCAAGGCTGAAAATAGTGGTTACACCGAAAGCCAGGTTTTGTTTGAGATGATGGCGAACCGAAGCTTCGTACTCAGGGGAGGGGCCCGCGATGGCCCGGTTGCCCGGGTGGACGTGAGTGTCGATCAAGCCCGGCATCACCACCTGTTGGGATGCGTCCACAACGGTTGCACCCGGGGGGATTTCCTCTTGCTGAGCGACCCGGGTGATCCTATTGCCCTCGATGAAAATCAGCACATCTCTCAGGGGTGGGTTCCCGGTGCCGTCGATGAGCAATCCGGCCTTTACGACAGTGATGTTTGAAGGGTCATCCACCTGACAGGACATCATAAGGATTGCCGATACGATAAACACTAGAGTGACGTTGATGACGCGTTTCATCTTGACCTCCCTTGTTGACCTCCCTTGTCTTTGGTCGATTCGAGTATTAGCATTCTAGCCGGTATCTCGCCACACTGAAATGTGTGAGGACACATTTTTTACAACTTGGAAGAATGCTAAAGGAGGAGCCACTCATGATTGAACCATACACCGCGGTGGCGTTGCAAACGCCCCACCACAACTGTCAGACGCCCCAGGACTGGGACAAGAACATCGAAACCATCTGCGAAGCGATGGACGCGGCCATCTGGATGGCAGCTCTGCAATATCCGGTCAAGCTGGTCACTCTGGGGGAAGCGGCCATTCAGACCTTTGCCGATTCCCGGCTGGGCTTTGACCATGCCGTTGCCGCCAACGAATGGTTCAACGAGTTCCCCGGTCCGGAGCTGGACCGGCTTCGAAAGAAGGCGCAAGAGCACCGGACCTTCATTGCCGGCCAGTGTCGGGCTCGAGATTCCAAGCTCCACCCCGACCGCTACTTTAACATCGCCTTTATCATCGACCCGGAGGGCGAAATCATCCATCGCTATCACAAGAATCAAGTCTATCGGAACGAGCATTCCACGACGCCTCATGACATCTGGGACAGTTTCACGGAGCGCTACGGATCCGATTTGAATGCATTCTTTCCTGTTGCCGACACAGCCATTGGCAAGATTGGAACCCTCATTTGTATGGATCGATCCTACCCCGAGACGGCCCGAGGGCTGGCCATGAACGGGGCCGAAGTCCTCTACATGCCCAGTTACCCGGAGCCCTGGGTGGGGATGGGTTGGTACGAACTTCACAACAGGTCGCGGGCGTTGGACAACACCTGTTATGTGGTGGCACCGAATTGCGGCGCCTGGTATCTCAACCGGGACTCGAAGGTTCCCATGGACGTGTTCGGTGGAAAGACGCAGATCGTCGATTACATGGGCAAGGTCGTGGCCGAGCACCAGGCGGGTGACTACAGCTTTGTGAGTGCCATCATCGATATTGAGGCGCTGCGCTACTATCGGGCCAATGCCTATTTTGGCAACTGGATGAAGGACCTGCGTGTGGAAGTGTATCGAACCATCTATGAAGAGCCGATCTATCCCAAGAATCTTTGGATGGATGAACCGCCCCAGGCTCGACCGGTGAGGGACAAGCATCTGCAGGAGAGCATACGCCGCCTGCAGGAGCGCGGAGTTTACACGCCCCCAGCCCATGGACGGGGGAGAGATGATCTTGGAGTGGACGCGCCTGGGGGTGCCCAATTCCCTGTACCTGCCAGAGAAAAGGCATGAAAAAGTGGCTGGTCGTAGGCCTCGTGGGAGGGATGGCGTTCGTCACCGATCTGGTCCGCATTGCCATGGGGATCGTGGCGCCCACCTTGATGGAACTCTACGACATCTCGTTCGAAACGATGGGCTTTATCTTATCCGGGTGGAGCTGGGCCTACACGGGCTCTTTGTTGTTCATCGGTCCCATCGTGGACCGATTTGGCCCCTGGCTGGTTGTGGGTATGGGGGCGGGATTTTGGGGTATGGCGACGTTGGCACTGCCTCTTGCTTCCACCGCCCCAATGTTCTTTGTGATGCGTGCTCTGTTTGGACTGGGGCACAGCATGCGGATCCCCGCACAGGCAGCCTGTATCTCCCGCTGGATGGATGCTGATCAGCGGGCCACGGCGGTGGGTCTCTGCTTTTTTGGAGGTCAGGTGGGTCTGGCCATCGGACCCACGCTGGCTGTCGGTCTGATCAGCGGTTTGGGGTGGGAGTGGGTGTTTTACGCCTTTGGTGGCCTCAGTCTGGTGTTCAGCCTGGTCTGGTTTTCTCTCTATCCCAGGGAAGAGGCCCAGGACCCTGTCGCATCCAGCTCAGCGGAGCAGGTCAGCGATGAAGTCAAGATCCCCTGGTCCGCACTTCTGGGGTATCGGGCAACCTGGGGAATCGCGCTGGGGCAAATGGGCTATCTTTACAGCTACTTCTTTTTTGTGAGTTGGTTTCCAACCTATCTGTTCATGGAGCATAACATGACCGGGATGGAAACCGGAATCTTCGCCGGCTCTCCCTTCTTGTTGGGGACGGTGGGGGTGCTTGGGGGAGGATGGCTGGGAGATTATCTGATTCGGCGCGGTGTGAGCCGGACGGCTTCGCGCAAGGGAATAATCGTTACGGGACTCACCGGGGCCATGATTCTGGTAGTCACTGCAGCATTTGTCACCCAGACCTGGCTGGCGGTGCTTCTTTTATCCCTGTCTATGTTATCCCTGAGAATGACGACGGCATCGGCCAATGCCATTCCCATTGATCTGGCACCACCCGGAGTCGTTGCCTCTCTGGCTTCCCTTCAGAACTTTGCGGGCAACATCAGTAGTGTCCTGGCGCCCATTGTCACCGGGTTTATCGTGGGCTCCACGGGTTCTTTCTTTTTTGCCCTTCTGGTTGCCGGCGGAATGGCCCTGATGGGAGCCTGTTCCTACCTATTTCTCCTCGGGCCTGTGGAGACCCTACCTACTCGGAAATTGTGAATGGTTGGTGGGTTCGTGTGCTCGTGCTGTCGTCACTTCGTGCGGTCGTGCGGTCGTGCTGTCGGACCGCTCCCAATTGTGTGCCTTCGGCCGTGCGCTCCTACAGGCCTTATTCAAAATCAAGTGGGGTTTTGAGACAGTCTGAGACGTGCGCCCTCTAGTGGGACTTCGACAGCACGAACCCACGACAGCAC
>JADFOI010000126.1 GCA_022562935.1 Acidobacteriota bacterium
TCTCATAGACTAAAAAGCTGTAGGAATAGGGGTTTTTCTCATCGGGCTCCTGATTTTCCTCGGAGATCAGCTGCCAATCGGATTCCTCAAATTCGGGAAAATCCGTATCTCCCTCAAATTCCTCATGAATGGAGGTCAGATACAGCCGGTCCGCTCGAGGGAGCATCTGTTGGTAGATCTGCGCTCCGCCGGCCACAAATACTTCATTGTCTCCGGTAACCATTTGTAAGGCCTGGTCGATGGAGTGGGCCACCAGCACTCCCGCCGGGGCGAAACCGGTTTGACGAGTGATCACTATGGTGGTTCGATCGGGGAGGGGTTGGCCGATCGATTCAAAGGTCTTACGTCCCATGATCAGGTGGTGTCCCATGGTCAGGCTTTTAAAGCGCTTCCAATCTGCAGGCAGCCTCCAGGGCAGGTCGTTGTTGCTCCCAATCACCCGGTTGGCGGACATGGCGGCGATGATGGAGAGCCTCATACGGCGACTGGAGCCGGGATGTGGGGATGGGGATGGTAATCCTCTAAACTGAAGTCCTCGTAATCGAATTCGAAGATGGACTTGACTTCCGGGTTCAGTCTCATTTGAGGAAGGGAACACGGCTCCCGAGTGAGCTGAAGTCTGGCTTGCTCGAGGTGGTTTGAGTAAAGGTGTACATCGCCAAAACTATGGATAAATTCATTTGCCTCCAGTCCGCAGACCTGGGCCATCATCAGGGTCAGCAGGGCGTAGGAGGCGATGTTGAAGGGAACCCCTAAAAAAACGTCGGCACTGCGTTGATAGAGTTGGCAGGAAAGAGCGCCGTTGGCGACGTAAAACTGGAAAAGAGTGTGACAGGGAGGAAGTTTCATTTTGTCGGTATCGGCAACGTTCCAGGCACTCACAACGTGACGGCGAGAATCCGGATCGGTCCGGATCTGCTCGATGACCCTGGAAATCTGATCAATGTGTTCTCCCTCGGGAGTTGGCCAAAAGCGCCACTGGTAGCCATAGATGGGACCGAGACTGCCCTCTTCGTCGGCCCAGTCGTCCCAGATGGTGACCCCATGTTTGTTCAAATCACGCACGTTGGTGCTTCCTGAGAGAAACCACAGGAGTTCGTGAATCACCGAGCGGAGGTGAAGCTTCTTGGTGGTGAGTATGGGGAACCCCTTCCTCAAATTGAAGCGCATCTGATAACCGAAGATACTGAGGGTTCCGATGCCGGTGCGGTCTTCCTTTTTTAGGCCCTTATGGAGAATATGCTCCAGGAGGTCCAGATACGGTTGCATGAGCCAATTAAATCACACCTACACGACATGGGTCAGGTCCGAAAAAATGCCCTCGCGGTATACTGAGACGGTTGACCATCCGAATGAGCCCGGATGAGTTAGGTAGGTTCTCGGTATGAAGCAACAAAGGCGCGAAAGCACGAAAGCACGAAAGCACGAAAGCACGATCGGAGGGACAAGAGAGTCCGATGTAGTTGTGATCGGCGCAGGTCCTGGCGGTTACGCAGCTGCTTTTCATGCCGCTGACCTGGGTCTGCAAGTCACCCTGGTGGACAGTCGAGAGGAGCTTGGCGGAGTTTGTCTCCATGCCGGCTGTATCCCCTCAAAGGCACTTTTGTTCGTTTCCCAACTGTTGGGAGAGGCGCGCCGAGCCCAGGAGTTCGGAATTCATTTTGGTGATCCTGAAATTGATGTGCAGACATTGCGCAGGTGGAAGGAAGGGGTCGTGAGGCAACTCACGGGAGGACTCTCTGACCTGGCCAAGCGTCGTGGTGTCCGATTCGTTCGCGGCAGTGCCCGGTTTGAAAACTCTCAGTCGCTTGGTTTGGAGGAAAGTGAGATCTCCCGGATCATGTTCAAGCACGCCGTCATCGCCACGGGATCCCGACCCATGGGAATACCTGGGATTGAGATTGAGAGTGATCGAGTCATGGATTCCACGGCGGCGCTGAATCTGGAGGTGGTGCCCAAGACATTGTTGGTGGTGGGGGGTGGATATATCGGATTGGAACTGGGGACGGTCTATGCCTCATTGGGAAGCCAGGTGACGTTGGTGGAGCTATCCGATGGTCTCTTGCCCGGAGTCGATCGGGATCTGGTCCGACCGCTGGGTAGACGGATTCAGGATTTGTTTGCCCAGGTCCACCTCAATACCCGGGTAGTGGCCATGAAGGAGACCGAACGGGGTATCGAGGTGAAGTTTGAGGGTGAGATCATCCAGCAGCAGATGTTCGACAAGGTTCTGGTCTCTGTGGGACGTCAAAGCAATTCGGATCAATTGGGCCTGGAGAACACCAAGGTCGAAAGGGATGAAATGGGGGCCATCCAGGTCGATGAGCAGTGCCGTACGGCTGACCGCGAGATCTTCGCCATCGGTGACGTGGCTGCCCAACCGATGCTGGCTCACAAGGCCACCCGGGAAGGGAAGGTGGTTGCCCAGGTCATGGCGGGTCAAGAGGTGGCCTTTGACAATGTGGCCGTCCCTGCTGTGGTTTTCACCGACCCGGAGGTGGCCTGGTGTGGATTGACGGAAACACAAGCCAAAAGTGAAGGTCGAAAGATCAGGGTCACACGCTTTCCCTGGGCAGCTTCAGGTCGAGCGGTAACGGTGGGCAGAACGGAAGGATTGACCAAGATCATTTTCGATCCCGAGAGCGGTCAGGTATTAGGAGTTGGGCTGGTGGGGATTCACGCCGGGGAACTCATTGGGGAGGGCGTTCTGGCGGTGGAAATGGAAGCCCTTTCGGAAGATCTGGCCAGTATCATTCATGCCCACCCCACCTTTTCGGAGACCCTGGGCGAAGCGGCGGAAGCCTTTCTGGGACAGGCCATGAATCTGTATCGGAAGTAACGGAAGTTACTTTAGGGATGGGTTTTTCGGCACCTGAGGTGCCTCCCACATTCAATTCAGTCCGGAGGCTCCGGAGCGTGGGAGGCACCTCAGGTGCCGAACCCGCTGGAATTACTCCAGCTCTTGAATCACCGCCTCGGTAAACTCCGTAGTTGAGGCACTTCCTCCCAGATCTGGAGTCAGCACCGCGCCCTTGTTTGTCACCCTGTAAATTGCTTTGCGGATTCTTTTGGCCGTGTCCTCCATGTGCAGATACTCGAGCATGAGAAGACTGCTGAAGAAGACAGCCAGTGGATTGGCTTTGTTTTTGCCGGCAATGTCCGGAGCACTCCCGTGGACGGCTTCGAAGACCGCGTATTCCTTTCCGATATTAGCACCGGGTACGAGTCCCAATCCGCCCACCAGTCCCGCACACAGATCGGAAACGATGTCGCCATAGAGATTGGTTGTAAGTAAGACATCGAATTGTTGAGGATTGATGACGAGCTGCAGGGCCAGGTTGTCAACGATGATTTCTTCATGAAGAATATCCGGGTATTCCCTGGCGACTTCTTGGCACGTCTTCAAGAAAAGACCGTCGCTAACCTTCAGGATATTGGCCTTGTGCGCCGTGGTCACTTTTTTTCGATTCCATTTGTTTGCATACTCGAACGCGAAGTGGGCGATTCGGGCAGAGGCCTCCCGGGTGATGATTTTCAAACTCTGGGTGACACCTGCAGTGATGGTTTGTTCCAGACCGGAGTAGAGACCCTCCGTATTTTCCCGGACAATGATGACATCCACATCCCCGAAGCGGCTCTCAATACCAGGAACATTGGTGACCGGACGCAAGCTGGCGTAGAGTTTCAGGCTCTGTCTCAGTTCCACGTTGGCGCTGGGAAAGCCTGTGGCCACAGCAGTGGTCAGGGGGCCTTTCAGGGCCACTTTGTTCTTTCGTATAGACTCCAGAACCTGATCGGGAAGGGGTTTACCGTACTTGGAAACAACCTCCAGCCCGGCTTCCACCTCTTCCCACTCCAGGTCGGCCCCGGCCGCCTCCAGAAGCTGAACCGTGGCAGCGGTCACCTCAGGACCGATTCCGTCTCCCGGAATAAGAGTAATCCTCTTGGGCATTAGAAAATTGTACTAAATTAATGATGGGGAAAGATTGACCACAGACCGCAGACGTGTATGTCGAGGTTCTTGTTGCGAAGCGGGGTGGGGGAGTTCGGTGCCAGCCCCAAAAATTCTCCTTTGAATTCAGGGACTTCCGCCAGAGTTTTGGGCCTGTCCCAGAATTAATCAAATTAGGGAAGGGGGGAGACAGCCCGCTCCGGTTGCAGTTGTTCAATGCCGGCAGTATTGTTCTTACCAGAGACGTTGCTATGGCCAGGAAGAGTTTGGATAGTTTCGGGGTCCGCTCCACTTTAGAGGTTCAAGGGCGGGAAGTGGATTACTTTAGTATCACCGCCGGAGTGGAAGGGATCGGAGATATCAGCCGATTGCCCTTCTCGCTGAAAATCCTTTTGGAAAACCTGCTTCGCCACGAGGATGGAGAAACGGTCACGGGTGATGATATCGAGGCCATGGCCCACTGGGACCCCAAAAAACAACCCGATCGGGAGATCGCTTTCACACCGGCGCGAGTTCTCCTTCAGGACTTTACCGGGGTTCCTGCCCTGGTGGATTTGGCCGTGATGCGCGATGCCATGGCCGCAATGGGAGAAGACCCGGACAGAATTAATCCTCTAGTCCCTGTGGAACTGGTCATCGATCATTCGGTTCAGGTGGATTCCTTTGGTCAGTCCAACTCCTTTCAACTTAACGTGGAGAAAGAGTTTGAGCGGAATCGGGAACGGTACGCCTTTCTGCGCTGGGGACAATCTGCCTTTCGTAATTTCCGCGTTGTTCCCCCGGCCACCGGCATTGTGCATCAAGTCAATCTGGAGTATCTGGCTCGAGTGGTGTTTGAGTCCGAGATTGAGGGCCGAACGGTTGCCTATCCCGACACGCTGGTGGGAACGGACAGCCACACCACGATGGTCAATGGACTTGGAGTGTTGGGCTGGGGTGTTGGCGGGATCGAGGCGGAAGCGGCCATGCTTGGCCAGCCCATCACTCTTCTCATTCCGCAGGTAGTCGGGTTCAGGTTGGTTGGAACCCTTTCGGAAGGGACGACCGCCACTGACCTGGTGCTCACCATTACTCAGATGTTGCGTGAGAAAGGTGTGGTGGGGAAATTGGTTGAGTTTTATGGAACCGGAATGACGAAGCTCTCTCTGGCTGATCGGGCCACCATTGGGAACATGTCCCCTGAATATGGGGCAACCTGTGCCATTTTTCCCATTGACGCCGAAACTCTCGAGTATTTGGATTTCACCGCCCGCAGTGCCGAGCAGATCGCGCTTGTGGAAGCCTACGCAAAGACACAGGGTCTTTTCCACACTGAGGAAAGCCCTGAAGCGGAGTACAGTGACACCCTGGAACTTGACCTGGCAACGGTAGAGCCGTGTCTGGCCGGACCCAAGCGCCCTCAGGACCGCATCCCTCTGCGACGGTCCAAGGAGGCCTTTGCGGAGAGTTTGAAGGCCATGACGGGTGAGTCACCCAATGGCGAGGAGAGGGAGCTTCGCCATGGATCCGTGGTCATTGCCGCCATTACCAGTTGCACCAATACCTCGAATCCTTCGGTCATGTTGGGAGCAGGGTTGCTGGCAAAGAATGCGGTGGAGCGAGGTCTTCAGAGCCAGCCCTGGGTCAAAACCAGTCTGGCCCCCGGATCCAAGGTGGTGACCGAGTATCTTGAGGAAGCGGGCTTGCTCTCCTTTCTCAATCAACTTGGATTTCAGCTGGTGGGTTATGGCTGCACCACTTGCATAGGGAACAGCGGCCCACTCCCGGAATCAATCTCTCGCTCAGTCCAGGAGCAGGACTTGGTGGTGTGTGCTGTGCTCTCCGGTAACCGCAATTTTGAAGGGCGCATCAACTCCCTTGTTCGTGCTAGCTATCTGGCCTCCCCACCTCTGGTTGTAGCCTATGCTCTAGCCGGGCGAATGGACATTGACCTTTACAACCAGCCTCTGGGCCAGGACAGTGAGGGAAAGGACGTTTATCTGAGTGATATCTGGCCTACTGAGGAACACATTCGGTCCGCTCTTCGTGGTTCGGTAAAGAGCGAGATGTTTTCCCGTAAGTATGCTGATGTTTATAGCGGAGATGAAACATGGCGCGCCCTGCCCATTCCCGAAGGGGATCGGTATGCCTGGGACGACCGTTCGACCTATATCAAACAGCCCACTTTCTTTGAGGGCATGCCTCGCGACCCCCAACCTCTGAAGGACATCCGGGGTATGCGGGTCCTGGCGATGCTGGGAGATTCGGTGACCACCGACCACATCTCTCCTGCCGGTTCCATCCCTGAAGAGGGCCCTGCCGGAGCCTATCTTATGGCTCACGGTGTGCAACCAAAAGACTTCAACTCCTTTGGATCTCGTCGGGGCAATCACGAGGTCATGACGCGGGGAACCTTCGCCAATATCCGATTGCGTAACCTGCTGGCGCCAGGAACGGAAGGGGGATACACCCTCCATCCTTCTTCTCCAGAGCCCATCTCTATCTACGACGCAGCCATGAGATACCGAGCAGAAGGAGATCCACTGTTGGTCATTGCCGGTAAGGAGTATGGAGCCGGATCATCGCGGGACTGGGCTGCTAAGGGCACCCGTTTGCTTGGGGTGGAAGCGGTGCTGGCCGAGAGCTTCGAGCGCATCCACCGCAGCAATCTCATCGGTATGGGTGTCTTGCCTTTGCAATTCGAAGAAGGCCAGAGCAGGGAGACCCTGGGTCTCACCGGGTTGGAAAGCTATGATCTGCTGGGTTTGGAAGAAGGTCTGGAGCCGGTCAAAAAACTCAAGGTCCGAGCGGTTGATCAAGAGGGCGCAGAAAAAACGTTCCATGTGATCACCCGTATCGACACGCCCAATGAATTGATTTACTACCAAAACGGCGGAATCCTCCACTACGTCCTGCGGTCGCTCAGAAGCTAGCGCGCTTCGCGCGCAGAAAATAGAAAATAGAAAAAAAGGATTCGTTTTGAATTTCAGCCGGTCTGCCGGCTGCGGTGTCTCTTGCTTTCCCGCCTAAACTAGCTTAGCCTCTGCTGTTAAATGTCGGGCCAAGACCCAAGCTTTCCAGACATCCAGGAACTTCCTATCTTTCCCTTGCCCAACGTGGTCTTTTTTCCCCATACGGTGCTGCCTCTTCATATTTTTGAGCCGAGGTACAAGCAGATGGTGGCGGATGCTCTTGAGGGCAACCGGCAAATCGGAATGGCGCTTCTACAGCCCGGTTGGGAAAGCAGCCAGGACGAAAGTCCGGAGGTCTTCAACACGGGTGGAATGGGTTTGATTACTCAATACAAGCACTTGGAGGAAGGTCGGTACCACATTCTCCTCAGTGGTCGCTACCGCTACAGGATTATGGAGTTTATTCAGGAGTCCCCCTACCGGGTGGCCCGGGTCAGGCTCTTAAATGAGGTGATGCCAAGCAGCCGGGAGATGAAAGAAAGTTCAACCGAATTGGTTCGAGGTTTTCGAGAGTTAACCGAAGTCAATCCCCAGCAGGGCTTGCAACCGGATGTCATCGAGAAACTGGATTTTCCAACCCTGATCAACTCCCTCTGTTCTTCCTTGAATCTTGCAGTCTATGACCAACAGCAGTTGTTGGAGATGAACAGTTTGAAGGTGAGAGCCACAACCCTTTTGGGCATCCTTCGACGCCAGATCTCCCGCCAGCGCGTGGTGGCGCAATTCCGTCATCTGCAGCCTGACGATCCTCATGTTAATTAGCTTTAATTACTCACAAAATCACTGGATCCGATGGGCTCGCTGGGTCTTTTTTTTGGCCTTTTTGTGCACCCTTGCCGGGGCGAAGGTGCTGGCATCGTCTCAGGAAGCCGGCCAAGAAGATTCCGGGCTCGGCGAAGACCCTCCCCACCTCAGTGATCGGATCTTGCACTACCGCATTGAGGTTGGCCTGGATCCGCTCGAAAAGAAGGTCACGGGACATGAGATTCTAACCTGGAGGAATCAAAGCGGGCAGGCTTTGCAAGATTTCTGTTTTCATCTTTACCTGAATGCCTTCAGGAACAATCGCTCCACCTTTGTTCGAGAAAGCAGTTCCCGACCCCTTTGGGACGGGATCGAGGAGATTCCGGATGACTACTGGGGGTACACGAACGTTGAATCGATCCAGGTGATGTCGGATGAGGGGTCTTTTCGCCCTCAAGTGATCAAAAGGGAATACATCCATCCGGATGATGACAACGAGATGGACCGGAGCGTTCTGAGGATCGAACTGGATCAGCCGCTGCCCGCAGGAGAAGTGATTGAGTTTCGAATCGATTTTGAATCCAAGTTGCCTAAAGGGACGCGTCGCACCGGCTGGGCGGAAGATTACTTTTTCGTGGCTCAGTGGTTTCCCAAGATCGGTGTGGTTCAGGAGGGTCAATGGAATTGTCATCAGTATCACCAGTCCACCGAATATTTTTCCGACTTTGGAGTGTATGACGTCTCCTTTACCGTCCCCACCCATTTTGTGGTGGGTGCCACGGGCAAAAGAGTTGATCAACGGGACAATGGTGATGGGACGACCACCTATCGCTACCTACAGGAGGACGTACACGACTTTGCCTGGACGGCCAGCCCACGTTTTCTGGAAAGGGAAAGACGTTTTTCCCACCCTCCCCTTCCCGAAGTGGACATGACGCTACTGCTTTTGCCCGAGCACCGGCATTTGGAAGAGAGATATTTCACCGCTATCCAACACGCTCTTCACTACTATGGGACCTGGTTTGGTCCTTATCCGTATGAAACCATCACGGTCGTTGACCCCGCCTACCGAAGCGGCAGCGGAGGCATGGAATATCCCACCTTTTGACGGGAGGAGCCGGCCCTCCTCCCAGACTGCTCCATTCAGGAAATGGACGCGTTTGAGTTCGACGTCCGCAGACACGGCTGTCTCGTAGGCAAAGAGTGTCCAATTGGGGTATGTAGCCACCCGCCAGTACAGCGTGTCCGTTTTCCGCCTCAACCAGTACACCCCCTTCAGGCCAGCGACTGGCTCATACCCAGGAGGTGGATCAGCGCTCATTGGGTGCAACACGGTAGAGCTGCTCCCGATGAAACAACCCTCACCGACGCCTAGCTCTTTTACTGGCTCGCCAAAGGCATTCTTCGGACAGATTTCTAATTCAATCCCGTCGATCACTTTGTCGCTAATATTGGCCAGCTTGACGAAGAGGTCCGGCGCTCCAATTGAATTTTCTTTCATTGCTGTAATGACGACCTGCAAAGGAGGAGGTACAGGCGGGGGGGTTGGGGTCGGGGTTGTTGCTGGCGTAGGAGTGGGTGTCGGGGTGGGCGCGGGTGTATTTGTTGGGGTAGGGATCGCCGTCGGGGTGGGAGTGGGCGTCGGTTTAGGGGTAGGTGGCGGTAGTGGAGTCGCCGTAGCGGGCGGTAAAGGGGTAACCGTAGGCATGGCCTCCATAGTTGCTGTTATTCTCGCTGAGACGGTTGCCTCGATGTCAGGAGTTGGTGCCGGTGTCTGAGTAGGAGTCGGCGCTGACGTGGGGGTTGAGGTTGAGGTCGGAGCTAATGACGGCGGTATAGGAGTCGCCTGAGAAAGCGTACATGCGGCTA
>JADFOI010000127.1 GCA_022562935.1 Acidobacteriota bacterium
CCGTTCCAGATCCATGCGATCCAGGATCTGCTCGCGCATTCGGCGGGCTTCCACTGTACCAGTCATTTCCAGGAGGCGGTCGGCAAGGGTGGATTTCCCATGGTCAATATGAGCGATGATGCAGAAGTTCCGGATGTGGGCCTGATCCACTGGGGCGTGCTCGGGTTGATCGGTGGAGTTTGACATGGGAAAAACGGGTCCGGGCTATCGCACTCGATGACCCGTTCGGCTCCAACGGGTGCGAGTAAAAAAGAAGATGATCCGCTCAGCGTACAGCTGAAGGATTTCCGGAAACGAGGATCTCAGGTAAGCATCCGCGTCGTCCTCGTAGGACCAGAATACGATCAGGGGTCTGCCGACGATATGATCCCGAGGGAGAAACCCGAAGTAGCGGCTGTCGGCGCTGTCATCTCGATTGTCGCCCATGGCAAAGTAGGAATCCTCGGGAACGGTAATAGGACCAAAGTTGTCGCGCTGGTCCCCGCTTCCCTGGTGAAAGCGACCTCGGTTGGGGTAAACGTAGGAATCGGAGTGCACTTTGTAGGGCTCATCCAGAGGCTCCCCTTCGATGTAAACGGTCTTGTTGCGAATCTCCAGGGTCTCTCCGGGAAGGCCGATGATTCGCTTGACGTAGAGAACCTCGGGGTCCTTTGGGAATTTGAAGACGACGACATCTCCTCGTTCCAGGGTGTGGTGAGGGGTGAAGGGAAGTCCGGTCCTGAAACCGTTCCGAATGGTGAACTTATCGATGAGTAGACGATCACCCACCAGAATGGTGGGTTCCATGGAGGGTGTGGGCACGGTCATGGGATGCACCATGTAAGTCGTGACAAAGAGAGCGAAGATGGTACACACGATCGTGGTCACAAAATACTCGCGCAATATACTGTACTGTTGCGGATCCTCGGTGGTGGATTGCTGTTCCGGGTGCTCTGGTTTCTCCATTCCTTCTTAATATTAGCATTGGAGGGACCACAGCCGGAAGACCGGCTGAAATTCAAAATCCCAAATTCCAAATATCAAATCCCAAACCTGATCTGAAACCTGGGACTTGGAACCTGAAACCTGGAACGCGGGCGAAGCCCGCACGAGCGCACGATTGCACAGCGCGCTTCGCGCTCCAGCACGAAAGCACGAGGCCCTAGGGGCCTTACTGTACCAATCGTCCCATTCGGCTCCAACGGGTGCGAGTAAAAAAGAAGATGATCCGCTGAGCGTAGAGTTCGATTAATTCGGTGGGAGAGGTCCTCAGGTGAGCGTTGGGAGGGTCCTGAAAAGACCAGAAGATGATCAAGGGGCGACCCACAATGTGGTCCTTGGGTAAAAAGCCCCAAAAGCGGCTGTCCAGGCTGTCGTCGCGATTGTCCCCCATCACGAAATAACTGTCGGGAGGAATGAGGATGGCCTGATAGTTGTCCCGCTTCATGTTTCCAAAAAGTGGGTTTGAACTTCCTCCAGGATAGATGTTGGGGTCCGAATGCTGCTTGTAGGGCTCATCCAACGGCTGTTCGTTGATGTAAACGGTCTTGTCGCGAATCTCCAGGGTATCCCCGGGAATCCCGACCACTCGCTTGACCAGCAGAATTTCCGGTTCACGGGGTGCTTTGCAAACGATAATGTCTTGTCGCTGTACCGTGTAACTAGGCACCAGCGGCAATCCGGGGGCATGTCCGTTGCGAATGGTGAATTTGTCAACCAGAATCCGGTCTCCGACCAGGATGGTGGGTTCCATGGAAGGTGTGGGGACGCTCATGGGGTGCGCGACGAAGGTGGTCACAAACAAGGCAATGACGGTGCAAGTCACAATGGTGAGGAAATACTCTCGCAGGGGACTCAACGCCTGCTTCGGCTGCTCTTCTGTGTTCTCTCCCTTTCTTCCCTTTTTCCCCTTCTCGCCTTTCTTTCCCTTCTTTCCTTTTCCTGGTTTGGGCACTACGATGTCCTCTGTAATGAATGCCTACGGGTGTAGGGAGTGACCCGGGAAACATCACAAGACTGCTGTTGGAGCGCGTGAACGGTCTGATCACTCACAGGGTCCCGGAAATCCGGAGCGATTTCTGCCAGGGGGATCAGCACGAAGTTTCTTTGCCGCCAGGCGGGGTGGGGAATTTTCAAAAAGGGCTTCTCCACGATCCGCTGGCCATAGAAGAGTATATCGATGTCGATGTTGCGAGCTCCCCTGACTGCTTTTCGAAGGCGGCCCATTTCGGATTCAATGTCCTGGCAGGCTGCTAACAAGGATTCCGGTTCCAGTGGGGTTTTCACCTGGCAGACGAGATTCAAAAAAACAGGCTGGTCCGGAACATCAACGGGCTCGGTCTCATACAGGGAAGATTTCCTCACTAGAAAAATTCCCTTTTGGTGGAGTTTCTCAAGAGCCTTCCGCAAGTGGGCTTCGCGATCCCCCAGATTGGATCCCAGTGACAGGTAAATCATCTCTATTTCCTAAAACAGATCGTCGGGTCGGTTGATGGTCCCGAACCTTCCGATCCCTTTGAGAACGAAGGAAAAGCGAAACTGCCGTTCCGATCGTACCCCAACATTGAATCCCTGAAATTCCACAGAGACACCACAACAGTCCCACAAGTAATTGAGTCGGGATCGATGGGACAGGAGGCGCTTGGCCTGGATATCATAACTCAGGGCGGTGGAAACGGAAATCCCCCGCTGGAGGTTTCCAATGGCCACCTGGGCTTGCAACTGATTGTTCTTGAAGGTGCCCGGTTCCAGCTGAAGATCTTCCACCACGGCGGCTAGATCAGGGGTTTCCTTGGTCACGAAGTAGGTGGTTCCCAGGAAGAGTCCGGGTCTGCTCAGAAAACCGGTCACCGAGAAGTTTCGGAAGGTATTGAACTTCGGATCATAGTCTCCCCGCACGTCAAAACTGTATCCCGGCTGCGGGGTGAAGCGCATCAGGGCGGTCACGGGTGAGTAGTTTCGTGACGTCACCGCGTAAGGGAAGCCTGTGAGAGTATTGAGGGGGAAGAATTGATTGATGGTGCCGGGCTGCAGTGCTCCGCCAAAGTCTGAATCAAAGAAATACTTCTGGGCAATTTTAAAGGACAGCCATTCGTGAGTAAATTCGCCGTTTTCGGTGATTCGCTTGGCGAAAATTCGATTAAAAAGTGCGTACTCGATCTCATGGGTGTTAGCCACTGCATCCTGCTCGTCAAATCGGATGATTCGATCGAAATCGTCGATACCTGCAATGTATCGATAGCGAACTAACGGTGCAATCAGATGCTTCCAGTCCCTTCCTGACGAGTTGCGGTAGACTTTGGAAAGACCCCATCCTTTAAAATCCATCGTAAATTCAAGATATCTCCGATGGAGGTTGGCGGCGCTGACAGGATCCTCTATGGCTGGATCTACTGACGGACGCAGGCTGTTGCTGTAAAAGGTCTCCCGAAAACCCACCCCGGGGGTGACACGCAGGCCTTGAAAAAGGGGTACTGAAAAATAGAGTCGCGGCGAAAAGTCCAGTCGCTGGGTCATTCCTGGAGTCTCAAAAGGATCCTCACCGGGAGGCCCCTCTGAAAGTGGGAGGAACCGGGTTCGGTTGAGTCCCGCGGCTGAAGTATCGAGGTCCAGATACAGGGGAAGGGGCAGGTTGGGGAGTTTCTGGCCGATTAGTTTGAAATTTAATGTGGGCGTGTTGCGGATGACCACGTTGGGACCCTGAAAAACCGTTTCCTCACGAGAGACCAGAAAATTAAAAGACCGTGACTGAAAATTGTTGGTCACGAAGACCAGTGACTTGTCCGTGGGAAGGGTGGCCGTCCGGAAATCGTCGGAAAAGACTTGCCGAAAAAGGAAACTGGTCACCAGGTTGAAGTCGGCCACGGCTCGAAATCCGTGGGGAAGCTGGGTCTCCGCGGTGCCGTTAAAACTGGTTCCTCCCTGATCCAGGCGGTCCTTTATCCAATACCAGTCCAGGGTCAGGGAGGTGACCGGGTTGGGACGTGTTCGCAAAGTGACCCCGTTCCCAAAACCTCGCTTGGAAAAATAATCGGTATGCACCATCAGGTCGGCACTGCGACCCAACACCAGGTAAAAGGACTGACTGATCCGCAATCCCCGCTCGTTTGAATTTCCCATGGTGGGGAGCAAAAAGCCGCTGGAGCGTTGCTTCCCTCCGGTGGGAAAAAGCATGACCGGAAAATAAAAAATGGGGACGTTCTTGACCTTTAAAAGGGTGTGAGTGAATTTGACGTTTCCTCCCAGTTTAATGCTGGCCTGCCGAATGGTGAAGCTCCATTTGGGGACGGCTTCCTGACAGGCCGTCAAGAATCCGTCCTGGGCGATGTAGGTATCGGGTCCCGTCTTGATCAGTCTCTTGGCCTTGACGTAGAGCTCTTCGTCCGTATAGCCCTCGGCGTCATAAATCGTCCCTGTGTTGGTTCTGAGATTGATCTCAGCTCGGGTCCCTTTTAACCACGTCAGTCCCTGGATAATCTCCACGCCCTCTTCGGCGATCGCTTCCCCGGTGATCGGATCGTACACGACGTAGGGTGCTTTCAATATCGTCTCTTGATAGGTGAGGATGACGTTCCCTTCCGCCACCCAACGGTTGGCGGATTCTCGGGAAAGTCGATCTGCCTCAATGGAAATTTTGGCCCCTTCGTATTCAGACTCCACTCTGGCCCGTTCCTGGGGGGAAGAAAAGGCCTGAAGCAGACAGCAGGTGAACATCAGGCATCCGATCGCCAATCGCATAAGATAAAGATAGCAACTCCGCCGCCTTTGAGTAAAAGGAATATCGCAAACTCTTTCTGGACAGTCATATCAAGTAATGCTAATCTTTCCTGACTCATGTCCGAACCATCATCACCCACTGAAGAACCACAGGATCAGAAAAAGACGGAATCCGGGAAGTGGCCCTCCTACACCATGGTGGAAAGCCGCATGCGGAGGATTTACTTCAAGTTCTACAAGGAGACCTATAGGCACTCCGAAATTGACCGTAAAACGAAGGAACTGATCTCCATTGCCGCTTCCCTGGGCTTTAACTGCTCAGGTTGCCTGCAGGGGCATATGGAAAAGGCCATTCAATACGGAGCCACCAAAGAAGAGATCAGTGAAGCGATCAGCATCGCCATGGGAGTGGCTGCCGCCTCGGTGGTCGATCAAACCGACATTGTAGCCGAAAGGCTCCAGATCGAGCACTTCGACTAAAGTCTAAGCGAACCAACCCTAACATCAATCCAATCTTGGAAAAAGAACATCTCAAAACAAGATTCCAGGAGAAACTGGACTTGTTCTGCCTCTTTCATCTCGGTTCCGACGTTCAGATGAACCTGGAAGAGGAGGCGGATCAGTTGGTGGTCTCCCTGCAGCAGCATCGCATCGAGCCTCTGGAGTTCCGCATTGCCTTTGCTCAACTGGAGGACTTCCTGGAAGATACCGCTCTGCTCGAACGCTTCCTGCTCGAAGAGATCACCTCCCACCGGCGGTAGCGCGCGAAGCGCGCTCCGTGCTGTGGTGCTGTGGTGCTGTCGTGCGGTCGTGCGGTCGTGCTGTTGTGCATTCGTGCTGTTGTGCATTCGTGCTGTTGTGCGGTCAGTTTCGCGGTCACGGGGTCAGGGGATCTTCTGGACGCTCCAAGATAACCCTGGTACAGTATCTATTCAAGGACACCTAAAACTGCCGCCTGCCTCAAGAAGTTTCTCCTGACGCGGCAATTGAGGAATGGTGTGTTATGGGGCGTAAAATAGCCTACGCCGTGGTTCTTGCGACTGCCCTCATCCCTGCGTTTTGCGGCCGTGCCTACGGCGGGGATCTCAAACCGACACAATTGCCGGCTTATTACCATCCCATTGATTTGTTGGGACAAAAGGAAGCACCCAACCAGCGGGGTGGATTCAAGAAGATGCAGAAGCAGGTCTCCAAAAGATCCGCTGCATACCTCACCAGCAAGATGGGGAAAAACTACTTTACCCAAAAGATAGCGCCCATTGTTCTGAAATCCTGGACCCAGGTCTTTGTACCCAAGAAATATGGTGAGATCGGACTCAAGAGCCCCCTGTGGGCAGTGGACAAAACAGCCAGCGGTCTCATCAAACAAGAAAAGAAACGCCTCAGCAAATGGGTGAATCAGGTCTTTCCCGCTTTTCCTGTGGTTGGGAATATCGTGTCCGATCTTCTGCAGAGCCAAAAACTGAAATTCTCCAAGGGTCGACCCAAGTACCAAATGCGAGCTAAGAAGCGCATAGCACCGAGTTACGAGTTTGGGAATTTTTCATTTTCAGGAGGTACAGAATCCCGTTTCGTGGGCAAAGATTTAACGGGGATGACGTTTGTTACAGCTTTCAGCTATGAAGGTGAGGATGAGAGCTATGGCGTGAATGTCCTCGGTAAGAGCGTCAACTTTGAGATCGATACCCACCGCGTGTATGCAGATATAACCTGGGACTCAGACGGTGTGGAATTTGAGGTCAATCTCACCTTCGGAGAATAAGAAGTAGAAACCCCTAACAACAGCTTGCCGTCGTGCTCAGCGCTCCTTTTTTTGTCTTAGGGTAGGCTTTTGTCGGTTTTTATACTGTGCATTCCAGAAACAATGTGTTCGGTTCAAAGAAATTCAGGCTTTAGAGGAAGAAGGCAGCGTGGTCGGCAAGACCAACAGTCATTATAAATTTTACGAAATCCATCAAGGAGAAACCCAATGCTAAAAAAACCACTTTCCGTTTTTATTTCCGGTCGCTTTTCATCGGCCTGAGTGACTATGGCTACGGCTGTCACAAACTTGATGGGGAAAACCCCATCCCACACGGCAAGGGGCCTAATGTTACACCGTGTGACGAACCCGAACCCGAACCCATAAAGGTGACGATTTGCCACTTCAAAAACATCCTGAAGCACTGCGAAGACCTCCCCGAAAATCCCGGAGAGTTTTTGGGTGGCGGTGAAATAGAGGTGTTTCTAGACTCGAGTTCATATGACAGACACCTAGCCCATGGGGATTGCCTTCCCCCTAATTACACTATCGACCCATTTATAGAGGGCATACGATGCATCAACCATTGCATAGCAGACTCATTAACCGAAGGTCCACTCTGCAGTGATGGAGAATAGACTGGTCACACATCGTAGCCAGGTCTCACATCGTCTCTCAGGATATCTCCTGCGGGTGCCTCGGCTCAGCGTGGAACCGACGTTTGATCAGCCCTGTTAGGCAGAACAGCGTCGCACACATGTCCCACCTCCCACAAGGGGACATTCGGTCCTGCTGTAGCCCATTTTATCGATGCGAGGCTACGGAACCGGAATGCCACCGAGAACTAGGAAAACACCACCCCTACCTTAAAACAATTCCACATTCGGAAAATTTGGGCTCTAGATAGGCTCTAATTTTTTGCGAAGTTCTTAAGATTTTTGTAACCTACTGATTTCAAAGCGTGGCCCCATCGTCTAGAGGCCTAGGACGCCGCCCTCTCAAGGCGGTAACGCGGGTTCAAATCCCGCTGGGGCTACCAGCTAACGTGCTGTAAATAAGAAAGTGATAAGAATCAGGTCGACTGGGGGCGTTGCAGCCGACGGACGATCCACAGACCTCCACCCATCAACCCGGCCAGGACCAGGACTGCCAGATAATCAACAACCGGGATGCGGGCGATCTCAGTGATACGACTCCAGCCGAGTTGGCTGTAAACTGCCACTACTGCTCCGAAATATGCTGCCAAGAGCACGAGCTTCGCCCAAAGCTTCAGACCCACACCGTGCATCTGGGTGATGATGAAGACTCCACCGAACCCGAAGAAGAACATAGGCCATAAACCGTCCCCCAGAGCGAAAGCAACCATGCTTCCGTGCACCAGTACTATGACCTCCATCGTCAGCGTCCACCAGCGATTCGTGTGCACTCTTGTGTACATCAGGCTTCCCTGCAGCAGCAGCAAGAACATATATAGAAAGCCAATGAGGTGGCCGGGCGTGGAAACCAGCGGGTGGAACCAGAAGGTGTAAATCGTTGCCCAGGCGAAGAAATAGCCGTGGTAGGTCCGCGCCCAGCGCACGATTTCTTTGCCCACCGGGAGCTTTCTGCCGAAAAACATCCCTCTACGATTGTTTTCCATGAGTAGCACCCACACCAAAAGTACGATCACCGAGTTCTGGGAGCTGAAAACCGAAACATCCTGGGCTAAGCCGTCGTACCAGATGTGGGTCTGAATGAAATGAAGAACGATGAAGAGTGCCGTCATGGCAAGGGCCACGAGGTTGACCGGCTTCAGGCCGGTCGTATATCGCCGCACGTACGTCTGAGCGTAGTAGATCAGCCCCCAAAAGGTCAGCTGATGTGCAAGGTACAAACCCCAGGCTGAGAAATGGGTCCAGAAAGTGGGTTCGGGCAGTTTCCAGTAGTACCAGGCCTCACCCTGATCCGGGAGGAGTTCGATGGCATCCAGGCGGCTTCCGGCCCATGCGATCAATGCCGTGAAGGCAAGGCTGAACAAGATGCCACCTAAAAGCGTGAGTACATCGCGGCGAACCGTGAGGCGTTGATAAAAGCTGGTTGCAGTCATCTGCTGACCTCTTGCCGCAATCTCCGGGCAGCTCCAAATTGAGCGCGCAGCCAACTGGATGGCAGCCGCATCAACTTCTTGCTTGCCCTCAGGTGTGCGCGATTTGTAAAGAAATCGAAGTCATTCATGTGGTGAAAGATTGTCTAGAACCAAAGGTGGTGAGTCAACTGTCAGAGCTACCAGGCGGGTAGTAGTTGAGAAAATGTTCTCCACCTTCGCGCCAGTTTAGGTTGGTAAGACTTCAGAATCGGTGACACGCTCGTCATTGCCAAAAAGACTCCTGTAAGTCAACAAGTTGAGAAGAGTCTAGTACCGATGGCGCTGACCTGGAGACTGTCACAAGTAACAGTTGCGGGGAAGGGGCAATTCAGACTACTTTCTATCATTCAGGACCAACAAGTGGTCTACTGACCAGACTTATTGAACATGAGAGGGAGGATTTCCATGACCAAGCGAACTCAACGATTTTGGCTCCTGGTGACGGTGGCCATTTTGGCCCTATCCGCCAGTGCCGCAGCGCAGGATCGACCCAATATCCTGGTCGTCTGGGGCGATGACGTTGGCAACACGAACATCAGCGCCAACACGCATGGCCTGATGGGGTACCGCACGCCCAACATCGACCGCATCGCGAATGAAGGCATGCGCTTCACCGACTACTATGCCGAGCAATCCTGCACGGCCGGCCGGGCGTCCTTTATTCTCGGCCAGAGCGTCTTCCGAACCGGTCTCAGCAAGGTTGGACTCCCCGGTGCCGAGAATGGGAGCCACCCGGACGATCCCACCATCGCGCGCCTTCTCAAAGAGCGCGGCTACATGACGGGGCAGTTCGGCAAGAACCATCTCGGTGATCAGGACAAGCACCTGCCCACGGCGCACGGCTTCGACGAGTTCCTCGGCAAC
>JADFOI010000128.1 GCA_022562935.1 Acidobacteriota bacterium
GCAAAGGAGTTTCCCGGGTGAGCACCAGAAGTCTCTGGGTCACGTTCTCGATCCGTTGCAATCCCTCGGACATCAGAGAAAGCGTGTCCTGGATGGAGTCATTTCGTGCCCCCTTGGCCTTCAAAATATCAACGCAGTTCAGAAGACCATGTAGGGGATTACGAATGGTGTGGGCAACTCCAGCAGAGATTTCCCCTATATGTGCCAGGCGTTCTCTGGAAAGGGCCAGCCGCTCCTGTTCCTGGCGCAACGTCTCGGCGTGCCGATAACGTGCTGCGATCGAGTGCACAAAATAGATGACCCCGAAGAGCATAAGAATAAACGCCAGGAGGTAGCCCAGCAAAAAGGATGGCGAGCGCCAGATGGCAAAATCGGAAATGAAGCTGTCAGACAGGGAAGGAGCAAAACGGAGAGGATGATGTGCCAAGACTCCGGCAAATTCTGCGAACACGGAGGCTCCGTGAAACACGCTGGCCGCGACTCCCAAACAGAGCGCCATTTTAAGGGGCAAGAGCATGGCGGCAATGGCCATATGGAAAGCAAAGAACAGAACAAACGGATTTTCTACACCACCAGCCAAGTGAAGAAGCATCGTCAGCGCACCCAGGTCCAACAGGACCTGGAGAAACACCCTCTTCTGGAGGAGGGGGGCTGAGACCTGATCAGAAATGACTCTAGACGCTGTCCAAAAGATCAGATTGTAGATCCCCATCAATGCAACCACCAGGAGCAGGGGCAGTGCTTGAACAACCAGGCCAGCCGAGGCGGCAACGATAACTGCTGCAAGAATTCCCCCGATGGCAATCCAGCGCAGGTGGGTCAGCCAAAGTTGACGCTCTGCAAGGTAGGAAATCTGTAGAGAGTCACTGTGTTGGGTTACGGCACTATGCTTCATAGGGTCAGTCCTTTCAGGACTATAAAATAACGAATCGTCCAGGAGGTAGATGAGTAGGACAAGTCCAGAATTCTTCAGACTCTACCTTGAAACCTCCTACCCGTGACTCGTTCGAGCCGATGACAAAGATCCTACCCATGCCTAATGTTATACGCCACATTTTGTTCCAATTCGATGGGTATCGTAACGTTTGGATTCGAAAACAGTACCAATCACCAGGAATGGAATACTGCCCAGAAACACGATCCGCGGGTTTCCGTCGAGCCAAGGAGGCTTGCCGACACTTTTTCCAAAATCCCTGTTTACCCTCCCCCTTTGCACCCGATCTTGCATGTGAATTACCATACAGTAGGAATAGCAACGATGGAATCTAAGGGCATTGAAGCGGATCTCCCGCAATCCAACCTAGAAGCCGTGATCCCTGAGGAGCAAAAGGTTTTGCTGGAGGTGAACTCCGACCGTTACGGCATCCATCAACAGATGGAGAAGCTGCTCACAGAGATCAACACCGACGACGTGGACTGGGCGCAGACTCTAGAGAATCTGCACTCCCGGGCCATGAGCGACTTCTCCTATTACAACAATCACAAACGAGGGGCCGATGCGGTTGGGGCCTATTGTGGGCTCTACACCCAGGTGGCTGAGCAGTCGACTCCCGATGCGCTACGTGAAGTTTGCATTCGTAACTTGCTGTACTATCTGGAGAAAGTGGTCAGCACCTCGGAGGAGCACCTGGTGAGGAATGTCACTCCGACAAATCAGGCTCTTCGTCGTCTGGGGGAGATTCTTCACGTCGCGCCCACCTACGCCGTAGCCTCAACCCCGGGCCTGAGGCGTGTAACCCAGGCCGTGCTGTTGGCGGGAGAGCCGGGTAAGCCCCTGCTGAAACCCCTGGTCGAGTTACTCACCGCGGCTCTCGGGCAGTGCTATGAAGACTGGTTGGCGCGGGAAGATCCCGTGGTGTGGTTTCGCCAGCGCCGCCTCACGGGCCCATCCAGGGAGGATCCACTCCCTGAGGCTGTGGCCTGCATTTCTCATAATCGCCTGAGATCCTGGCAGGCCGATCTGGAGGATCTGCGTGGGCGTCAGGGCTCCCTGGAGAAACGTGCTCGGGAACTGCTTGCTCTCCCGGACAATGCGCGAATCACGCGCAGCTATTTGGAGGCTGTCTCAGCCGTGGAGTCCGAGGAGAACGAAGAGTGGCAGAACCTGTTAGAGAGAATCCACTGGCTTGTTCAGGTGGTGAGTACCGACGCCCTCACTTCCGTACACGAGATGGCCCTGCGCGAGATGCGGCGCTGCTACGAGGAAGTACTCGAGAGCGCCGACCAGAGCAAGGTGCAGGAGTGTATTCACGAAACCTTTGCCACCCTTCGTCATGCCCGGCTGCCCGAGACACAGACGGTGGACCACTTGGTCACGACCATTGGTCTGAAGGTGCTTGCTGCTCGGGATCCCAACTGGGCCGATGCGGTGATCGATGAGATTATCGACTGGGACTTTCATTACCCAGAATTTCATGGCTACACCGAGAAGTGGGCAGTGCAGGTCAATCCTGCCCATCTCAAGAACATTCGGACCTATCTCACCCTGATTCAAAGTGACCCTCATTTGACCCGCCGGCTGCTGGCTGCTTTGGTTGTTCAGCTCAAGATGGGTGGAGTTTTCATCGCTGACACTGATCTGTTTCAGAAAGACATCTCGCGATTTCTGAGCAGCGACGTCGGTCCCGTGTACCACCAGGTGAAGCACCTGCTGAAGCTCTTTCCTGCCTACTTCAGCGACATCGGTGCAGAGGGAGAACTGCGGGACATCTCCACCCGTATCGACGAGATCGGAAAGCTCAAGGATCCGCTCTGCCACTTTCTCCGTAAACTCTGCCATGTCGAGAGCAATTCAATGTTGGTCCCTTTCATTGAAGCCATTGCGCGTTTCTGGACAACAGGCGATCGTAAACCACTGAAGCAGTACATTCCCCCGAACACTTACAAAGGCCTCGACCTCAACAGCAAGACCTATGAACCCCTGCACCGCCTCCTGGCCAGTGTTGCTGGTGGGGATGGGGGGGTCGAGGAAGCGGTTGCACTGGACGGCGAGGCACTGAAACGGCGCCTGTCGAAGGTCTCTGGGGTAGAACCTCTCGATGTGGAGAAGGTGGAGCTGCTGTTTCGACTGAGGCACTTGCTCCAGCGCAAGTACGGGCTGGACCATGAGCACCTGCTGGATCAGTTGCAGGCTTTTGAGCACCTCAACCGCAGCCAGGTCAGGGAGCTGGAACGGGCCCTGGCAGCCCAGAGACACGAAGCGTCTCTGGGGATCCTTCTGGGCATGCTCGAGAAGCTCAAAGAGATGATCCTGAGCGAGGAAGAAACCCAGGCAATCGAGGATATCTACCTCAAGCGCCACGTTGCCGTAGGCATTCCCAGTATGTCCGGCCGTTACCTGGAGATGCGGTTTCAGGCCATGGGTCTCACCTTTCGCATCGAATCGTTGGCCAACGTGCTCTTTGAAGAAATGGTCGCGAGCCAGAATCTGGAGTACATCACCAAGAGCGACTTGCAGAGGATCTGTAGATGGCTGCACCTGGTGTACCGGGCACTGCGGGTCGACGGTTGCCGAGCCACGGGTCTCAGTATGGGAATTTCCATGCTGGAGCAGGCGCTCCAAGCCCAGGCCTTTACGGTGGACCAGTTCATCAACATCTTTCAGTTTATTTCCCACAGTATTCACTATTTGATTCGTGTTCGCTTTCTGGACGTGTACGAAAGGCCCCTTCAACGGATCGTTGAACGGATGTTCCAGAAGGGTCTGTTAACCCGCGATGCCGAGAGCAATGCGCAGGAAGAGATCCTTAAGGTGAGCGAGACCTTTTTGCGTGATTTGATCGCCGAGAGCTTTGGGCTGCAAAGACTCGACAACCTCTTGGGCAAGATTCTGTACACTCTGACCGAACAGAGGGGGAAGCTGGACCGCACGGGACTCAACCTGCTGATGACCTATGATGTGGACCGGTGCTTCTCGGATATCTATGGGCACAAGACCTCCGGGGAAGGCAACATTTTACTTGGATACAAGGGCTATATGCTCAAGGAGTTGGCTTGCCAAGGCTTCCCGATTCCACCTGGCTTTATCCTGACCACCGAGGCCTACCGCTGCCGTTCGGCGGTCCTGGACTTCGCCGAGTTGCGGCACGAAAATGTGGAGCGGATCAGAAAGCAGATTGCCAAGCTGGAACGTTTGACGGGCTCCTGCTTCGGAGACCCGGTGAACCCGCTCCTTCTCTCCGTGCGCTCCAGTGCGGCCATCAGCATGCCCGGGATGCTGGATACTTTTCTGAACGTCGGAATGAACCCGGAGATCGCCGCCGGCTTCGCCGCCAAGACGGATAGGCCCTGGGCGGCTTGGGATGCCTACCGGCGCTTCTTACAGTTTTGGGGGATGAGCTTGGGCATCAATCGCGATCTGTTTGACGGGCTGATGGGGGAGGCCAAACACAAGTACTCGGTGCTCAAGAAGTCCCTGTTGCCTCCGCAGATGATGAAGGAATTGGCCCTCCGGTACCGCGCGCTGCTTCTCGACCACGGTCTGGAGATTGTGGACGATCCCTTCGAACAGCTCATGAGATGTATCGACCTGGTGATGCAGTCCTGGCAATCGAACAAGGCGCGCGTTTACCGCAGCGCCTTGAAGATTGCCGATGAATGGGGTACAGCGGTTCTCGTGCAAAACATGGTCTATGGTAATCTTCATGCCAAGTCGGGTACGGGGGCACTGTTTACCCACCACCCGAGAGAAGGGCCCGAGGACGTGCAGCTTTATGGAGACTTCATTATCCAGGGCCAGGGAGACGACGTGGTGAGTGGGTTGGTGGATACCTTTCCGGTGAGTGAACATCAGCGTCTCTCGGAAAGCGAGGAGACCGGGATCTCCTTGGAAAAGGATTTTCCGAAGATCTACCAGAGCATGCGTCGTTATGCCGAGAACTTAATCCATGAACAGGAGATGCACCACCAGGAGATCGAATTCACCTTTGAAAGCGATAACCCGAAGGACCTCTATATCCTCCAGACCCGGGACATCGTGTTCTTTCAGACCTCTTCCTTGCCCACCTTTGTGGCCGGCCAGGCTCTGGAGGACTCGAAGGCGGCCACGGGTATCGGTGTGGGCGGCGGTGCGGTGAGTGGACGCGTGGCTCACACGGCTGAAGACCTGACCCAACTGAAAAAGCGGTACCCAGACGACCCGATTATCCTGCTGCGACCCGACACGGTACCCGATGACATCCACTTGATCCTGAAGGCCGATGGACTCTTGACGGCGCTGGGAGGGGCCACCAGCCACGCTGCACTGGCGGCTCAGCGGTTGGGACGAATCTGCGTGGTCGGCTGCCGGTTATTGCAGGTGAGCGAGGAGAAGAGGGAATCCAAGTTGGCCGGCCACCCGATTGCAACAGGAGAGTTTCTCTCCATCAACGGCATCGACGGATCCGTGTATCTGGGAAGGCACCCAGTCACCATCATCAAAAGACACGGGCTGGTGCGGTAAGTCCTGAGTAATCTGAACCAAACAGAGGGAGTTGTGACGAAACTGCAGACAGAGGACGCACTGGGTATTAACGGTTCTGGCCGCACCGGTAAGTTGACGTTGTGGCACCATGTTGCCCGTAAATATTTCTCAAAGATCGTGGTCAACTTCGGACGGGAGGTGGGCACCAACCTGGAGGCGGTCTGCAGCGTGATCGAAAAGGACTCAACCTACGGCTCCCTTCATCGCTTTCTCTTTGGAGTCAACGCTGCGCCCTGCGTCAAGATCGTCGATCGCGAGAAAAACCTGCTGGAAGTTGCCGGTGTCCCCGTCACCATCCTGCAGAGTGCTCGTAATCCAAAGGACATCGGATGGCGAAATCATGGGGTGCGCATCGTGGTCGATGCCACCGGCGCCTTCAATGATCCGACCCGTCCCGCGAATCACCCCCAGGGGTCACTGCGGGGGCATCTGGAAGCAGGAGCGGAAAAGGTCCTGAACAGCGCGACCTTCAAGATCAAAGACAAGAGCCAGCCGCAGCCCCAAGACGCGGTGACTCTGATTTATGGCGTGAACCACGAGGTCTTGAGCCCCTCCCTGCACCACCTGATCTCAGCCGCATCCTGCACCACCACCGCTTTGGCCCACATGGTCAAGCCGCTGCTGGACAACCTCGACTCGTCGAAGATCATGACTGCCTCGATGAGCACGGTGCACGCGGCCACTAACAGCCAAAGTGTGCTGGACACGGTTCCCAAGGCCGGAGCCCGGGACCTGCGCCGCAACCGCAGTGTGCTCAATAACATCATCTTGACCTCGACCGGTGCCGCCCAAGCCCTGGAACAGGTCATCCCGGAAATTCGGTCCATTGGCTTTATGGCCGATTCGGTGCGTGTCCCGATCCTCACCGAGTCGTTGATCATCCTCAACATTACCTTCCAGACGATTCTTGAGGGGGACGACAAAAGCTCGGTTCACCGCGATAAGCTCAACAAGATTTACGCTGATGCGGCTGCTGCGGGTCCGCAGAAGGGACTGTTGGTCTACAGTGAGGACCAAAACGTGCCCTCCGACGTGATGGGTATGAAGGCCGCCGTGGTGATCGAGGCGGCAGAGACCCATACCCGTACCGGTTTCGTCAGTGTGGACCTGGCCCAAATTCCAGGTCTGGACCCGGAGGTCATCCAGCATCTGGACAGCGGGATCGTGAAGATCCCGGTGACCCATGCCAAGGCCTTCGGCTGGTACGACAACGAGTATGGGAGCTACACCAACCTGCTGGGTGACTTGACCGTTCACGTTCACCAGGTTCTCGATTAAGTACTCAGTGTATAGCCTCCACAAAGTTCTAAATGGGTGATTTAACCCACTTTCAAGAGGCTGACTGGGTATATTCGACCAGGACGTATCGAGGTCCTGAAAGACAACCTGTCGACCGTGGACTTGCAACAGGATAGTGAATTCGGAAAAAATGTAAAATAGAGAGTTTGTTAGCTAATTGAGGTGTGTTGCGATGAGTGGTCCTTTTCGGGAAGTGGGGTTTAAGAGGGTGGGTTTCGTATCCACGCGCATAGCCGGCACGGATGGAGTCTCTTTGGAGATCGAAAAGTGGGCTGCAGTATTAGAGCGAAATGGGTATGAATGTTTCTATTTTGCTGGGCTTTGCGACCGACCTGCGGAGAAAAGCCTTGTAGTTGAAGAAGCCTATTTCGGTCATCCTAGTATTGAGGCAACTAGTGCAGGCTGTTTCGGCAGGCACCATCGCAGTCCTGAAGTGACGCAGTCTATTGAGAAAATCAAGAATCATCTCAAGGCAAAGCTGTATCTCTTTATAAAGCAGTTTGATATCGATCTGATTGTTGCCGAAAATGCGCTGGCTATTCCGATGAACATCCCCTTGGGGCTGGCACTGACCCAGTTCATTGCTGAGACTTGTTTGCCCACGATTGCTCATCACCACGATTTCTATTGGGAGAGGGAGCGCTTTCTGGTCAACAGTGCGAAAGATTACCTCACCTGTGCTTTTCCTCCCAATCTTCACAACATGTGCCACGTTGTGATTAACTCCGTTGCCAGCGCACAGCTGAGTTACCGTCAGGGCATATCCAATACGTTGATTCCCAATGTCTATGATTACGCGTTGCCTCCAGCGCCTCCCGATGACTATGCCTCGGACCTGCGAGAGAAGATCGGACTCGGAGAAAATGACGTTTTGGTCTTGCAGCCCACCCGAGTGGTCCCGCGTAAGCTGATAGAGCGTTCCATTGAAATTGTCTCTTTGATGAATCTGGAAAATCCTGTCTTGGTCATCTCTCACGCCAGCGGTGATGAGGGAGACCATTACTACCGGCGCATCTTGGAGTATGCCGAGCACTGGGGAGTTGAGGTTCGTGCTATCGAGCATCTTATTGGAGCGCGCAGAGGAAAGGGGCCAAATGGAGAAAAACAATATTCCATCGGAGACGTTTACCAGTGTGCGGATCTGGTGACCTATCCCTCCGGCTACGAGGGTTTCGGCAACGCATTCCTGGAAACCCTCTACTATCGGAAGCCAATTGTCGTGAACCGCTACTCGATTTATATCGTCGACATCGAGCCAAAGGGTTTTCAAGTCATTACCATTGACGGCTTCGCATCCCGGGAGGCGGTTCGCGATATCCGAGAAGTTCTGGAAAACGACAAGCTGCGAGAGCGGCTGGGTCAGGAAAATTATGAGTTGGCACGTCAGCACTATTCTTATGAGGTGCTGGAGCGGGATTTGCTCAACCTACTCTACCAACTTTCCCAGCAAATATGTACTTAATGGTGCTACATCGGACCTGGTCACCTCTGGAGGAGCGCGGTGAGTCAGGACTTTCAGAAAGACGTTTTCTTCTTCGTCCGAAAGGATTGAGCAGGCATCGGCTGATCATCTGCGGTTTACCCATTGACTAAACCTGCCAGTACAGGGCATGGTCCTTCCATAAAGGGGGCATTAGACTCTTTGCTGGGTGTCGTCACGCATGTTAGACTGTGCTTGAGTGCAACCGCACGAGCAGGGATCACGACCACAACACCTGTTGACAGGCGAACTCGGTACCTCTTTTCCAACAACCCGGTTGAGCACTGGCACGTAAGTTGCCCAGTGAAGCGGCAGGTGGGTAACTCCAGCATTGCAGTGAGATGGCATGATCGAACGGCTTAAAGAAAAAAACGAAGTGAGGAATCTGACGATCGGTTTGTTACACTACTCCTGTCTTCCTGTTGTGGGAGGTGTGGAAGAAGTTCTGGATCAGCAATCTTCTCTGCTGGATCGCTATTCTTATCGAGTCAAGGTTCTGGCGGGCGCTGGGGGGGCGCTTAATCGCGATTATCCGATTGAGATCCATCCCTTATTGGGATCTAGAAACAGACACGTCTTACAGGCCCATCGATTACTGGTAGAAGGGAACGATTCTCGAGGCATAGAAACACTCGCCAGCGAGATTGAGGGGTATCTGAGGGAACAGTTACGAGATTGTGACATTGTTCTTGCCCACAACGTCCTCACTATGCCCTACAATCTTCCCTTGACTTCCGCCCTGTGGAAGTTGGCTGAGTCGGAGTCGATGGAGATAGTCAGCTGGGGGCACGACTCTCCTTACTTCTACGCCAATTATCTGCCTCACCTGGACCATTCACCATGGACCATACTCAAGAAGCTCCATCCCAAAATCCACTACGTGACGATTTCTGAGAGTCGCCGCGAACAGTTTTTGAGACTGTACGGGAAATCCCATCGTATTCATGTCGTGAACAACGGTATTGACCCAGCCACATTTCTCAATTTGGATGCGATCACCGTGCGGCTTGTGGAAGAGGAGGGTCTCTTGGGAGAGGACTTTCTCATCTTTCATCCCTGTCGTCTCCATCCCCGCAAGAATGTGGAATTGTCCATA
>JADFOI010000129.1 GCA_022562935.1 Acidobacteriota bacterium
CATTGGAGTACAATTTCAGGACCCCATAGAAAAGGTGAGCTCGCAGCTCATCCCCGTGTTTCGCGCCTTAGACGAAGAAGATCACTGAGGCAGCGAGGAGACTCTTACAACATCCAACGGAAGGTGATCTTTGGTGTATACTAACCGATAATCCTGGGAGGAAAATATGACCCGAAATACAATTCTTCAGCCGGTGCTGGTCTTATTCACCCTCTACTTGGGAACATCGGTGTGGATGTTTGGAGACGGCCGTTTCAGACAACAAACCAAACACGTCGTTAGAAGACATCACGTCCGCGCCTTCTCGTTTACTCAAGGGCATGGTCAGCATTTCAACAGAACTCATCGGAAAATCCATCATCGATTACTTCCTCTCCATACACGGTTTCATCATCAGGTATTTCGTCTCCATCGGTCTTCCCATTTTCGTCGTGAGCCTATCCGCCATGTTCAATTCTCCAAGCGCCGTCCCCGCAACGTTCCGCTCGGTTTCAAGGCCGTCAGAATTTCATCACAACGGGTGAAGTCTGGGAGCAGGTCCACCTTTTTTGCAGGAAGGTGGGCAGTCATTCAAAGCGATCAGAAGTCCATCTCTCCATCTGAGTTGGTACCGGTCCAGGTGTCCGGTCAGTGGACACTCCGGTGGAAGAACGCTCCACAGTAGTCACAATCTCCGCTCATCTAGACTCGTCGCCAAGACACCTTCACCCAGAGCTGATCCTCTTGAGGAGGGTCATGTCACCGAGCATTTTCCCTATACCCAGAACTACTGACGACATAGGCTCCTTAGCCAACAACACAGGAAGTCCTGTCTCCTTCGTGAGTCGTACATCCAGGTTCTTTAGGAGGGCTCCCCCTCCGGTCACAACCATACCCTTATCGGCTATGTCTGCGGAAATCTCGGGAGGCGTTCGTTCCAAGGCCGCACGCACGGCATTGACAATGGCGTCGATGGTGTCGGACAAGGCCTCTCGCACCTCCGTATCCGTGATGGTCATGGTCTTAGGCACACCTTCGATCAGATCACGCCCTTTGATCTCCATCGTCATTTCCTCATCCATTGGTGCCGCTGAGCCTATTTCAATTTTTACTTGCTCAGCTCCACGCTCTCCCAGGAGCAGATTGTGCTTCCTTTTGATGTATTGGATGATGGCCTCATCCATGGCGTGACCTGCCACCCGTACTGAGCGGCCATAGACAATGCCGGATAGGCTGATCACAGCAACATCGGTCGTTCCTCCACCGATATCAACAATCAAATTTCCTCCCGCTTTTGTGACAGGGAGCCCCGCACCAATGGCCGCAGCCATGGCCTGTTCCACTAAGTAAACCTCGCTGGCTCGGGCAGCCCAGGCCGTGTCCCTGATCGCCCGCCTCTCCACTTGAGTGATCTCCGATGGGGTACCAATGACGATTCGCGGAGCCAGAAAATGCTTCCGGGAATGGGCCTTCTTGATGAAGTATTTGAGCATCTCTTCAGTCAGGTCAAAATGGGCAATCACCCCATTTCTCATCGGTTTGATGGTAACAATGTTCACCGGCGTGCGGCCCAGCATCTCCTTGGCCTGGTGTCCGACCGCTTCCACTCTATTGTTGACTCTGTTGATGGCCACAATGGAAGGTTCATTGACAATGACTCCTCTTCCCCGAGCATAAATGAGGGTATTGGCAGTACCTAGATCAATGGCCAGATCATTCGAAAAGTAACTGATAATTGAGCGAAGACTCATGATCTCCTGCCTGGGTCGTTGTTGCCTGGGTTGACGTGGAACCGATTATACCCTGTCGGGAAAGTAGTCGGAAGCTACTGGTCCTGATCAGGAAAAAGAGTTTGAAAGACGGGGATCAGCTTGGACTTGATTTCTTCTTCCGGTCCTTCAAATTGCACACCAAGCCACACCATCCCCTTGCCTTCTTCCTTGAACTCCTCAACCGTTCTCAAGATTTTGGCGACCAGACTACCGGTCAGCTTAATCTCTTTCTTTTGGACCTCAAACCGAATCGTGGCACGAGTGCCCTTGGGAGGCGTGACCTCCACCTGCTTAATCAATGCACCGCCGAAAGAGAGGTTGGCGATTCGGCCTGTGGTGGACGATCCTTCCCATTCCACAGCACAGGGGATCGAAGTCTCCCAACGTTCAAATCGACGTCTTTCTGTACCCTTCACAGGCCTAAGATGAGTCACCCTCCCGATACAGTCAAGCGTTATTTCTGGGGACTTGAAAACGGCAGATCGAATTGGCGGAGGAGGTAGGATTCGAACCCACGGTACCCTTACGAGTACAGCGGTTTTCAAGACCGCCGCCTTCAACCACTCGGCCACTCCTCCGTCATGTAAAATCAACAAGTTATGGGATTGCTCTCCATCCTGTAACTGTATGCGCCCAAGTATACCTGAATGTTCCTTTGAGGGTGCCTGATCGGTGAGCCGTTGGACTTTTGGGCTCTTGGAGCGTAAAAGAAATCCCTTGGCTGATGATAACGACCGTATGGGTGAAGCTGCCTTGCTGAGGCGCCTCCAGCGCCGGACCGATGAGCTGACGGCGGTTTACCTGCTGGTGACGGCCTCGCTGATGGTTCTGTTTCGAGAGCAGGTGGCGCACCTGCTCCTCCTCTTCTGTCTTCATCTCACCACGGCCGCGTCCCTGCTGTGGCTGCGCTCGCTCTCGAGTCGGTCAAGGCGCTTCTGGAAGTTTCTGCACGACTGGTATCCGGTCATGGTTTTTCCACTGTTTTACAAAGAGGTTGAGTTCCTGGCTGCGGCCTTCGGGGACTGGGGACTGACCGAGCCCATTCGATCCCTCGAAGCGAACTTGTTCCAGGGACATCCGAGCCTTTACTTAAGTGAGCGATGGAACTGGGTACCCCTCTCGGAATACCTCCACTTCTGTTACTTTTCCTTCATGGTCATGCTCCCCGTGGTGGGAGGTTACTGGTACGGCAGAGGGCAGATGCTGGCCTTTCGAGAACTGCTCTTCCTGGTCTGCGTCGCCTTTTACGGGAGTTACCTCTTTTTTATCCTGTTCCCCGTGGACAGTCCCTTTTACCTGGCGGATCCACCCCAGGGCCCAATCGCCGATTATTTCTTCTACAACCTGGTCCACGAGATCTCTTCGCGCGGCGGGTCACGAGGGGGTGCTTTCCCCAGCACCCACGTGTCCGCCTCAATCATCGTTCTGGTGGTGGCCTGGAAACGACAGCGACGGCTCGCTTACCTGCTCCTCCCGATGGTCCTGGGAGTCATTGTTGCCACCGTTTACGGCCGCTTCCACTACGTGCTGGACACGATCGCCGGCTTGGCCCTGGGGGTGATCATCATCTCTCTATACATCGGCTTCGACTCGCAAACGCAAAAACCAGCATCCCCACAATTATGGAAGCGGGAAAGATAGCCGGGATTATGCATAGTCTCGGCTAGCCCTCGTAGACTTCCCGTCGGTGCCCAATTTTTAGAATGACAACGGTCGATGGAGGTTCAATGCGATAGATGACTCGGTAGTCTCCGACCCGGATACGTCGAGCTCCCTTTAAACTGTATCGAAGCGGCTTGCCGAATTCGATAGGATTATTGGGGAGCTTGTTTTCAATCGACTTTCGAATTTGTTGCTTCGCGGCTTTGGATAGCTTAGGAATATCCTCTCGAACAACACTCTCCAGATATACAATCCGATAAGTCACTCCCAAGCCTTCCGATGAGAGATCCGCTTCTCCCTCTTGGTCAAGCGCTCATCCGCAATACTGGAGAAGTGCAAATCCTCCTGGAGTTCCAAAGCCTGTTCAATCAAATTGAGACTCACACTGGAGATCGACTTTGCTCGCTTCTTTGATAATTTCTCAAGTACTTTGTATGTCTCATCATCAATAGTGACATTAATTCGCTTCTTGGCGGTAGGCATGGTCATCCCCTTTTTATAGAGAAGTGTATCACTTTTACATCACCTGGTCAATTGCCTTCAGACTCATGCCCCCTGACGTCTCAGAGTAAAGACACGCCTGTTCATTGTGACGGTTCCCTCAAATCAAGGGGCTGCTATCCTGGGCCTGTAATAGGAAAGTTCGGGGACAGTCTCTGTAACCAACTCCGACCAGGATTCGATCTGGGTGTTCGGGCTGCGAGCGCGTCTGGCCTTTTGATAGAATCCCTCCCACGGTGCGGCTAGAGAAAATGATGTTTCGGATCGCTCAACACCCCGTCTTACTGGTTTTTTTCTTTGTATTGGTCTCAGTACGGGGAGTGGTTTTCCAGGAAAGCGGAGCTTCCCCACCCTCCCAGGCGGAAGCAGAGGTCGAGGACACGGACAGTACGGGTGAAATCCAACGGAGTCCGAATTCAACTGCCCACGCCGGACCCCGATCCGGCACCAGACAAAGAGGATTGATCGAAGCCGTTTCCGTTCCCGAGGTCAAAAGGTTTCTGGATCCCACTCGCATGATCAACCGGCTCGAATACACCTTCCAGGCCAATTTCTTGCCCAATGATGTCAGGTTATTTACCAACCGATTGCGGCCCTGGTATGCCATCAACCACTCGAGCGCTGTCTGGGTGAGAGTTCCCCTCCATGACTTCTCGATTCCCAATCAGGATACTCCGGTTGGGATAGGGGATATCGATATCGGTGGGGGTTTCATGATTCACGAGGACCTGAGCAGGCGTTTGACGGCCATTGCCGCCGCTGCGGAAATCCGGCTGCCTACCGGCGATGCGAGCAAGGGAACCGGATTGGGCACTTATATCATCGCGCCCGCAGCCTTACTGGCTCTCAACCCGACCGACAAATTTCCCGTTTATATTGTCGGAAGGTACCTCCATTCTCTGGGCAGCCTTGGGGGATCCGACCCGGGTAATGGAACCCCGCAGGATCCACAACATATTCGGTCCATTGAGCTAAACATCCAGACCTTCCACATCCTGCCCAAGGGCGTTTTCCTGGCGGTGCTTCCCACTTTCGTTTTCAACCTGAATCAAGATTTCAACATCTTCTCCCTGGGCGTAGGAGCCGGTCGAGCGCTCAACCGGCGATTGTTAATTCAGGGCGGCTACGTCCACCATATCGCCGGGCGGGACACCTTCAATCGGGCTTTACAAATCGGGATCACCTACCTTTGGGGAAGGGATAAGTCAAAGCCGTAGGAGGCCGGAGTTTAAAGTGGCCTTGCCGGGAAGGGTAGAGGGACTTTACGGAGGTGGTAAATACCTCCGCTGAGCAGGGATTTCCGGAATATGGGAGGCACCTCAGGTGCCGAAACCGAAAATCCAGGGCTGTTTTGTGGCTGTTCGGCACCTGAGGTGCCTCCCACATTCCGGAGACCTCTGTGGTATCCATCCCTGCCCCATTCCTGAGGTCCCTGTCGCCGGACTTCGGGCTCACTGCTTACCCCGGGCTCCTTCGGGCATCTGTATGGTGAGTTGGGGTAAGGCGAACTTAATACCCGCATCGTGGAAGGCTTGATCCACCGCCACCAGGAGCTCGTCTTTGATTTTCAGACCTTGACCAAAATCGACAAACACCCTCAGTTCGAACTTCAGCGCATCCTCTCCGAATTCCAGGAGCAGAACCCGGGGAGGAGGGCTCTTCAACACTTCCGGGTATTGCTCGGCAACCTTAAAAAGAACCTTTTTGACCTCCTGTACACTGGTGCCATATTCCACGCGAAGGGGGATTTCGAGTCTTCGTTTTGAATCGGTCAAAGTCCAGTTGATGAGAGCCTTGGTCACGAATTCCTTATTGGGGACGATCATTTCACTGCGATTCCAGAGAGAGATGGTTGTGGCCCGGATTTGAGTTCGAGTCACGAGACCCTCCAAATCTCCGATCTTGACCGCGTCTCCGACGCGGATGGGTCGCTCCAGCTGCAGGATCAGCCCCGAAACGAAGTTGGCAATAATTTCCTGGAGGCCAAAGGCAAGACCGAAGCTGAAGGCAGCGGCCAGCCACTGGCCGCTGGACCAACTGATTCCCAGGAACCCGCAGGTCATGATGATTCCGAGGATCACAACGGCATAGCGCACCAGTGAGCCGAAGGCAATCCTCGCCCCCTTGTCCAAGGTCGTTCTCTTCAGCAGAAGGAGTTCCACGACTCCCGGGGCGTTTCTGGCAACGACAACGGTCAAAATAGCGGCTACCAGAGCTTCGAGAAGATTCCAAAGACTCAAGACCGAAGAGGGCTGGCTCCCACTTACCTGAGAAGCGGGGGAAGCCGGAATCACGGGAACAGGGAGGGCCGAGATGGTTTCGCTGGTCTCGGCTTCCTGTGGAGCCGCCGATGACTCCGCCCCGGAAGCCAGGATGGTGCTCAACTGACCTCTTCCCGGGACCGTGCTCTCCATCAGCTGAATCGAGGGCCAGATTTGGACGCGCCGGAGAACCTGCAGCGTGGGCAGGGCCTCAGCCCAGATTGCAAACAATCCAATTCCGGCAGTCACCACCAGGACAAATCGGACCAGCCGACAAGTCTTGTCTTGTGCATCGGCAAGATCCTCTCGGGTCAGCCGGGGAGGCTGATCGGCCAGCCGAGGTGGGCTTCAGCGAACCCGCGCGGTCTGAGCCAGTGTCGAGCCAGTTTGAGCAAACCGTTCACTACCGCCTCCAGGCTGGCCTCAAAGGATTCGTTTTCCGGATTCCCCACCCCATCCGCCAGCGAGTCCAGGCGAGCCCGGATCCGGCCCCGGTACTTCAACAGCAGACCGAACAGGAGAATGAAGCCCAGCGTTCTGAAGGGGAAGTCCACCCCGGCTCCACCTATGGCACCGAATACCGGCAACCAGTTTGTGGGGGAGAGGATCCAGAAAAGAGCATTCAGTGAGTCTTTGAAATTGGGAACAATCGAGCCCGGGACACTGCGCACCCAGAGCAGTCTCTCCCGAGTAAAACTTTGCAGTTCCTCGCTCCTGACCAGAAAGTTCGTCAAGACGGTGACCAGTTCCTCCAGTCGGCTGGAGTCTCGGCCTCCCTGGTTAATCAAGGCATCCAGCAGCTCTCTTCGAGTATGCACAAGATCCCAAATCTTCACTTCGGGTGACCCTCAGTTCCGCCTGATCGCGCTGCCAGGGAATCAGGACGGCACGTTCTTCGACCCAGGCGAGTTCGGCACGCAGAGTTTCGCGCCGGTGAAGCAAGGCCTGGCGCCGGGCCAGGAGTCTGGTTCGGGCTGCCTCCTTCAGTTGCTCGGAGAGGTCTAATGGGGAAGGGGCTCGCAACTCACTGGTAAGGGATTCGATCTGCGGATCCAGGGTCCCGAGCTGGTTGGCGATTTCACTTCGGCGTCTGACCCGTTCCTCGGCACGCTCTTCCGCATCTCTGAGCGACAACCTGAGAGAGGCCAGCAACGACAGCTCCCGGGTCAATGCGCTTTCTACCTGTTCAGCACTCTGGTTCTGGGGAAGTGAAGGTCGGGCTCTCCGCTCGGCCCGATTGACCTCGGAGCGGAGGGTCTGGACCCTGGCCTCGATGTTGGATCGTTCCCGCTGGTACTCTTCAACTCGAGCTTCGGCTTGTGCTGCCGCTTCAAGATCATTGATGGTCTGGGCATAGAGGTCCAGCAGCCGGGTCTTAAGGCCAGCCTCCAAACCGTCATTGTCTTCGATCTGCTCTCTGAGTTCGCGAACACTCCCGAGATCAAGCTCGCTGTCGGAAGTCTCTTCGAGCTGCGCGAAAACCGGCAAACAACTTACGGTGAGAAGGGCGAGGCAAAGGCAGATTAAGACTCTCTCAGAGATGTTCTTCGGTTTCGTACTCATAGACACCGGTGGCAAGCAACGTTGTAGCGGCCGCTCTGTGAGCGGCCGCTACAAAGAACGGACTCTACAATGAGCCTCAGTTCTGCTTAACCGCCACCCGGGTCGCCTGCAGCATTCCCTCCAGGGACTCGCGGGGCATACTGCTCACAAACGGCTTCACAATCCAACCCAGGCCAAAGGGGATCCGACGCGACAGCGATACTGAAAGGCTCTCCACGAACACTCCGTCCTCGGCTTCCTCCAGTCTCCAGTAGGCATACAAGCGCCACAAGAAACCTCGGTCCTCCCCCACGGGAAGCTCTTTTTCATTGGGTTTACCCGCATTCTCCACCTCGGCAATCTTGGTACTGTAGGACCTCATATACCAACGGTTGTCGGAGACCTGGGAGTAGCGAGCCTCATGCTCGGTGTTCAGAACCACGGTGAGAACCTTCTTTTTGCGCAACTTGAGGTAGCCCCGATAAACATCTCCATCCTGGCTCAACAGCTTGGACTCAATGGCCTCGGGATACCACTCCTGGTGGCGGTCATAGTCTTGCAAAACCGCCAAAACCTCAGGTCCTGTTGCCTCGGGGATGAACATGGCTCCCAGCCAGACGTGCAGCAGTCCCCCCGTGATTTGAGGAGTCTCGGGCAGGCCTTCGATCAGAATATCCCCTCTCCTCAGGGTGATCCTCCGCTCGGGGACTTCGTCTGTCCACAGAAAAGGTCGCTCACCATCAATGCGCTTTTGCAACAGGCGTTCGACGTCTTTGATATAAGCATCAAACTCGGCAATCGTTTCCGGACTAAGTTTAGTAACTCCCTGGGCCTGGCCCGGCTGTCCAAGGCAGAGCACAATCGGTATGGCCAGGGTGATCCCAGCCAGAATCGAGTGCTTCTTTTCGGACATAACCTGCTCCATTGTTTACCGCTTCAAGCAAATTCCTTTGCTCTCGCCCACAGTATTGGCTACTGCTCGAAGGCCTCGTAGGAGACGATGCGCCAGTTCCCGTTCTCCTTCTTCCAGAGCAATCCCAGAACCCCTCCCTGATCGCCTTCGAGCTTGAATCGGAAGATCGCACCCCAGTAGATGCCATAGTCGGTGGGTTGGGGAACCGGCGTACCGGGCGGTGCAGGGGTCTTCTCACACAGGTACCGCTCCGCATGCTTCACGGTCATTTCCCCAACCGCAAAGTCCTTCTCGTAAGCGTGTTGAACCATCCGTATTGTCGGATCCACCGGCATGACGGCTTCGACGGCTTCGGCCAGGTTGTCCCGATCCCCCATCTCGTCGTTTAAGGCCTCCATGAGTTCTTTCATAAGTCGGCGGGCCTGATCGTTACGCAGCACTTCATCGTCCGGGTCATCGTCGGTGTTGATGCAAGCCAGTGAGCTATCGGAGAGAAACTCCAGAGCCTCATCCACGTCTTGTCTCACCAGCCAGTCGGTGAGAAACTCCTGGGTCGCCTCGTGAACCTCGGCAATCGCAGCCCCTGGCGGACGATCGGGAGGAAGCTCTTCTTCGATCTCCGTTTGGCTAGCGGAGAGCAGACCGGCCTTTCTTCCTCCATCCTTCC